>CAZHDF010000045.1:11883-22283 GCA_964531525.1 uncultured Alphaproteobacteria bacterium | reverse complement strand
TCGAGGAGAACGCCGCCGAGGCGCCGACCACCGTGGTCTCGCGCACCAGCCGGCGGACGGTGCCGTTGACGCTCAGAAGATCGGTCGGATTCCAGGTCAACCGGCCGCTGAACGAGAAGCCGGCCGCGGGCTTGAGCGTCGGGTCGTCGAAGTTCTGGCGGCGGTAGCCGACGCCGATCTCGGCGAAGGTGACGCCCGAGATATCGAAGCTACCGCCGGCGAGAAGCTCGTAGCCGTCGGACGAACGCTCGAGGCCGTTGTCGTCGAAGCGATCGTCGAAGTCGCGCACGTCGATCGCGCCCTCGACGAAGGCGGCCGTGCCCGGCACGACTTCGTAGGCGACGCGGGCGCGCATCTCGTATTCGTTGCGGTCCCGGTCGTCGTTGTTCAAAAGCCCGGCGTCGCGGAAATTCCGCCGCCGGGCCGAGAATTCGGCGCGGAAGGCGAGCGCGCCGACCGCGTAAGCCCCCGCGATATCGAGACTCCCGACGTAAAAGACCGTGGGCTCGGTCTGGGCTTGGTCGTCGGGCGAGCCGCGCGCCTCGTGACCGCGCCGCAAGGCGGCCGTGACGGTGACGTTTCCGCCGTCGCCGACGTCGAGCCGCCCGCTCGCGTAAGTGTTGAAATCGACCCAGTCCTCGCTTGAATTCTCGACATGGCGCGCGAACGTCGCCGTCGCGCCGATCACCATGCCGTGGCGAATCCAATCGGAGCGCAGGTTGAACCCGGGCGAGATCAGAAGGATCTCGTCGGAGGTCTCGTTGTTCGCGGTGCGGAACAAATTATCGGTGTACTCGGTCGCGAAGCCCAGGGTCGGGAACAGCCTGAAGCTCTCGGCGGGACCGACGGCGAGGCCGATCGGGTCGAAGTCGGGGCGCGGCCGGTTGGCGACCGAATCCTCGAGTGCGGTCTGCGCGAACGCCGCGCCGTGAACCCCGGCCGCCGCCGCCGCGACCGCCACCCCGAGCCGCACGCGACGCGCGGCGCGGCCGGTACGCGTCGATCCGGCGCCACGGACTTGGGTCGAGGTTTTGCTTCCGGATACGGTTAATCGTTTTCGCTGCATGTCCCTCACCGTTCTGTTTGGTACCGCGATCCGGTTAATGGCGGGTGAACGACGGCGCCAAGGACGCGATGGAAAAGCTTTGTTAACCGCGGACGCGTCAAGCTGCGGGCGCGGCGGCCTTCGCCCCGCAGGTTTGGGACGCGCGTCATGAACGACTTCTCGGTCACGGCTGTCGGCTCCCCGGGGGACTCTTTGCGGCGGAGATGCGAATCGCGCTTGCCAGCGGGCGCGGCAAGGCGCAATTCTGTGCCCGGGATCATCGGGGCGTGGGAGCGACGCGTCCATTCGGGGCGCCGACCATGACCGCCAGGACACGAACTTTCGAGCTTTCGGGCCGCCGGGTCTGGATCGCGGGCCATCGCGGCATGGTGGGCCAGGCGCTGGTACGCCGCCTGTCGGCCGAGGATTGCGAGATCGTCACCGCGCGTCACGACGGTCTCGATTTACGCCGCCAGTCGGATGTCGAGGCCTGGATGGCGGTCGCGCGGCCCGACGTGGTGGTGCTCGCCGCCGCCAGGGTCGGCGGAATCCTCGCCAACGCCGCCGCGCCCGCCGATTTCCTCTACGACAACCTGGCGATCGAGACCAACGTGATCCACGCCGCCTACCGGCTCGGGGTCTCGAAGCTTTTGTTCCTGGGCTCGTCCTGCATCTATCCGAGGGACGCCGACCAGCCGATCGTCGAGGAAGCGCTGCTTTCCGGGCCGCTCGAGGCGACCAACGAATGGTACGCCGTGGCCAAGATCGCCGGGGTCAAGCTCTGCCAGGCCTACCGCCGCCAGCACGGCGCCGATTTCATCGCCGCCATGCCGACCAATCTTTACGGTCCGGGCGACAACTTCGACTTCGAGACCGGCCATGTCATTCCGGCGCTGATCGCCCGGCTGCACGCCGCCGCCGAGACCGACGCGCCCTCGGTCGAGGTCTGGGGGACCGGCCGCGCGCGGCGCGAGTTCCTCTATGTCGACGACCTGGCCGACGCGCTCGCGCATCTGCTCGGGCATTATTCGGACGAGCCGCCGGTCAACCTCGGGACCGGGCGCGACATCGCGATCGCCGATCTCGCCGAGAGGATCGCCGCCCTGGTCGGCTACCGGGGCAAGCTCCGCTTCGACGGCGACAAGCCCGACGGCACGCCGCACAAGCGCCTCGACGTCTCGCGCATGACGCGGCTCGGGTGGCGGGCGCGAACCGGCCTCGACGACGGCCTCGCGCGAACCTACGCCTGGTATCGGACGCAGCTCGCCCGCGCCCATCCCCATCTCGCCGTCGTCGCGCGCTAGCCATGATGTTTTTGCATCGAATCGGCGCCGGCCGACTTAAACACATCTAGCCATGCACGGGTCCGACGCCCCCCAAGGCCTGCCGCCGATCCCGCCCGCGCTGCGTCGCCACGTCGAGGCCGACGGGCTGTGGCGCGAGGTCTACGCCGCGCATGCCGACAAGGTTTTGCGTCCGGCGCTGTTCCTCGACCGCGACGGGACCATCATCGAGGAGGTTCATTACATCTCGCGCCCCGAGCAGGTGCGCCTGATCGACGCCGCGGCGCGGCTGATCCGACGCGCCAATGCGCTCGGCGTCGCGGTGGTCGTGGTCACCAATCAGGCGGGCATCGGCCGGGGTCGCCTCGGCTGGGAGGACTATGCCGCGGTCGAGGCGGCGGTCGCCGAGGCTCTCGAGCGCGCGGGCGCGCGAATCGACGCGCTCTACGCCGCGCCGCACGTACCCTCGTCGGCGGGCATCGCCGCGACCCCCTACCGCAAGCCCGCGCCCGGCATGCTGCTGCGCGCGACCCACGATCTCGGACTCGATCTCGGGGCGAGCTGGATCGCCGGCGACTGCGCGACCGACATCGAGGCCGGCCGGCGCGCCGGGCTCGCCGGCGGCTGGCTGGTGCCGACCGGCTACGGCGCGCGCGACGCCGAGGCCGCCGAAAGGCTCGGCCACGAGTCCTTCGAGGTCGTGATCGGCGAGGACCTGGCGGCGATGGAAGCGCGCCTCGAGGCCCTAGTCGCCTCCGTCCGCTAGAGCGGGATGTCTTTTGATGGAATCGGCGCTTCTCGTACCCCCCGGTCCGCCGCGCACCCCACCCCCACCCAACCCTCCCCCATCGAGGGGGAGGGTTGGGTGGGGGTGCGAAGCGGGGCGCGGGAAGCGCCGATCCGGTTCAGGGAAATGACGCGCCGGCCTAAAATCATTCCGGTCTAGGGGGGCGGCGCGCCCCGCGAGAGGCGCTCGCGCGCGAGATCGCCGAGATAGCGGCTGTTGGTGATCAGATAGCGTCGCCACAGCCGGCGCGGCTCGCGGCCCAGCCGATACAGCCATTCGAGGCCCGCGCGCTGCATCCAGGGCGGCGCGCGATCGAGGGTGCCGGCGAGAAAGCCGAACGCCGCGCCGACGCCGAGCAGGACCGCGGGCAGCCCGCGCGCGTTGGCGGCCATCCAGAACTCCTGCTTCGGGCAGCCGAGGCCGACGAAGACAAGCCGCGCGCCGGAGGCGCGAATCCGCGCCGTCGCCTCGGGATCGGGACCGGGACGGGCGGGCAACGGGGGAGGCGCCTCGGCGTCGGCGACGACGAGCGCCGGGAAGCGCGCGCCGAGGCGCTCGCGCAAGCGGGCGAGCGTGTCCTCGTCGCCGCCGTAGAGAGAGATCGGTAGGCCCTCGGCCGCGGCGCGCGCGCACAGCACCGCCATGAGGTCGGGGCCGGCCACGCGCTCGGCGACATGGCCCCGGCGGCGCAGCTCCCAGACCAGCGGCATGCCGTCGCTGGCGCAGAGAAGCGCGTTCTCCATCGCCGTCAGAAGCGCCGGGTCGCGCCGCGCCTCGGTCGCCATATGCACGTTGGCGATGCAGACGTAGCCGCCGCGCCCCGCGCGCGCCGCGTCCAGCACGATTTCGGCGACGTCGTCGAGGTCGCCGGCGGCGACCGGAACGCCGATGACCCGGGCGCGCTCAACCATCGAGCGCCTCCGCGTAGATCGCCTCGAGCGCGCGGTAGTTGGCCTCGGCCGAGTAGCAGACCTCGAAGCGTTCGCGCGCCGCCGCGCCCATGCGCGCGAGCGCCTCGCGGTTGGCCGCCGCCCAGCGCGCGCGCCGCGCCAGGTCGCGCGCATCGAAGGGCGCGAAATGGAGGCCCGTCACGCCGTTCTCGACGATCTCGGCGAGGCCGCCGATGTTCGCGGCCAGGACCGGCAGGGCGCGGGCATAGGCCTCTGCGATCACCATGGGAAAGCCCTCGTAGCATTCCGACGGAACGACGAGAAAGGCGGCGCGCGCCATCTCGGCCGCGACCTCGCCCGGCCCGAGCGGCCCGAGCAGCCGGATCGCCGGGCCGGCGCGGCGGCGCAGTTGCTCGGCGAGCGGTCCATCGCCCGCAATGCGCAAAGGGCAGTCGAAATCGTCTCCCGGCTCGTTCGTCAGGTCGTTCCAAGCCTCGACCAGCGCGAGCACGCCCTTCTCGGCGCTCAGCCGGCCGACGTAGAGCGCGCCCGAGCGATCGCCCCCGCCCGCCGGTGCGGACGCGCCCCCGGCCGGCTCGGCGAGGAAGTTGGGCTTGACCGCGATCCGCTCCGCCGGCAGGCCGCCGGCGATGAACCGGCCGCGCGCGAACCGGGTGAGCGCGATATAGCGGTCCACCTTCTCGCGCCAGGTGCCGAGGCGGCGGTGGCGCTCGACCATCCGCGCGACCGCGAGACTGCCCGGTCGCGAGCCGCGATAGCAGCCGTGAAGCGCCGCCCGGTAGGCGCTGCCGGTGACGCAGTCCTCGCAGACCCGGCCGTCGCGCCGAAGCATCGCGCCGGGACAGATCAGGCGGTAGTTGTGCAGCGTTTGGACGACCGCGACGCCGGCGTCGCGGCAGGCGTCGTAGAGCGACGGCGAAAGCAGGGGAAAGAAATTGTGTATATGCACGAGTATGGGTCGCTCGGCGGCCAGCCGCGCCGCCAGCGCGTCGCGCGCGGCGGTCGAATAGCTCGCCCGCCAGGCCGTGGCGAGGCGCCCGCAAAGCCCCGCGACGCTGTCGTTGGAGACCTCGAAGGCCAGGGTCTCGTGGCCGTGGGCGGCGAGCAGCGCGCGCTCGGCGGCGACCACGGCGTCCTCGCCGCCCGCCTCGCGGTAGCGGTTGTGGGCGATCAGGATCTTCATGTCCCGGGAACCGGCGCGGCGCGCGCGGGCGCGGCGCGGGCGCGGACGCCTCGGGCGGCGCGCGCGAGGTGCCAGGTCTGGCGCAGGATCACGCCCCAGAAGAAGTAGTAGGGCACCGCGATATAGGGCTTCTCGAGCGCGTCCTCGCCCATGCCGAAGGCCCAGACCAGGAGGAAGAAGACCATCACGATCAGGTAGCGGTTCTGCCCCTCGCGCCACCCGTGGCGAATCGCGAGCTTGAGCCCCCGCGACCAGGCCGACAGCATCAACGCGTGCATCCACAAAAACGCCCCGGCGCCGATCAGCCCGCCGCGTCCCAGTACCGAGAGGAACGAGTTGTGGGGCTCGCGCACCACCACCCCGGTGGTCGCGTAATGGTCGGTCAGCGGGATCCCGTAGCCGAGCCCCATCACCAGATTGTCGGGCGAGGACAACAGGTTCTCGAACAACGTTTTCCACCATTCCATGCGCAGCGACACGCCGCGCGCGGTGCCGCGCAGGCCGTCGCTCTCGATGCCGCCGATGGCGAGGATGTGGTTGACGATGAATTCGAGCGACACCGCCTCGCCGAGGCGGCCCTGGATGGTCAGCCCGGTGAGCGGCAGCGCGGCCACGCCGAGGATGATGAGCATCAGCCCGAACACGCCCTTGCCGAGCGCCTCGCGGCGAAAGATCAGGAAGAACACGAGCAGAACGGCGATCTGGATGTAGATCGTCCGCGCCTGGAACAGGAGCGCCGCGTAGCCGACCAGGAATACCTCGACCACCAGGGTCGCCCGGGTCCGGGGCCGGTAAAGCATCAGCCAGGCCGACCCCATGAGCAGCAGCAAGGGCGTCGCGGTATAGCTGAACAGCAGCGCCACCGGATAGCCGGCCCCCGACTGGATCGTCGGCGAGAACGGCTTGAGCACGTCGGCGATCGGATAGGTCAGGGAATAGACCGCGGCGGCGACCAGCAGCCCGCCGAGCCAATGGAAGAAGCGGTCGAGCTTCTCGACCCGCGCCGCGAAGGCGAAGCCGACGATCAGGAAGGCCGATTCGATCACATGGGTCGCGTCGCGCAGCGCCCAGATCCCGTAATCGGGCACCCCGTAGAGCGCGCGGCCGATGCCGTAGAACCACCAGACCAGGAAGGGAAAGACGAACACCACCGCGCGCAGCTTCGAGAGCACCGCGAAATGGTTTAGGGTCATCAGGGCGAGCACCAGCACGAACTCGCCGATCGGCACCCCGCCGCCCGCCACCGGCGGCACGCGAAGCTGCATGAAGCCGTAGTTGAACAGCAGATACAACGCGATCGTGCCGAGCACGACGCCATCGCGGATGCGCTCCAGGTTCAGGCCCATGCCGCCTCCCCGTAGACGCGCTCGACCGCCGCCGCCCAGGTGAACGTCGCCGCCCGCACCCGCGCGCCCGCGCCGAGGTCGCGGCGAAGGGCGGGGTCGTCCGCCAGCGCGCCGAGCGCCCGGGCCAGCCCCTCGGCGACCGCCGCCGGGTCGCGGTCCGCCGTCTCGACCACCCGGCCGCAGGTCTCGTCGACCATCGCCGCCGGCCCGCCGAGGTCGAGACAGACCACGGGAAGCCCGGCGGCGAGCGCCTCGAGAACCACGTTGCCGCTCGAATCGTGAAGGCTCGGGAACAGAAACGCGTCGTGGCCGCGATAGGCCCGGGCCAGATCGGCGCGCCCGACCCAGCCGCGCCAGACAATGCGCTCGGCGACCCCGAGTCGCGCCGCGAGCCGCCGCCAACGCGCCTCGTCGGGGCCGCATCCGATCATGGTCAGCCGCGCCGCCGGGTCGCGGGCGGCGAGCCGGGCGAGCGCGGCGATCGCGAGCTGCCCGCCCTTCCAATGGACGAACCGCCCCGCGAACAAGAGCCGAAGGCCGTTGGCGGGTGGCGGCGATGTCGCGTCGTCGTCCGAGGCGCGGATGTCCTCGTCCGGCGCGATCCCGATCTCGAGCGCCACGCGGACCTTGGCGCGGAAGCGCGCCGGGATCGCGCGCCGGGTCTCCTCGGTCTTGACGTAGATCGCGCTGGCCCGCGCAAGCGCCGCGTTGACCCAGGGGTCGAGGCGCGCCGCGAGATTGGCCGCGTCGCGCGCGATCTCGATCAGCCAGCCGCGCGGGCCGAAGCCGCGGCGCAACCGCCAGGGGGCGCGCTCGCCGCCGCCGAGCGGCCCGAGCAGGAAGGGAATCCCGAGCCCGCCCATGAAGCTCGGATGGCGCAGCACGCCGAAGGTTATGTGGTGGACCAGATCGAAGGGCCGCGCCCGGTGCAGCGCCCGCGCCCGGCGGTAGGCCCCCCATTGCCAGAGAACGTAATAGAGCCGGATGCCGCGCCCGCCGCGCTTCCACCAACGCGCCCAGCGGGGGAGGTCGAAATAGACGAAGTCGAGGCCCTCGGGCGGCGCGCCCGCGCCCTCGATGCGGGCGCGGTTGGCGGCGCGGGTGAGCACGACCACCTCGTGGCCGCGCCGCGCGATCTCGCGCGCCCAGTGCCAGCCGACCCCGGGCTCGGATCCGAGGCCGGGCTCGCAGGCATAGGCCGATAGCAGCACCCTCACGGCGCGACCGCCCCGGCCCGCTCCGGGGCCCGGGCATAGAGATGCACGATGCCCTCGCCCCAGTTGGGCGTGATCAGGGTCGCGGCGCGCTCGACCAGGAAGGGCACCAGCGGGCGGCGGTTGGGCAGCCGGTAGGCATGCGCCGCCTCGAGGGCGAAGCCGAAGCGCCGGGCAAGCTCGGCGAGCGTCGCGTGCGAGAAGTAATAGACGTGATCGGGATGCACGCTTTCGACCCCGAAGGGAATCCGCAAGGCCCGGCGCAGGCAAAACGCGTTGGCGGTGCTGATCAAGAGCCGCCCGCCGGGCTTGAGCACCGCCGGAACCGTCGCCAAGAAGCGCCCGGGATTGGCGAGATGCTCGATGATCTCGCCCGCGACCACCAGATCGAAGCGCCCGGCGTTCAACCGGTCGAGCGCCTCGACGTCGCCCTCGATCAGGTTTTCGACCCCTTGCGCGCGCCGCAGCCAGTCGAGCGCGTCGGCCTCGGCGTCGACGCCCACGCAGCGCGCGGCGACGCGGGCGATCGCGGCGTGCAGCCAGCTCCCGTCGGCCACGCGCTCGCGGGTATAGGGATGGTCGGCGCAGCCCAGGTGCAGCACCTCGCGCCCGGCGCAGGCGTCGAGGATGTAGCGCAGCCGGTCGACGCGCGAGCGCGGAATCCTAAAGTGGCTCATGACGCCATGTTTCGACAACTTGGTTAAAGATTTCCGCGTGGCCGTCGTCGATCCCGCATTCCGCGAGCATCATGAGATGGGCGAGCACGTAAAGCCGCCAGACCAATCGCGCGTCGCCATGGCCGAGAAGCGGGCGCAGCGCGGGGCGGGACAGCGCCGCGACCACGCGTCGCTCCAACGCGCGCGGCGCGCCCGCGCCACCGGCGATCGCGACCCGGGCGACGAAATGGGCCGCGTCGTGGCCGCGCGGGCCTTGGGCCTCGGCGAACTCCCAGTCGAAGGCCGCGAGCGCGCCGTCGCGGGCGCGGCGCAGGTTCCAGGGCGCGAAATCGCCGTGGACCCGGCCGATCTCGATCTCTCCCGGCCCGGCGAGCGCGTCGAGCGCGGCGCGAAGACGCACGGCCGTCTCGGGGGCGAGGGTTGCGACCGCGTCGAGACGGGCGGCGAGGCGGGCGGTGAACTCGGCGCGCGGCAGGGTCGCGGCGGGCGGTGCCAGCGCGGCGAGAAAGGCGCGATGCGGCGCCGCGAGCCTGCCGCCCGTGGCCGCGCCGGGCAACGGTTCTTGAAGGCTCCGCCCCCGCCCGGCATCAAAGTGGAGAAGGCGGGGCGCGAGCCCCGGGCGGTCGCGGGCGAGGCGGGCGAGGGTCTCGGCCTCGTGGCCGATGCGCGCGGCGGCCCCGGGGGCGAGCGGCGCCTTGGCGACCGCCGCTGCCGCGCGGCGCGCGCGCGAGACCAGGATCGCGGTCGCCTTGCGGGTCGGCCCCGGCGCGCCGATCGAGACGACGAGCGCCGGCGAACGCGCCTCGCCCCAGCCGATCGCGTTCCAGGCCGCGTCGTCGCCGGGAGCGATGCCGATCGCCGCGACCCCCGGCAGTCGTCCCAGGCGGCGCGCGCGATAGGCCCCCATGACCGCCGCCCATTTGGCGCGACTGACGCGCCCGAAGGGCCGCCAGGCGGCGAGCCCGGGCCAGCCGAGATCGGGGTCCTCGGGCACGATCCAGCGCGGGCCGCCGTGCCCCGGGATGATCCGGAAGCGCCCCTCGGGCGGGGCGTCGGCGGGCGCGGGCGCGACCGCCCAGCCTTCGGGCAGGAGGCCGCCGAGCGCCCGGGCGGCGAGTGATTCGCCCGTCTCAGTCAAGGGGCTGGCCCGGGGACCAGTCCGCCGGCGCGGCCGCCGGGGCGCGGCCCAGGCGCTTGGCGAAGCGCGCGGCGAGACGGTCGAGAACCGCTTGGGCGGCCTCGGCCGCGACCCGGTCGGGGGACTGGCCGGCGTCGATCACCACCGCCGCCGGCCCGAGGCGGCGGGCGAGCGCGCGATAGGCGTCGCGCTGACGCGCGGTCTCGGCCGCGTCGACCTCGGTCTTGCGCGCCTGGACCGTGGCCGGGGGCGCGTCGAGGACGAGCCAGAGATCGGGCCGGGGCACCAACAGCCCGCCGAGCGCCGCCAACCAGCGCGGCGCGCCGTAGCGGTAGCGCGCCGGGTCGGCGAGCAGATCGTGGTAATGGCGGTCGAAGACCACCAGCGTCGAGCGCAGCTTGAGCGGCCAAACCCGGACCGCATGGCCGACGAGGAAATCGAGAACGAACAGCGCCACCTTGGCCGCCGAGGCGAGCGCCCCGCGCGCGGGTTCGGCGTGCGGATCCTCGACCGGGCCCGCCGCGCTTCCGCGCCCACGCCCGACGATCCCGGGCCGGAGGTGAAAGCGCCGGCTGCGGCGAAACGCCGGGGCGAGCATCGGGATCAGGCGCTCGATCAGCGTCGTCTTGCCGGCGCCGTCGGGGCCGAGAACCGCGACCGTCAGGCCCGCCGGGCGGAAAATGCGGCGCAGGCGGCGCAGGCCCTCGCGCACCCAGGCGGCGGGCGAGCGCGGCAGCCGCCGGACGAGATCGCGGCGCAGGCGGGGAATCGCGCCGCGCAGCGCGCTCCAGTCGTCGGTTTCGGCGGCGCGGGCGA
>CAZHDF010000045.1:0-11783 GCA_964531525.1 uncultured Alphaproteobacteria bacterium | reverse complement strand
CGGCCGCCAGAACGTAGCGCGCCTCGCGCAGGTAATCGGCGCAAATGTCGGGGTGCAGGTAGCGGGGCGCGCCGTCGGCGCCGCGCCAGGCGAGCACGAAATACCAGGCCGGCCATTCGTGCTGAAGCGCCTGAACCACGGCGACGCCGTTGTCGCGGGCGAAATCGTCGATCTCGCGCAAGAGCGCCCGGCCCCGGGGGCGGTCGATCACCATGTCGATGTCGCCGCCGAGCCCCGTCTCGGGCGCGCCGAGAACGCAGAATCGAATCCCCCGTCGGCGGAAATGCCGCCACAGCCGGGCGGCCAGCGCGTCGCGATCGGCGAGGGCGCCATCGGGCGAGGCCGGCGCGTCGCCTTCGCGCGCGGCGGGGCGGGGGGCGCGCATCGGCGCCCTTAGGCGTGGGCGCGGATGCGGGCGCGGGCGAGCGCGCGATGCAGCCCGCGCGCGAGGACGATCTGCATCAGGGCGTACATGGTAAACATTCCATACAACGCGCCGAATAGCCCAAAGACCTTTACAAACCCGTAACAACCGAGCGCCGCGAAGATGAAGGCGGCGAGATTGGCGATGAAGATCGGCTTGGTGTCCTCGAGCGCGTTGAGCCCGGCGCGCAACGGCAGGGCCAGGGCGAGCACGACGTAGATCGCCGCATACCACCGCAAAACGTCGCCGTAGCCGGCGAATCCCGGGCCGTAGAGAAGCTCGAGCCAGAAGGCGGGGGCGGCGGCGGCGATCAGCGCGACCACCGCGGTCACGGCGACCATCGCGCCACCCAGCCGGACAAGAAAGCCGCCGAGCGCGGAAACGCCGCCGTCCCGAAGGTGGCGCACGGCGCGCGCCGGGACCACGTTCTCGAGCCCCTGGAAGACGATATGCATCACCCCCATCAGGTTCTGCGCCGCGCGCAACGCGCCCACCGCGCCCGCGCCGAGCAACGCGCCCGCGATCAGCGTGTAGATGTTCGCCGACAGCCAATGCATCAGCGCCGAGGCGCCCAGCCAGCGCGCGAAGCGCCAATGGCGCGCGAGCGTCGCGGCGAAAACCTCGGACCGCCAAGCAATCCGCGCCGCGAGCGGGAAGGAGACCGCGAAGGCGAGCCCCGCGACCCCCGCGATCACCCAAAGCGCCGCCGCCGCGTCGAGGTCGCCGGCGGCGGCCAGGGCGACGATCAGCACGAGCTGGCCACCGTAGCGCAGCGCGTCGCTCACGAACGCCGCTCCCGGCCGGCCCTGGGTGAAGAACACCCGCCTGAGATGGTCCTGCGCCTGAAACGCCGCGCCCGCCGCCGCCATGGGTAGCGCGACCGCGCCCAGCCGCCAGTCGGGCGCCACCGCCCCCGAGGCCACCGCCCCCGCCCAGAGAAGCGCGAAGCCGAGCGCGGCGAAGGCGGCCTGCTGGACGAGCACGGCGCCGAAATAGGCCGGCGCGTCGCCCGCCGCCTGCTTCGGCCCGATCGACATCATGGGCGCGTTGATCATCGCGTGCTGAATACTGTTCAAGAATTGAACCGCCATCCAGGCGAGCGTGAAGCGCCCGAAATCCTCGAGTCCCAGGAAGCGGGCGAGCAGAATGCCGGTGAGAAAATTGACGCCGCTGACCAGCGCCTGGTCGGCGAGCGCCCAGTTCACATGCCCGTAGCGGGCGAGAAGGCGGCGGGGTCCGGCGGTCATGCGCCCCGACTATAGAGCATGATCGGCCGAATCGGCACCGGCTCGCTCTCCGCCGGACCGAGCCGGGCAAATTGCCAGCGCCGCCGCCAGTCTGTATGAAGACGGAACGGCGGCGAGGCGGAGGACGCGAGACGATGGACGCAGGCGGGATTCTCGATCGGGTGTTCGCGGCGCAGGCCGAGACCGCCGCGCGGACGCCCGAGGCGGTGCGCGCCCCCTTCGCCCGGCTGGTGGCGGTGGCGGCGGAGACCGCGCGCGCCGGCGGCAAGATCCTGTTCTTCGGCAACGGCGGCTCGGCGTCGGACGCCCAGCATCTCGCGACCGAGCTCGTGGTGCGCTTCGAGCGCGACCGCGCGCCGATCGCGGCGATCGCGCTGACGACCGACAGCTCGGCCCTGACGGCGATCGGCAACGATCTCGGCTTCGAGGCTTTGTTCGCGCGCCAGGTCGAGGCGCTGGGGCGGGCGGGCGACCTCGCCGTCGGTCTTTCGACCTCGGGACGCAGCCCCAACGTGATCGCGGGCTTGCGCGCGGCGCGGGCGGGCGGGCTCGCGGCCGCGGCGCTCACCGGCGGCGACGGCGGCGATCTCGTCGGCCTCGCCGATCCGCTCCTGATCGTGCCGTCGCGCGAGACCGCGCGCATTCAGGAAATGCATATCACCATCGGCCACGCGCTCTGCGTCGCGCTCGAAACGGCGCTAGGTCTTCGCTGAAGGTGTTGAATTCGCCTTAACTCGGCGCGCCCACCCCCCCGCCGCGCCCCGGTCAGGCCGGGTCGCGCGGCACGCTCGCGGTCATCGACGGGCGCTTGGCGAAGCCGTCGAACCAGGCGGCGAGCTTCGGCTGGTCGGCGCGCCAGTCCTCGTCGGGGAACCGGAAGTCGAGATAGCCGAGCGCGCAGCCGATCGTGACGGTTCCGATATCGACCGTCTCGCCGAGCGTCTCGGCCTCGAGCTCGAGGGCGTCCAGCGCGCTCGCGATTTTCGCGGTCTGGCGCGCGACGAACGCCGCCGAGCGCAGCGCGGCGTCGCGCCGGTTCTCGAGGATGACCAGAATGGCGGCGTCGAGCATCCCGTCGCCGAGCGCCTGGCGGCGCAGCGCGGTCCAGCGCGCGGGCGGCGCGGGAAACAGCTTGTCCCCGTCATGCAGGCTGTCGAGATACTCGCAGATCACCCGGCTGTCGTAGAGGCGCGCGCCGTCTTCGGTGATCAGCACCGGCACCTTGCAGAGCGGATTGTCGGCGGCGAGGTCGGTCGCGGGATCGAAGGCCAGCGTCGGAATCCGTTCGATGCGCGCATCGAGGCCGCGCTCGGCGGCGCAGACGATCACCTTGCGGACATAGGGCGAGGTCGGCGAGAAACGCAGCTTCATGGGGCAAGTTCTCCTTGGCGCGGGCGGGGTCGTGCTCTCGGCGCGAGCATAGCACCCGGCCGCGCCCCGGTCAGCGCGCTTCGCACCGCGCGCGCGTCGCGGCCCCCGCTGTGCTACCATTCGGCCGCGATGTGGCAGGACGTGGTCGATCTCAACGCCTTCTACGCCAGCCGGCGGGGGCAGGTGGCGCGGCGCATGATCCGCCGCCGGATTCGCGCGCTCTGGCCCGACGTGCGCGGGCAGTCGGTTCTGGGGCTCGGCTATGCGACGCCCTATCTTTCCCCCTTTCGCGCCGAGGCCGAACGCGTGTTCGCGCTCATGCCCGCTCAACAGGGCGCGATGCCCTGGCCGGCCGACGAGCGCCGCCTGGTCGTGCTTGCCGACGAAGTCGAACTGCCGCTGCCCGACGATTCGATCGATCGCATCCTCCTGATCCACGCGGTCGAATGCAGCGAACAGCTTCGCCCCATGCTGCGCGAGATCTGGCGCGTGCTGGCCAGCGGCGGGCGACTTCTCGTGGTGGCGCCCAACCGACGCAGCATTTGGGCGCGGCTCGAACGCACGCCCTTTGGCCACGGCCAGCCGTTCAGCCGCCCGCAGCTCGATCGCCTGCTGCGCGAAAGCCTGTTCTCGCCCTTGCGGACCACGGCGGCGCTCTACGTGCCGCCGGGCTCGTCGCGGCTGATGATGCAGCGCTTCGCCGGAACCTGGGAAAGCCTGGGCGAACGCTGGGGGCTGCCGTTCGCGGGCGCGCTGCTGGTCGAGGCGTCGAAGCAGGTCTACGCGGCCCATCCCGACCGCCTGGCGCGCCCCCGGGGGCGCGGCTACCGGGCGCTGGTCAAGGGCGTGATGCCGTCGTCTCGAGACTGCCCGCGCGACAGGTCGTAGGAAAACAGAACCCTCAGCGCCGGTCCTGGCAGAGCAGGAACACCGCCTGGGCGGCGAGCAAATTGGCGAGCGCGCCGCGCGCCGGCATCGGCAAGCGCCGGCCGTCGCCGCGCAGCGCGACGACGCGCCGGACCTCGGCGCCGAGGTCGCCGCACAGCGCGGTGAAGTCGCGGATCGAGCACAGGTGGATGTTGGGCGTGTCGAACCAGGCATCGGCGAGCGTCGCGGTCACCGGCATGCGGCCGCGAACGAGAAGCTGAAGCCGCGCCCGCCAATGGGCGAAGTTGGGAAACGAGACGATCACGCAGCGGCCGATGCGCAGCATGTCGGTCAGCACCCGACGCGGCTCGCGCGTCGCCTGAAGCGTCTGGCTCAGAATCACGAAGTCGAAGGCGTCGCTCGGGTAATGACGCAAATCGGTGTCGGCGTCGCCCTGGATGACCGACAGCCCGTGACGCACGCAGGCGCTCACGCCCGCCTGACTGATCTCGATGCCGCGCCCGTCGATTCCCTTGGTCGCCGCGAGATAGGCGAGCAACGCGCCGTCGCCGCAGCCGATGTCGAGCACCCGCGCGCCGGGCTCGACCCAATCGGCGACGATCGCGAGGTCGGGTCGAAGCGCCTGCGAGCGCGCCGCGTCCGCGCGTTCGCGCCCTGTCGGCGATGGGGCGGTCATCGCGCCGGAAGGCCCCGATGCGCCGCGGCGCCGTCGATGAACCCCGAAAGCGCGGCCAGGAACTCGGGCTCGTCGAGCAGGAAGGCGTCGTGGCCCTTGTCGCTCTCGATCTCGACGAAGCTCACGTTGGCGGCGACCGCGTTGAGCGCGCGCACGATCTCGCGGCTCTGCGAGGTCGGAAACAGCCAGTCGCTGGTGAACGAGATCACGCAGAACCGCGTTCGCGTGCCTCGGAACGCGTCGGCGAGCACGCCGTCGTGCTCGGCGGCGAGGTCGAAATAATCCATCGCCCGGGTGATGTAGAGATACGAGTTGGCGTCGAACCGATCGACGAAGGTGATCCCCTGATGGCGCAGGTAGCTCTCGACCTGGAAGTCGGCGTCGAAGCCGTAGCTCAGCGCCTTGCGGTCCTGAAGCTGGCGACCGAACTTGCGATGCAGCGCCGCTTCGGAAAGATAGGTGATATGCGCCGCCATGCGCGCGACCGCGAGGCCGCGCACCGGGCGCGCGCCCTGGCGCAGGTAGTCGCCGCCGCGCCAGTCGGGATCGGCCATGATCGCCTGGCGGCCGACCTCGTGAAAGGCGATGTTCTGGGCGGTGTGGCGCACGGCGCTGGCGATCGGAATGGCGGCGAACACGCGCTCGGGCAGCTTGGCCGCCCATTCGAGCGCCTGCATGCCCCCCATCGAGCCGCCGGTGACGCAGAAGAGTTGTTCGATGCCGAGCGCATCCAGCAACAGCGCCTGAGCGCGCACCATGTCGGCGATGGTGATGACCGGAAAGTCGAGGCCGTAGGGCTCGCCGGTTTCGGGGTCGGTCGAGGTCGGCCCGGTGGTGCCCATGCAGCCGCCCAGCACGTTCACGCAGATGACGAAGAAGCGCTCGGTATCCAGCGGCCTGCCCGGCCCGACGACCAGCTCCCACCATCCCGGTCGCCCGGTCACCGGGTGGGGGCCGAGGACGTATTGGTCGCCGGTCAGCGCGTGGCAGACGAGGATCGCGTTCGAGCGTTCGGCGTTCAGCGTTCCATAGGTCTGGTAGGCGACCGTGAAGGGGCCGAGGCGCGCGCCGCAGTCGAGTTCGAGCGGCGCGTCCACGCCCAGCGTCGCCGTCCGCCCGCGCGATTTTTCCTCGCCCGTCCCGGCGCGCCTGGATCGCCGAAGCTCATGCATGGGTCGTCGGGAATCCCGGATTCCGTCATTGCACAGAAGGGTGGATAGTTGGCGTTCGCACAGGGTCAATGTCAACGTTTTCTTTGATTTTCGCACGTCCCGCGGATACTACTATCGGCTTTCGTTTTCCCGAGAACCGATCCATATGACCGATCGTCCGGCCACACTCGAAGACCTGCGCCGAGAGATCGACGAAATCGACGACCGCATGCACGATCTGCTCATGCGGCGGACCGAAATCGTCGAGGAGGTGAGCGCCGTCAAAAGCCGCGATGACGGGGGGCTACCCATGCGCCCGGCGCGCGAGGTCGCGATCCTGCGACGCCTTCTCGCACGCCACGAGGGGGCCTTGCCGGCCGCGGTCGTGGTGCGCATCTGGCGCGAGATGGTCGCCGCGCTCACCCGCCTTCAGGGCAACCTCTCGGTCGCGGTTTCGGCGCCCGAGAAGTCGGTCGGCTACTGGGACCTGGCGCGCGATCAGTACGGCTCGGGCACCCGGATGACCCTGCACCGGCTCGCCGCGCCCGTGATCCGCGCGGTCGCCGAGGGCTCGGCGACCGTCGGCGTGCTGCCGCTGCCGCTCGAGGACGAGCCCGACCCCTGGTGGCGCATGCTGATTACCGGCGGCGAGCGGCCGCCGCGCATCGTCGCCCGGCTGCCCTTCATCGATAACCCGGGCGGACGGTTCGAGCATCTCGGCGCGCTCGCCGTCGCCTGCATCGAGCAGGAGCCGACCGGCGACGACGTCTCGCTGGTCGCGGTCGAGGCCAACGCCGAGTTGAGCCGGGCGAGCGTGCGCGACGCCTTCGCCGCCGCCGGGCTTTCCGCCACCGATCTGTCCGCCTGGCGCGATCCGGAAAGCGCCGAGACGCGGCTACATCTGATCGAGATCGCCGAGTTCGTCGGCCCCGGCGACGAGCGCCTCGAAGCCGTGCTCCGGGCGCTCGGCGAATCGGCGGTCGGCATCATTCCGCTCGGCGGCTACGCCGTGCCGCTCGCGCTCGCCGACGGGGACGCGACGTGACCGCGCCGACGCCTCGACCGGGGATTCTCGACATCACGCCCTATGTCGGCGGCAAGTCGTCGGCCGGCGAGGCGCGGCGCACGATCAAGCTGTCGTCGAACGAATCGCCGCTCGGCCCCAGCCCGCGCGCGGTCGAGGCCTATCGCGCGGCGGGCGCGACGCTCCACCGCTACCCCGACGGCGGGGCCGCGGCGCTCCGCGAGGCGCTCGCTGCGCACCACGGGCTCGATCCCGCGCGCATCGTCTGCGGCAACGGCTCGGACGAGCTGCTGGCGCTGCTCACCCGCGCCTATGCCGGGCCGGGCGACGAGGTGCTCTACAGCGAATATGGCTTTCTGGTCTATCCGATCGCCGCGATGGGCGCCGGCGCGACGCCGGTCGCCGCGCCCGAGCGCGACCTGCGCATGGACGTCGACGCGCTGCTCGAGCGCGCCGGCGCGCGCACGCGCATCGTCTTCGTCGCCAACCCCAACAACCCGACCGGCGATTACCTGCCGGCGGCCGAGGTCGCGCGCCTGCGCGCCGGGCTGCCCGAGGCGACGCTGCTGGTGATCGACGCGGCCTACGCCGAATACGTCGGCGCCCAGGGCTACGACGACGGCGCGACGCTCGTCGAGGCTCACGACAACGTGGTGATGACGCGCACGTTTTCGAAGATCTACGGCCTCGCGGCGCTGCGGCTCGGCTGGGCCTATTGCCCGGCCTCGGTCGCCGACGTGCTCAACCGGATACGCGGCCCCTTCAACGTGACCGCGCCGGCGCTCGCCGCGGGCGTCGCCGCGCTCGCCGATCACGCGCATCGCGACGCCGCGCGCCGCCACAACGACCGCTGGCTGCCCTGGCTTTCGGCCGCGCTTTCGCGCCTCGGCCTCGACGCGCGGCCGAGCGCCGGCAACTTCGTCCTGGTCCGCTTTCCGAACGATCCGGGCCGCGACGCCGACGCCGCCAACGCCTTCCTGATGGCCCGCGGCATCGTGCCGCGCACCATGCGCGAATACCGGCTGCCCGATTCCCTGCGCATCACCGTGGGGCTCGAGGACGAGATGCGGGCGGTGGTGGACGCGCTGGCCGAGTTCATGAGCTGACAAACATCATGCCCCAGACCCCGCTCTTCGACCGGATCGCCCTGATCGGCATCGGTCTCATCGGCTCGTCGCTCGCCCGCGTCCTGCGACGCGAGGGGCTGGCCGGCCACGTCGCCGCCTGCGCGCGCCGCGCCGAGACCCTGGACGCCGCGCGCCGCCTCGGCCTCGCCGACGACTATACCGACGACCCGGCGGGCGCGGTGGCGGGCGCGGACTTGGTGGTTCTCGGCACCCCGCTCGGCGCCTACGCCGCGCTCGCCGAGAAAATCGCGCCCCACCTCGCCCCGGGCGCCATCGTCACCGACGTGGGCTCGGTCAAGCTCGCGGCGATCGAGGCGATCGCGCCGCATATACCCAAAGGCGTCCATTTCGTGCCCGGCCATCCGGTCGCGGGCACCGAGCGCTCGGGCCCCGAGGCCGGGTTCGACAGCCTGTTCGACGGACGCTGGTGCATCCTCACGCCGCCGCCCGGGACCGACGCGGACGCGGTCGAGCGCGTCGCCGAGATGTGGCGGCGCGCCGGCATGACCATCGAGATCATGGAGGCCGCGCACCACGACCGGGTGCTCGCCATCACCTCGCACCTGCCGCATCTGATCGCCTACACCATCGTCGGCACGGTGGCGGACCTCGAGCAGGCGACCCAGAAGGAAGTCGTGAAATACGCCGCCAGCGGCTTCCGCGACTTCACGCGCATCGCCGCCTCGGACCCGGTGATGTGGCGCGACATCTTCCTCGCCAACCGCGAGCCGGTGCTCGAAATGCTGGGCCGCTTCAGCGAGGATCTGGCGCGTCTTCAGCGCGCGGTCCGCTGGGGCGAGGGCGACGTGCTCGCCGATCTGTTCACCCGCACGCGCGAGATTCGTCGCGGCGTGATCGAGGCCAAGCAGGCCTGATCGCGTTTCGACAGACCGTTTCGCGGACAAGCAATCACCCCAACGCGCCCCTGGGCGCGTTGGCAAGCGCGACCGCGCGCCCGAGCCTGTGCGAGGAAAGCCTGCGTGGCGTTTGAACGCCCGGCGGGCCGGTTCACCGGCACGCCGGTTTAAGAATCATTCCGAGCGGGAGACCAGCGGGTCGAGGCGCGCGATCGCGACCGGACCGAGGTATAGCTTGCCCTTGCGCGCCGTCAGCGCGACCGCGATCACCGCGCGGCCGTCGCCGTCGCGGCGCGCCATGAGGTCGAGGAAGGTCGCGGCGAGCGAGCCGTCGCGCGCCTTCATCTGGCCGGCGGCGACGAAGGCCCCGATCGCCGGACGCCAGCCCGAGACCCGGGAATCGATCCGCCCCTCGGGGCGCAGCGCGGAATCGAGCGTCGCGGTCCCCCGGCCGTCGAGCGAGAGCGGCCCCCAGGCGAACGAGAGCTTCGCGATATCGACCCGCCCGCCGGCGGCGCGCCAGGCGTCGAGATCCGCGGCCGAAGCCGAGGCGGGCGGCGGCGGCGGAAGCGTCGCGTCGAGGACGAAGCGCGAGACCGCGCGCCCGAGCGGGCCGTCGAACACGGCGGGCAGCGCGATCCCCGCAACGTCGAGGGCGAGCGTCACGACGCCCTCGGGCGTTCGCGCTCCCGCGCCCGAAATCCGCGCCGCCCGCGCGCGCCCCGCCCCCCAGTCGAGCAACGCGGCCCCGGTCTCGACCGTCACGCGCGCGGCGCCCCGCGCGCCGACCACGACCCAGGCCCGGCCGTCGTCGAGGCGCAGGGTCGCGACTGTTTCACGGCCGGCGCGCGTGATCGTGATGTGGGATTCAAGAGGCAGCGCGACCGCGACCCGGTTCGGCGACCAGGGCCGCGCCCGGGCGGTCAGCCGCGCCGCCGCCCAGCGCCAGGTTTGGGAATCGCCTCCGGACCCGGCCGCCCGCGTGACCGCGAGGCGCGGCTCGGCGAGCGTCGCGACGAGCGCGAAGGGAAAGCCCGAGACGTCGAGCGCGCGGTAGTCGAGCGCGACGCCCTCGGCGCGGCGCGCCGCCGCCCAGGCGGCGATTCCGCGCTCGATCCCGCGCGCGGCGGCCGCCCAATACAGCGCATAACCGCCACCGAGCGCCGCGAGCAGGGCGAGCCCGAGGGCGACCGCGAATGCGGCGCGGCGGCGGCGCGGCGGTTTCAGAAAACCCGGCTCAGGCGCATTTCGAATAGCCGCAGGACGTGCAGAGATCGCAGCCCTCCTGGTGCATCAGCGCCGGCATGGAGCATTTCGGACAATGACGCAGACGGCTTTCGCGCGGCGTCTCGCCGCTCGCCTTGCGCAGGGTCTCGGCCGCCGGAGCGAGCGATTCGGGCGCCGGCATGAAACCGATGTCGATCATATGGCGCTCGATCACGTCGCCGATCGCGGCGATGATCGAGGGAACGTACTTGCCCTCCACCCAATGGCCGCCGCGCGGGTCGAACACCGCCTTGAGCTCGTCGACCACGAAGGACACGTCGCCGCCGCGCCGGAACACCGCGCTGATCATGCGCGTGAGCGCCATGGTCCAGGCGTAGTGCTCCATGTTCTTCGAGTTGATGAAGATCTCGAAGGGCCGCCGCCGGCCGTCCTTGATGATGTCGTTGATGGTGACGTACATGGCGTGGTCGTTTTCCGGCCAGCGCAGCTTGTAGGTCGCGCCGGGAAGCGATTCGGGGCGGCTCAAGGGCTGGGTCATGTAGACCACGCCGCCCGCCTCGAACCGGTCGGCCGACTGCTTGGGCGCCTTGAGCGGCAGCTCGGCCTGCTCCTCGCGCGCCTCGGCGGCGACCTGCTCCCCGTCCTTCGCCGGGCGTTCGAGCACCGCGCCGGTCACCGGGTTGGGGCGATAGGTGGTGCAGCCCTTGCAGCCGAGCGCGTAGGCTTCGAGGTAGATGTCCTTGAAGTCGTCGAAGGAGATGTCCTCGGGACAGTTGATGGTCTTCGAGATCGAGCTGTCGATATAGCGCTGCACCGCCGCCTGCACCTTGAGATGGTCGGCCGGCGTCAGCGTCTCGACGTCGACGAAGGCGTCGGCGAGCGGCGCATCCTCGCCCCGGAGCCGGCGGTAGAGCCGGTAGGCGTAGTCCGAGACCTCCTCGGCGCGCTGGCTGCCGTCGGGCATCATCACGTTGCGGGTGTAGGTGTAGCTGAACACCGGCTCGAGACCCGAGGAGACGTTGTCGGCGAGCAGCGAGATCGTGCCCGTCGGCGCGACCGAGGTCAGCAGCGCGTTGCGGATGCCGTTCTCGGCGATGCCCGCGCGCAGGTCCTCGTCGAGCGCGCGCAGGGTCTCGCCCGCGAGATAAGCCTCGGCGTCGAACAGGGGGAAGGCGCCCTTCTCGGCGGCGAGCGCGATCGAGGCCCCGTAGGCCGCGCGCTGGAAGCGGTGCATCCAGCGCTCGATGGTCTCGATCGAGCGCGGGCCGCCATAGCGCAGCCCGCACATGATCAGCGCATCCGCGAGCCCGGTGATGCCGAGCCCGATGCGCCGCTTGTCGCGCGCCTCCCGCGCCTGGGCGGGAAGCGGGAATTGCGACACGTCGATCGCGTTGTCCAGCATGCGCACCGCGACCGGCACGATTTCGTCGAGCGCGTCGAGATCGAGCGCCGCGTCCTCGGAGAACGGGTCGGTGACCAACCGCGCCAGATTGATCGAGCCCAAAAGACACGCGCCGTAGGGCGGCAGCGGCTGTTCGCCGCAGGGGTTGGTCGCGCTGATGGTCTCGCAGTAGGCGAGGTTGTTGCGCCGGTTCACCCGGTCGATGAAGATCACCCCCGGCTCGGCGTAGGCGTAGGTCGCGCGCATGATCCTGTCCCACAGCTCGCGCGCCGAGAGGGTCTTGTAGGTGACGCCGCCGAAGTCGAGCGCCCAGGCGCGGTCCTCGCGCACCGCCTCCATGAAGGCGTCGGTGACCAGCACCGAAAGGTTGAACATGCGCAGCCGCCCGG
>CAZHDF010000044.1:0-22440 GCA_964531525.1 uncultured Alphaproteobacteria bacterium | reverse complement strand
CGTAATGGGTCGCGATCCCGCAGTAGAGCGCGTCCGCCGCCCCGATCCGCGCGCCGGTAAGGCCGAGATAGGTGCCGAGCCGCCCCGGCAGCCGGGGCAGGAAATAGCTGCCGCCGACGTCGGGAAACAGGCCGATGCCGGTCTCGGGCATGGCGAACAGAAGCCGGTCGCCCACCACCCGGTGCGAGCCGTGGACCGAGATCCCGACCCCGCCGCCCATGACCACCCCGTCGATCAGCGCCACATAGGGCTTGGGAAAGGTGAAGATGCGGTGGTTGAGCCGGTACTCGACCCGGTAGAAATCGGCCGCGAGCGTCGAGGCGGGATCGTCCATCGATCGGTAGAGCTCGCGGATGTCGCCGCCGGCGCAGAAGGCGCGCTCGCCCGCCCCCTCGATCACCACGAACCGCACCGACGCGTCCTCGGCCCAGTCCTTGAGGCGCGCGTCCATGCGCTCGGCCATCGCGAAGCTCAGCGCGTTCAGCGCCTTCGGCCGGTTGAGAATCACGCGGCCGCGTCCTTGCGCAACCTCGAACAGAATATCGTCTTCACTCACGCGGGGTTATCCTCCGTCTTTCAGGTTGAATATAATCTCGAACCGAGGGCGGACCGGGCTTACTAACCCTCGGCGAGCAGCTTGCGCGCGATGATCACGCGCATGATCTCGTTGGTGCCCTCGAGGATCTGGTGGACGCGCACGTCGCGCATGAAGCGCTCGACCCCATGGTCGCGCAGATACCCGTAGCCGCCGTGAAGCTGGAGCGCCTCGTTGCAGACCTGGAAGCTCGCGTCGGTCGCGAAGCGCTTGGCCATGGCGCAGCGGAGCGTGGCGTCGGCCGCGCCCGCGTCGAGCGCCGCCGCCGCCCGCATGACCATCAGCCGCGCGGCCTCGATCTCGGTCGCCATGTCGGCGAGGCGGAACCGCAGGGCCTGGAAGTCGGCGAGCGGGTGGCCGAATTGGCGGCGGACCCGGAGATGCTCGCGCGCGGCCTCGAAGCAGGCGTCCGCGCCGCCGAGCGCGCAGGCGGCGATATTGATGCGTCCGCCGTCGAGGCCCTTCATGGCGATCCGGAACCCCTCGCCCTCGGCGCCCAGGCGGTTGGCGACCGGCACCCGGCAGTCCTCGAACAGCACCTGCGCGGTGGGCTGGCTGTGCCAGCCGAGCTTGCGCTCCTGCTTGCCGAAGGAGAGGCCCGGCGTGCCCTTCTCGACCACCAGGCAGGAGATGCCCTTGGGGCCCTCGCCGCCGGTGCGCACCATGGCGACGTAGAGGTCGCTTTCCGGCGCCCCCGAGATGAACGCCTTCGAGCCGTCGAGCACGTAATGATCGCCGTCGCGCCGCGCCCGGGTCCTGAGCGAGGCGGCGTCGGAGCCCGAATCGGGCTCGGTCAGGCAATAGCTCGCGATCAACTCCATGCGCGCCATCGCGGGCAGCCAGCGGCGGCGCTGCGCGTCGTCGCCGAAGCGGTCGATCATCCAGCCCGCCATGTTGTGGATCGAGAGGAACGCCGCGGTCGAGACGCAGCCCCGCGACAGCGCCTCGAAGATCAGCGCCGCGTCGACCCGGCCGAGCCCCGAGCCGCCCATGTCGTCGCGCACATAGATCGCGGCGAAGCCGAGCGCGGCGGCGCGCCGCAGGGTCTCGACCGGAAAGGTGCAGGTCTCGTCCCACTCGGCGGCGTGGGGCGCCATCTCGCGCGCCGCGAAATCGCGGGCGACGTCGCGAAAGGCTTGTTGTTCCTCGCTGAGATCGAAATTCAAGGCGCGTTTCCGGGCACTTGGGGTTGATCCGACTGTAGCGCGCCCGAGGCCCGGCGCGAAACCCCCTTGACAGCGGCAGCGGGCGCATGCTCCCATTCGTCCGCGCCGATTTGAGTAATCAGCTTGCGGGCGCGTTAAAAATGCGGCTAAAGCGATGGGTTCCGCCCGGCTTGGCCGAGGCGGTTTTTTCGTTTGGGTTTGGTTCATTGGTCCGTTGTCGGACCCGCGGGATTTGATCGGGCAGCTTGCGACCGCGTCACCAACCGCTAAAGCGCCACGGAGGGCGTGTCTCCGTGGGCCCGTTTATGAACCTACGGAGGATGAAATGTCCATTTCGTTCAAGAAGATATTCGATGATACTCAAACCGCGCTCAAGGCATCGCCCGACGACGCGATCGTCACCTTCACCGCGTCCAGCCGGCTCGCCGAGGGGCTGCGCTGCGAGGTCGAGGCGCGCCAGTTCCGCTTCGCCGTCGACGAGCCCGTGGCGCTCGGCGGCGAGGACAGCGCGCCCAATCCGGTCGAATACCTGCTCGCCGCGCTCGCGACCTGCCAGGAGATCACCTACCGGCTCTATGCCGACGCGCTCGGCATTCCGCTCGACGACGTCTCGGTGACGCTCGAGGGCGATATCGACCTGCGCGGCTTTCTCGACGTCGACGACGCGGTGCCGCCGGGTTTCGGCGCGATCCGCAGCACGGTCGCACTGTCGTCCTCGGCCGACGACGAGACGCTCCTGCGCCTCAAGCGGGCCGTCGACCGCCATTGCCCGGTGCTCGACAACCTGCGCAACCCGACGCCGGTGACGCTGCGCCTCGATCGCAAGGCGAGCCGCGCCGCCGCCTGACAGGCCATCCCGGGGCGCCGCCGCCGGACCGCCCCGGCGGTGGCGAGCCCGTATCCGAACATTCGCATCGCATCACGAGGGAGGGGGCCGCCATGCCCATTGCGAGCAAGCATCCCGAAACCATCGCGCTTCACGCGGGCTACCGCAGCGATCCGGCGACCAACGCAGTTGCCGTGCCGATCTATCAGACGACCTCGTACCAGTTCGACGACACCCGGCATGCCGAGAACCTGTTCGCGCTCGTCGAGCTCGGCAACATCTACACCCGGATCATGAACCCGACCTGCGCGGTGCTCGAGGAAAGGATCGCCGCGCTCGAGGGCGGCGCCGCGGCGCTGGCGGTCGCCTCGGGCCAGGCGGCATCGCTGTTCGCGATCCAGAATATCTGCCAGGCGGGCGATAATTTCGTCAGTTCCACGGACCTTTACGGGGGGACGTGGAACCTGTTCGCGAATACGCTCAAGACCATGGGCATTGAGGTCCGCTTCGTCGATCCGGCGGACCCCGAGGCGTTTCGCCGGGCGACCGATGAACGCACCCGCTGCTATTACGCCGAGACCCTGCCGAACCCGAAGCTCCAGGTCTTTCCCATCGCCGAGGTGGCGGCGATCGGGCGCGAGCTCGGCGTGCCCCTGATCATCGACAACACCGCCTGCCCGGTTCTCTGCCGGCCGTTCGATCACGGCGCGGCGGTGATCGTTTACTCGGCGACCAAGTACATCGGCGGCCACGGCACCTCGATCGGCGGGTTGCTGGTCGACGGCGGGAACTTCGACTGGGAAGCCCACGGCGACCGCTTCCCCGGACTGACCCGGCCCGATCCCAGCTATCACGGCGCAATCTGGACCGAGGCGGTCAAGCCGCTTGGCCCGATCGCCTATGTGCTGAAGGCGCGGGTGACGCTGTTGCGCGATCTCGGCGCGGCGCTCAGCCCGTTCAACGCCTTCCAGTTCATCCAGGGGCTCGAAACCCTGCCACTCCGGATGCGCGAGCATTGCCGCAACGCCGCCGCCGTGGCCGGGTTCCTCGATGAACACCCCAAGGTCGCGCGGGTGACCTACCCCGGCCTGATGACCGGCGAGGCGCGCCGTCGCGCCGACGCCTATCTTTCGCGCGGTTACGGGGCGCTGATCGGCTTCGAGCTTTCGGACGGCAAGGAGGCTGGGCGGCGGTTCATCGACGCGCTCGAAATGTTCTATCACGTCGCCAATATCGGCGACGCGCGCAGCCTCGCCATCCATCCGGCGACGACCACCCATTCGCAGCTTTCGGCCGAGGACCGACTTGCCACCGGCGTCTCGGACGGGTATGTCAGGCTATCGGTCGGGATCGAGCATATCGACGACATCCTGGCCGACCTCGAACGCGCACTCGACGCGGCCTGAACGGAGGGACCGCGACGCCATGAAGGCGAGCGGCGGCCAGCAGTTCCCGGGGGCGTTCCCACGCACCCGGATGCGACGGAACCGGCACGACGATTGGACGCGCCGCCTGACGGCGGAGTGTCGCCTGTCGCCCGACGACCTGATCTGGCCGTTCTTCGTCCACGACGGCGAAGGAAGCATCGATATCCCCTCGCTTCCCGGCCAGGCGCGGCTCTCGATCGATCTCGCGGTCGAGGCGGTGGCCGAGGCGCGCGATCTCGGCATTCCCGCGGTCGCCCTGTTCCCGGTGATCCCGCCCGAGGGCAAGACCGCCGGCGCGGAGGAGGCCTACAACCCGAAGAACCTGGTCTGCCGGGCGGTCGCCGCGATCAAGCGCGCGCTACCCGACATCGGCGTGATCTGCGACGTGGCGCTCGACCCCTTCACCGAGCACGGCCACGACGGGCTGCTCGTCGACGGTGAGATCGTCAACGACGAGACGGTCGAGGTGCTGTGCCGCCAAGCGGTCACCCAGGCCGACGCGGGCTGCGACGTGATCGCGCCGTCGGACATGATGGACGGGCGAATCGGCGCGATTCGCGAGGCGCTCGACGCCGCCGGGCATGCGAACGTCCGGATTCTCGCCTATGCCGCCAAATACGCCTCGGCCTTCTACGGGCCGTTCCGCGACGCGGTGGGTTCGGCCCAGAACCTCGGCGGCGGCGACAAGCGGACCTACCAGATGGACCCCGCCAACGGCGACGAGGCGCTGCGCGAGGTGGCGCTCGACCTCGCCGAGGGGGCCGACATGGTGATGGTCAAGCCGGGCCTGCCTTATCTCGACGTCCTGCGCCGGGTGAAGGACGCCTTCGGCGTGCCGACCTTCGCCTATCAGGTGAGCGGCGAGTACGCGATGCTGATGGGCGCGGTCGAGCGCGGCTGGCTCGACGGCGAGCGCGTGGTCCTCGAATCGCTGCTCTGCTTCAAGCGCGCGGGCGCCGACGGCGTGCTCACCTACGCCGCCCGCGACGTCGCCCGCCGCCTCAAGAGCGGCTGAAGGTTTTTATCTCGCCGGGCGGCGGCCTTACCGATCTCTTTCCCTACCCTTGCGCCCGCTTCTTCGCCGGCGCGGCGCGCGGCCGCGCCTTGGCGGGGGCGATCTCGACGAAGGTGTCGGGATAGAAGCCGTTGAAATGGGTGCGCACGGCGCTCGAATAGGCGCCGATCTGGCCGATCTCGATCCAGTCGCCCTCGCGCACGTCCTCGGGCAAGCGGAAGGGGGTCGGCAGTACGTCGACCGAATCGCAGGTCGGGCCGTTGACCGTGAAGTCGAGCATCTTGTCGGAGGCCGGGCCGTCGAGCCGGATATGGCGCACCGGCAGGCGGATGCGCGCGGTGACCACCTCCGACAGGCTGCCGTAAATGCCGTCGTTGATGTAGATCTGCTCGCCCTTGCGAAGCTGGACCTGGACGATGAGCGAACAGCCCGAGACCACCATGGCGCGGCCCGGCTCGCACATGAGCACGCAGTCGCGGCGCAGCGAGAGCGCCTCGACGCCGGCGCGGATCTCGGCCATGTACTCGTCGAGGGCGGGAGTGTTGACGCCTTCGTAGGCGGCCGGGAAGCCGCCGCCGACGTCGAGGAAATGGATATCGACCTTGGCCGCCTCGATCACGTCGCCGACGAGCTCGAGCGCGGTGCGATAGGCCCGGGGCGTCAGGCATTGCGAGCCGACGTGAAAGGCGAGCCCGGTCTGGTAGCCCTCGCGTTTCGCCTCGCGCAGAAGATCGACCGCGAGCGCGGGACTCGCGCCGAACTTGGTCGAAAGATCGTAGGCCGCGCCCGCGTGCGGGGTCGCGATGCGGACCAGCACGCTGATCCCCTCGCCCCCGGTCTCGTCACGCAGCTTGGCGAGCTCGCTCGGATGGTCGACGACGAAATGGCGCACCCCGTAGACCTCGTAGGCCGAGCGGATCACGGCCCGGGCCTTGACCGGATGCATGAAATAGGCGCCCGCGTCGCGGAACAGCTCGCGCACCTGGGCGATCTCGGGCAGCGAAGCGGTGTCGAAATGGCGAATCCCGGCGTCGTAGAGCATTTGCAGAACGCGTGGGTGCGGATTGCACTTCACCGCATAAAGAACTCGCCCCGGAAAGCCATCGAGGAAGCGCCGCGCCGTCTCGGAGAACACTTCGGGGCGCAGACAGAACACCGGGTAGCTCGGTTGCAGCGCCGCCACCATGGCGTCGACGTGCTCGAACCTGTCGCCAGCCATCGCGCACCCGCCTGTTTTCGTTTCGATCGTCGAACCATATAGGCGCTCGCCGTCTCGAAGGTAAGGGAATTCGCGTTCGTAGGCGGCTGTGCGGCCTTTGTCTTTACCTAGCGCTCTCCGCCGGTCATACATAGTCGCGCTTTCGGGTATGACGGAAACGGCAGTCGGAGAACGCGGGATGGAGATCAGCTTCGGGCGAACGGCGGCGGACTACGGGCGGCATCGCGCGGGCTTTCCCGACGCCTTGTATGACAGGCTTGGCGCTTTCGGCGTCGGCGCGGCCGCGCAGCGCCTGCTCGACCTCGGGACGGGAACCGGCGCGCTCGGGCGCGGCTTCGCGTTGCGCGGTTGTCGGGTAACCGGCCTCGACCCCTCGCCCGAGCTTCTCGCCGAGGCCCGGCGCCTCGACGGCGAGGCCGGCGTCGAGACCCGCTACGTCGTCGGCCGGGCCGAGGAGACCGGGCTGGAGACCGCGAGCTTCGAGGTGGTGAGCGCCGGGCAATGCTGGCACTGGTTCGACCGACCGGCGGCGGCCGCCGAGATCCGCCGCCTGCTGGTTCCCGGGGGCCGGCTTGTGCTCGCCCATTTCGACTGGATTCCCCTGCCCGGCAACGTCGTCGCCGCGACCGAGGCGCTGATCGAGGCCCATAACCCCGACTGGACGATGGGCGGCGGGACGGGGCTTCACCCCGAAGAGCTCGCCGACGTGGCGATCGCCGGTTTCGGCGACATCGAGACCTTTTCCTTCGACGTCGCCGTGCCCTACCGCCACGAGGACTGGCGCGGGCGCATCCGGGCGAGCGCGGGCGTCGGCGCCTCGCTCCCGCCGGAGGCGGTCGCGCGCTTCGACTTAGCCCTCGCCGCCCTGCTCGCCGAACGCTTTCCCGACGATCCGCTCGCGGTGCCGCATCGCTGCTTCGCCTTGGTTTGCCGCGCGCCCGGGTGAGCCCCGGTAAGAGAAGCCGTTGCGCGGACCCCCGTCGCTCGGCTATCACCGTCGCGGGCGTAAACGGGGACATGCCATGGACGGGCCGCTTTCCGACATCACGGTGATCGATCTGACCCGCGTGCTCGCGGGGCCGTACTGCACCATGATTCTGGCCGACCTGGGCGCGCGGGTCATCAAGGTCGAGCCGCCCGGCAAGGGCGATGACGCGCGTGGCTTCGGCCCCTTCGTCGCCGGCAAGTCGGCCTATTTCATGTCGCTCAACCGAGGCAAGGAGAGTATCGCGCTGGACCTCAAGGCCGACGCCGACCGGGCGCTGTTCGAGCGCCTGCTCGCGCGCGCCGACGTGTTGGTCGAGAACTACCGCGCCGGCGTGATGGAGCGCCTGGGCTACGGCTGGGAAACGCTGCACGCGCGCTATCCGCGACTGATCTACGCCGCCGCCTCGGGCTTCGGCCATACCGGCCCCGACGCCAAGCGACCGGCGTATGACATGGTCGTACAAGGGCTCGGCGGGATCATGAGCCTGACAGGCCATCCGGGCGGGCCGCCGACCCGGGTCGGCACCTCGATCGGCGACATCACGGCGGGATTGTTCACCACCATCGGCGTCACAAGCGCGCTGCATCACCGGGCGCGGACCGGCGAAGGGATTAAGGTCGACGTCGCCATGCTCGACTGCCAGATCGCGATCCTCGAGAACGCGATCTCGCGCTATTTCGCAACCCGCGAGCTGCCCGGCCCGCTGGGGACGCGCCATCCCTCGATCACGCCGTTCCAGGCTTTCGCGGCGCGCGACGGCCATGTCATCGTCGCCGCCGGCAACGATGCCTTGTTCGCGGCGCTCTGCCGCGCGATCGGCCGCGAGGATCTGACCGCCGACCCGCGCTTCGCCGACAACGACAGCCGGACCCGGAACGTCGACGCGCTCGCCGCCGAGATCGAAGCGGCGCTCGCCCGCGAGACCGTCGCCCATTGGCTCGAGGTTCTGGCGGACGCGGGCGTGCCGTCGAGCCCCATCAACACGGTTGCCGACGCGGTCGCGCATCCCCAGGTGCGGGCGCGCAACATGCTGGTCACGGTCGAGGATCCGGACGCCGGCCCCTGCCCCATCGCCGGCAACCCGATCAAGCTCTCGGCCTATGACGACCCGACGACCCGGCCGCCGATGCCCGATCTCGACGGCGATCGGGCGCGCATCGTCGAAGAGCTGGAAAATGATAAGAAGGCATTGGAATCAAATAAAAAATAGGGAAGCGGTATGACAGGCGCGTCGGACAGGGAAATCTATCGCTTCACCGCGGGCGACAGCCCGCTTCTGGTCAGTATTCCCCATTGCGGGACCTACCTGCCCGAAGCGATCGCCGCGCGCATGACCGAGGCCGGGCGCGCGGTCGCCGACACCGACTGGCACGTCGACCGCCTGTATGACTTCGCCGCCGAAATGGGCGCGAGCGTGATCGCCGCGACCCATGCGCGCTACGTCGTCGACCTCAACCGGCCGCCCGACGACGCGCCGCTCTACCCCGGAGCCGACAACACCGGGCTTTGTCCGACAACGACCTTCGACCGGGCGCCGATCTACCTCCCTGGCGACGAGCCCGACGCGGCCGAGATCGCGTCGCGGATCGAAACCTACTGGCGGCCCTATCACGGCCGACTCGCGGCCGAGATCGCCCGGATCAAGGCGCGCCACGGCATCGCGCTCTTGTTCGACGCCCATTCGATCCGCTCGCGAGTGCCGCGCTTCTTCGAGGGCCGGCTGCCCGACCTCAACCTCGGCACCGGCGGCGGCGTGACCGCCGATCCGGCGCTGATCCGGCGGCTGGCCGCCCTTTGCGCCGAGCAGGACGACTTCAGCCATGTTCTCGACGGACGGTTCAAGGGCGGCTACATCACGCGCATCCAGGGTAGCCCCGGAACGGGTGTTCACGCCGTCCAGCTCGAACTCGCCCAGACGACCTACATGGACGAAGATCCGCCGTTCGCCTATCTGGCCGAGCGCGCCGCGCGGCTGCGGCCACTTCTGCGTATCCTTCTCGGGGCGATGATCGCTTGGGGTCGCGAACGGGCAACGGATCGGGCATGACGCGCTGAATCGTTCCCGCCCTCTCTCTAACCCCCTTTCACTTAACCGAATATTCACCAGACTCGGCAAGGATTCACCGAGATCCATGACGTGGGGCTCGGATGAAATCCAGAACAGGTCCATCCGCGAGCACGCCGGCTGCGACCGAAGGCACCGGGGGAGCGGTTGAATGCTAATCATCATCGGCATGGTGGTCGTCGTCGGGTCGATTCTCGGCGGCTATCTGCCGCACGGCAGTTTCGCGGTTCTGATCCAGCCGCTCGAATTCGTCATCATCTTCGGCGCGGCGACGGGCGGCTTCATCATCTCCAACCCCCCGGAGGTGCTGATCGGCGTCGGCAAGAACCTGGGCAAGACCTTCAAGGGAGCGCCCCACAACAAGCAAAGCTATATCGAGCTTCTCACCCTGCTCTATACCCTGTTCCGGCTCGCCAAGTCGAAGGGACCGCTGGCGCTCGAGGCCCATATCGAGAACCCGGAGGAAAGCGCGATCTTCAAGAACTTTCCCAAGTTTTCCGCCAACCACCATGCCGTGACCTTTCTGTGCGACTACCTGCGCATGATCACCATGGGGACCGAGAACGCCTTCGAGGTCGAGGCGCTGATCGACGAGGAGATCGAGACCCATCACTCGGAGAACGCGCGCATCGCGGGCGCTGTGACCAACATGGCCGACGGCCTGCCCGCCTTCGGAATCGTGGCCGCGGTGCTCGGCGTCATCAACACCATGGCGAGCATTCTCGAGCCGCCCGAGGTCCTGGGCGAGCTGATCGGCGCGGCGCTGGTCGGCACCTTCCTCGGCGTGCTGCTCGCCTACGGTTTCATCGGGCCGCTCGGCAACGCGCTCAAGGGGTACGCCGACGCGGACACCAAGTATTACGCCTGCATGAAGGCGGCGCTGGTCGCGCATATGCAGGGCTACGCGCCAGCGATCTCGATCGAGTTCGCGCGCAAGCTTCTGTTCTCGAACGAACGCCCGACCTTCACCGAGCTCGAGGACGCGGTCAACGAAGCGCCGACGGCGGCCTAGGGATATGACCAAGCGAACCGATACCGTCCTCCGACCGATGCCCGGGCACGCCTCATGAGCGGCAACGGTCCGGTCATCGTCAAGAAGGTCAAGGGCCACGGGCACGAGGGCCATCACGGCGGCGCGTGGAAGGTCGCCTACGCCGACTTCGTGACCGCGATGATGGCGTTCTTCCTGCTCCTGTGGCTGCTGAATTCGACGACCCAGGAGCAGATGGTCGGGATCGCCGATTATTTCTCGCCAACCGCGGTCAGCGACTCGACGAGCGGCGCCGGCGGGGTTCTCGGCGGCACGAGCATGCTGTCTCCGGGGGCCATGAGCGCGCCGAAAACCGATCCCGGCGTAACCGTGAGCCTGGTTCCGCTCGATACCAAGGCCGACCCCGATTCCCAGGGCGAGCCCGGCAAGAAGCCGAGCGGCACGCCCAAGGAGACCAACGCATCCGAGTCCATGCCCACGACCGACGGAGCCTCCGACGTCGGCGGCACGAGCGACAGCATGAAGGCGATCGACGCGCTTCGGATGCGGGTCGAGGAGCAGGATTTTCAGAAGGTCAAGCAATCCCTCGAACAGGCGATCGCGGCCTCGCCCGAGCTTCGCGAGTTCAGTCGCAACCTCAAGATCGACATGACGCCCGAGGGCATGCGCATTCAGATCGTCGACGCCGAGCAGCGCTCGATGTTTCCGAGCGGCAGCGCCGAGATGTACGACTACACCGAGCATCTTCTCGCCAAGGTTTCCCAGGCGATCGCCAAGCTGCCCAACGAAATCGCGGTCATCGGCCATACCGACGCAAGTCCCTTCCGCGGACGCGACGGCTATACCAACTGGGAACTCTCCACCGACCGCGCCAACGCGAGCCGGCGCGCGCTGGTGGGCGCCGGGCTGCCCGGCTGGCGAATCGTGCGCGTGGTCGGCAAGGCCGACAACGAGCCTTTGGTCAAGGACGACCCGTACTCGGCGCAGAACCGGCGCATCAGCATCATTCTGCTGCGCCAGACGAGGGTCCCGCCGGGTTGACCGCCGGGCGTGCGCGAACCGCATCGGGGGTTGTCGTTCGCGCGCGCGCTCTCCAATTATAGGGCTTGAGCCAGACAAGGCGGTCTCGCCCATGGGGCCGCCCGAACGGAATCGAGACGAGGCCCATGTCCCGCTTGCCCGCGCTTTCGCTTCGCGACAATCCCGATCCGGAGGCCGCGCGCGCGGCCTTCGCCGCCGACGGCGATCTCTCGGTCTTCGACGGCGTGATCTCGCGCCGGTTGGTCGCTTATCTCATCGATCTCTTGCTAATCTCGGTGCTGGTGCTGCTGGTGGCGGCGTCGTTCTGGGTGATCGGCGTGCTGAGCCTAGGCCTTCTGAGCCCGCTCCTGTCGGTCATCATCCTGTTCGTGCCCTGGGCGTATCACACGCTGACCATCGGCGGCGCGCGCGCGGCGACGCCCGGCATGCGCCTGTTCGACCTCGAGGTCCGACGCCTCGACGGCGAGCGTCCCGGCTACCTGCTCGCGGCGCTGCTGACGGCGATCTTCTACGTCACCGTGGCGGCGACGAGTTGGCTGGTGCTGCTGGTGGCGCTGTTCAACGCGCGCGGCCGCACGCTGCATGATTTTCTTTGCGGAACCGTGGTCGTGCGCGTCGACGCCCTCGAAGCGGCGCGTCTATAGGCGATGAGGCATTAAGTCGGTGCCGTCCAGCCTATAGGCGATCCTTCAGGGCGTAATACAGCATCCCCACCACCAGCCCCGGCTTGCGCAGGAGCGTGCCGCCGGGAAAGGCGCGGTGGCGGATCTTGGCGAACAGGTCGAAACGCTCGGCGCAGCCCGCGACCGCCTCGGCGATCACCCGCCCGGCGAGCGTGGTCAGCGCGACCCCGTGGCCCGAGAAACCCTGGGCGAAATAGCCGCTTTTCCCCAACCGCCCGAAATGCGGCATGCGGTTTAGCGTGATCGCGAGTTGACCGCCCCAGGCGTAATCGATCGCGATATCGGAAAGCTGGGGAAAGACGCGCAGCATGTACTTGCGCACGAAGGCCGCGATATCGCGCGGCTGGCGATTGCCGTAGGTCTCGCCACCGCCGAATAGCAGTCGCCCGTCGGGCGAGAGCCGGAAGTAATCGACCACGAACTTGGTATCGAAGACCGCGTGATTGCCGGGGATCAGCGCGCTTGCGCGCGCCTCGCCGAGCGGCGCGGTCGCGATCATGTAGTTCTGGATCGGCATGATCTTGCCGGCGATTCGCGGCTCCAGCCCCTCGAGATAACCGTTGCAACACAGGATCACATGGCGCGCGCGCACCCGTCCCCGGGCGGTTTCGACGCGCGCGGGGGCGCCGTCCTCGTAGCGCGCGGCGGCCGAGCCCTCGAACAGGCGCGCCCCCGCCGCCTCGGCCGCGGCGGCGAGGCCGAGGGCGTAGTTGAGAGGGTGGAAATGGCCCGCGTCGCGGTCGAGCATCGCGCCGTGATAGCGCCCGCTCTCGATCACGCGCGCCATGTCGCCGGGCGCAATCACCTCGACGTGGTGGTAGTCGTAAACCTCCTCGAGGCAGGCGGCGGTCTTTTCGATCCAGGCGAAGTGGTCGGGCTTGATCGCGGCGGCGAGAATCCCCGGCCGGTAGTCGCAGGCGATGGCGTGGCGGGCGATGCGTTCGCGCACGGCGGCCTTGGCTTCCTCGGCGAGCGCCCAGAGCCGAATCGCGTCCTCGCGGCCATAGGCCTCGATCAACTCGAGCGCGCCCAGGCGCTGGCCGCTGCCGATCTGACCGCCGTTGCGTCCCGAGGCCCCCCAGCCGATCCGCGCCGCCTCGAGGAGAACCACGTCGTAGCCGCGCTCGGCGAGATGCAACGCCGAGGACAACCCGGTGTAGCCGCCGCCGATCACGCAGACGTCGCAGTCGATCTGGCCCGCGAGAGACGGTCGCTCGGGCGACGGAATCGCGGTCGCGGCGTAATAGGAGGGCGGTTGGGGCGGGAGACTCATGGCGGCGACAGTAGCGCGGCGACGGGCGCGGTCAAGCCCGGTTTCCGGGCCTTCCGCATGAGCGCTTGGCAATTCGGCGGCCGCCCCGCAAAATGCCGCCATGCCCGATACCATTGTGATTCTCCAGATGTCGGCGACCTTCGCCCTCATCATCGTCGCACTTACGTTTTACGTGTTCGAACGCGCGCCCCTCGAACTCACGTCGCTGGGCGTGATCGCGGCGCTCCTGGTATTCTTTCACTTCCTGCCGGTGCCCGGCCCCGACGGCGCCAATCTCCTGTCGACTCAACGTTTGTTGAGCGGCTTCGCCAACCCGGCGCTGATCAGCGTGCTCGCGCTTCTCGTCATCGGGCATGCGCTGGTGCGCACCGGGTTGCTCGACCAGACGGCGCAGGCGATCTTCTCCCTCAGCGGACGCGGCTGGGTGGCGCTTCTTCTGGTGCTGGTCATCGTGGTCGCGGTGAGCGCGGTGCTCAACAACATCCCGGTCGTGGTGATCTTCATTCCCATCATGCAGGCGCTCGCCCATCACCTGAACCGGCCGGCGAGCGCGCTGATGATGCCGCTCAGCTTCGCGGCCATCCTGGGCGGGATGACGACGCTGATCGGCTCCAGCACCAACCTTCTGGTCTCGGGCGAACTCGAGGCGCTCGGCGAGACGCCCTTCGGGTTTTTCGACTTCACGGTTCCCGGCCTGGTGCTCGCGGGCGTCGGGCTGGTTTACGTGCTCCTGGTCGCGCCCCGGCTGCTGCCGGCGCGACAGCCCCAGGACGTCGCCGGGAGCGACGGCTCGGGCCGCCAGTTCATCGCCCAGATCGTGGTGCCCGAGGGCTCCAAGCTGATCGGCGAGCGCGCGGTCGCGGGGCTATTCCGGGGGCTTTCGTCGATGACCGTGCGCGCGGTGCAGCGCGGTTCCCGCGTCTTTTTGCCGCCGTTCGAGGATCTCGAGCTTCGCGCCGGCGATCTGCTGATCGTCGCCGCGACCCGCCAGGCGTTGACCGAGGTGCTGCGCTCGGGCATTGGGCGCCTCGGCGCGGACGAGGACGACCCCGCCCCCCGTCGCAAGCCCGGCCGCGAGGTGCTCGCCGAGGTGATGGTGACGCCAGCTTCGCGCATGATCGGCCAGACCCTCGAACAGGTGCGGAACCGCTACGCCTCGCGCTGCAACCTGCTCGGCGTTCGCCGCCGGCTGCGCATGACGCGCACGGCGCTGACCGAGATCCGGCTCGAAGCGGGCGACGTGTTGCTCGTTCAGGGCAGCCGGGGGCGTATTCGGGCGCTGCGCGACGACCCCAACCTGGTGCCCATGGAATGGTCGGCGACCGATCTTCCCGCTCCCCATCTCGCGCCGCGCGCGGGGCTGATTTTTCTGCTCGTGGTGGCGAGCGCGGCCAGCGGGCTGGTGCCGATCGTGGTCGCCGCGCTCGCCGGCGCGACGCTGATGGTGGCCTTGCGCATCCTCTCGCTCGGCGAGGCGGTCGCGGCGATCGATACGCGGATCGTGACCATGATCGCCGCCGCGCTCGCGCTCGGCGCGGCGCTTCAGGAGACCGGGGGCGCCGCCCTCCTCGCCGATTCGATGATCGCGGCGCTCGGCGACAGCCATCCCGCGATCATGCTTTCGGCCTTTTTTCTACTCGTCGCGGTGCTTTCCAACGTCATCAGCACCAAGGCCTGCGCGGTCCTGTTCACGCCCATCGCGGTGAGCATCGGTCACGGGCTGGGGGTCGATCCGCGCGCCTTCGCGGTCGCCGTCGTGTTCGCCGCCAACTGCTCCTTCGCCTCGCCGGTCGGCTATCAGACGAACCTTCTGGTGATGACGCCCGGCAATTATCGCTTCGTTGATTTCGCGCGCGCGGGCGCGCCGCTGATCGTGCTGCTCTGGGGCGCCTTTTCTCTCTTTGCGCCGTGGTATTTTGGGCTATTTTGAGGAGCCGGCGCGCGCAATGCGCCGCCGTGACCGGCCGCGAGCAGTCGCCATGAACATCGCGTCATGAACAGGCCCCAAGACGGCACGCTTCAGTTCTTCTTCGGAACCATGGCCCAGCCCTGCCCCTATCTTTCCGGGCGCTGGGAGAACAAGGTGGTGACCGAGCTTCCGACCGCCGGCGCGGAAGCGGTTCACGACAGTCTCGTGCGCGCCGGCTATCGGCGCAGCCATACCATGGTCTACAAGCCGGCCTGCCGGGACTGCGCCGCCTGCGTGCCGGTGCGCATCGCGGTCGATCGCTTCCGCCCGAGCCGCGGCCAGCGGCGCGTCATGCGCCGCAACGCCGATCTTCGCGCGATCGAGCGGCTGCCGCGCGCGAGCGCCGAGCAGTACGATCTTTTCTCGCGCTACCAGCGCTCGCGACACGCCGACGGCGGCATGGCGGGCATGACCTTCGGCGACTACCGCGCGATGGTCGAGGAGACCCGCGTGGAAACCTCGGTGGTCGAGTTTCGCGACCCCGAGAACCGGCTCGTCGCGGTGTCGCTGACCGACCGGATGCGCGACGCGCTTTCGGGCGTTTACAAGTTCTACGATCCGGAGCAGGCGGCGCGCAGCGCCGGGACCCATGTGGTGCTCTGGCACGTCGAACGCGCGCGCGAGCTGGGGCTCGCCCATGTCTATCTCGGCTACTGGATCGCCGCGTGTCGCAAGATGTCCTATAAAACGAAATTTCGTCCGATCGAGGCGCTCGGGCCGGATGGCTGGCGGCTTCTCGATGGGGGGGAAGGAGCGGACGGGTCGGAGACTCCCGTCACGCCGCCCAAGAATCCGACAAAGAATCCGAAAGAAGCAATGGGAGACGAGAATGAAACGCCGTGAATTTCTGACGATCGCCGCCGCCGGCGCGGTCACGACCGCCGCGACCTTTCCGACCCCGGCCATCTCGCAGGGACGGATGGAATGGCGCATGGTCACGACCTGGCCAAAGAACTTCCCCGGCCTCGGCACCGGCGCCAATATCCTGGCCGACCTGATCTCCCGCGGCTCGGGCGGTCGGCTGACGGTCAAGGTGTTCGGCGCCGGCGAGATCGTGCCGGCCTTCGAATCGATCAACGCGGTCGCCGGCGGCACGGTCGAAATGGGCAACGGCGCCCCCTATTACTGGAAGGGCAAGGTGCCGGCCTCGCAGTTCATCGCCTCGCTACCCTTCGGCCTCACCGCGCAGGAGCTCAACGCCTGGTTCCAGTACGGCGGCGGTCAGGCGATGGCCGACAAGGTCTACAAGAAGCTCGGCTGCAAGTTCTTCCCGGCCGGCAATACCGGGGTTCAGATGGGCGGCTGGTTCAACAAGGAGATCAACTCGCCCGAGGACTACAAGGGCCTCAAGATGCGGATCCCGGGCCTCGGCGGCGAGGTGGTCAAGGCCGCCGGCGGCAACGTGGTCAACCTGCCCGGCGGCGAAATTCCGCCGGCGCTCGCCTCGGGCGCGATCGACGCGACCGAATGGGTCGGTCCCTACAACGACCTCGCCTTCGGCCTCTACAAAAGCGCCAAGCTCTATTACTACCCGGGCTGGCACGAGCCCGCGACGGTGCTCGACAGCTTCATCAATCTCAATGCCTGGGAGAAGCTGCCCGACGATCTCAAGGCGGTGGTCGAGGCCGCCCATGGCGCGGTCAACCAACTCGTGCTCAGCGAGTTCGTGGCGCGCAACAACGAGTCGCTCTCGCAGCTCGTCAACAAGCACGGGGTGATCCTCAAGAAGTTCCCCGACTCGCTCCTCAACCGCTTGGGCGAGCTTTCCGGGCAGGTCATCAACGACCTCGCCTCGCAGGACCCGCTCAGCCGCGAGGTGCTCGACAACATTCTCAAGTTCCGCAAGGACGCGATCGCCTGGTCGAAGATTTCCGAGCAGACCTACCTCGCCGCGCGGTCGCTGCCGTTCAAATACGCGGGCTGATTCGGGAGCAGGAACGAACGACCTTCGGCGGGGCTTCGGCCTCGCCGTTTTTTTGGGACCGCCCGATCAACCGAACAGCGCCTTGGGCAACCAGGTCGCGAGCGCGGGAAACAGGGCGAGCACGATCAGCCCCAGAATCTGGATCAGGACGAAGGGGACGATGCCCCGGTAGATGTCCATGGTCGTGACCGAGGGCGGCGCGACGCCGCGCAGGTAGAACAACGCGAAGCCGAACGGCGGCGTGAGAAAGCTCGTCTGAAGATTGATCGCGATCATCACCCCGAGCCAGATCGGGTCGAGCCCGAGCTGAATCAGCACCGGGCCGACGATCGGCACGACCACGAACACGATCTCGATGAAGTCGAGAAAGAAACCCATCACGAACATGAGCGCCATGACCGCGATCATGGCGCCCAGCGCCCCGCCCGGCAGGTCACTCAGCAGGTCGGCGACCAGCACGTCGCCGCCGAAGCCCCGGAAGACGAGCGAGAACACCGAGGCCCCCAACAAAATGATGAAGACCATGCAGCTGATCTTCATGGTCGAGCGCATGACGTTGCCGAGAACGCCCGAACGATGGACGCGAACGAGGCTCACGACCAGACCCCAGATCAGGCCGAGCGAGAGAAGGCAGGCGACGATGAAGGCGGCGCGGTCGGCGAACGGCACCACGTCGCGTTGCATGCGCATGTCGAAGGAGGAGGCGATCAACAGCATCGCGACCAATGAAAGTCCGGCGGCGTAGATCGGTATCGGGCGCTCGGGCACGAGGCTGCGTCCGGCAAGCAGGAGCGCGCCCGTGGAGCCGACCGCCGCCGCCTCGGTCGGCGTGGCGACCCCGGCGATGATCGAGCCGAGCACCGAAAGGATCAGGATCGCGGGCGGCACTAGAACGCGAAGGGTGCGGCTGGCCAGATTTCCATATTCGCCGCTGTCGACGATCGTCGGGCAGGAGTTCGGCCGGATCACCGCCATGAGCGTGATCCAGGCCATGTAAAGAACCACCAGCACGAGCCCGGGGATGAAGGCGCCCGCGAACAGATCGACCACCGAAACCGGATCGGGCGCGAAATTTCCCAAGGCGAGCTGTGCCTGGGTGTTGGCGCCCTGAAGAATGTCGCCGAGAAGCACCAGCACGATCGAGGGCGGAATGATCTGTCCCAGGGTGCCCGAGGCGCAGATCACCCCGGTCGCGAGCTTGGGGTCGTAGCCCCGCTTGAGCATGGTCGGCAGGCTGAGAAGCCCCATGGTCACCACGGTCGCGCCGACGATCCCGGTCGAGGCGGCGAGCAGCATGCCGACGATCACGACCGAATAGCCGAGCCCGCCGCGCAGGCGCCCGAACAGAAGGCCGATGGTCTCCAGAAGCTGCTCGGCGATCCTGGCGCGTTCGAGCATCACGCCCATGAAGACGAACAAGGGCACCGCGACCAGCACCTCGTTCAGCATCACGCCCAGGTAGCGCGAGGAAAGCCCGCCCAGAAGCCTGAGGTCGAAGACGTCGAAGAACGAACCGATCACCGCGTAGGCGAAGGCCGTTCCGGCGAGCGAGAAGGCGACCGGATAGCCCGCCAACAGCACCGCGCAGGCGGTGGCGAACATGAGAAGGCTGAGAACCTCGGCGCCGAAGCTCACAGAAGCTCCTCCTCGCCATCGCCGACCGGCGGCAATGGGTGGCCGCGCAGGGTAAGCAGGCTGCGCCCCATCATCGAGAGCCCCTGAAGCCCCATCAGCAGGCTGTAGACCAGAAGGAAGGACTTGAGAAGGAACAGTCCCTGAAGCCCTCCGGCCTCGCGCGACCCCTCGAGCGTGAGCCAGGAATCGAGCACATAGGGCCAGCTTATGACCGCCACCATGACGATGATCGGCAGCAGCAGGAACAGCGAGCCGAGAAGATCGACCAGCGCCTTGTGGCGCGCGTCGCGCGGGCGATAGAAGATATCGACCCGGACATGGCCGTCGTGAAGCAGCGTATAGCCCGCGCCGCCCATGAACACGATGCCGTGGAGCCAGACGTAGGATTCCTGCATCGCCACCCAGCCGAGCGCGAAGACATAGCGCAGGATGACCACCAGGAAGGTGATCAGCACCATCGCGAGCGTCAGCCAGGCGACGGCGCGCCCGACCCGTTCGTTCACGGAATCGACGATACGCACGAAGCGAGCGATCGCTTCCACCCCATCGGCTCCCTGTTTCAGCCCTCCGGCGGCCCTTTGGCGGGCCGCTACCAGCCCCCTGGCAAGGCGTCGCGCGGACCCTTTTATGCCTCGGCGCGCCGCCGCTTGCTTGTAGCCGAGCGCGTCGAAAATGGCGAGAAAACTTTGCTTTCCCCCGCTTCGGGCCGCCCGGCGGGCACCGTCAGGTAAAGCGGTTCGAGCGTGGAAAGCCCTGGGGGCGCAGGCGACCGGCCTGGGCGCGCTTACCCCACCAGGGGGCGAGATCGGCGAGCGTGCGCGTGCGCTCGCCCGAGCGCCAGGTCAGCCCCTCGGCGCGCGAAAAGACGATCGCGTCCGCGAGCCCGCCGTCGCGGTAGCGCTGAAGGATCACGCCGCGTCCGCGGGTCATTTCCGGCACCTCGTCGAGGGGAAAGGCGATCAGCTTGCGGTTGTCGCCGATCACCGCGACCGCGTCGCCGTAGACCGGGGTGCAGACCGTCGCCTCGACGCCCGAGGGCACGTTCAGCACCTGGCGGCCCTGGCGGGTCTGGGCGAGCACCGCGTCTTCCGCGACCACGAAGCCGCGCCCGTCGCTCGAGGCGACCAGCAGCTTGCGGCCGGGTCGGTGGACGAACAGCGCCACCGCGTCGTGGTCGTTGCCGAGCTCGATCATCAGGCGTAGCGGCTCGCCGAAGCCTCGGCCGCGCGGCAGGCGGTCGCAAGGCAGCGTGTAGAAGCGCCCGTTGGTCGCGAACACCACCAGCTTGTCGGTGGTCTCGGCGCGGACGACGAAGCGGCCCCGGTCGCCTTCCTTGTACTTGGTCTCTTCGCCGTTGCCGTGGCCCTTGATCGCCCGAATCCATCCCTTCTCCGAGCACAGGATGGTGATCGGCTCGCGCTCGACCAATGCGTCGCAGGGCATCTCGACCGCCACGGGTGGGCCGGCGAGCTCGGTGCGGCGCTGGCCGAGCTCGGTCTCGGCGCCGAATTTCTTGCGGATGTCGATCAGCTCGGCGCGCAGCGCCTTGCGACGCAGCTTCTCGTCGCCGAGCAGGGCCTCGAGCCCGTCGCGCTCGGCCACCAGGGCGTCGCGCTCGCGGCGGATCTCCATCTCCTCGAGCTTGCGCAGCGCGCGCAGGCGCATGTTCAAGATCGCCTCGGCCTGGGCGTCGGTGATCGAGAAGGTCGCCATGAGGACCGGCTTGGGCTCGTCGTCCTCGCGAATGATGCGGATCACCTCGTCGAGGTTGAGATAGGCGACGAGATAGCCCGCGAGCATGTCGAGCCGTCGCGCGATCGCGCGCAGGCGGTGGCGGCTGCGGCGTTCGAGCACTTCGCGTCGGTGATCGAGAAAGGCCTCGAGCACCTCGCGCAACCCCATTACGCGAGGCACCCGGTCACGGTCGAGCACGTTCATGTTGAGGCCGAAGCGGGTCTCGAGGTCGGTCGCCCGGAAGAGCTGCTCCATCAGCGCGGCGGGATCGATCGAGCGGCTGCGCGGCACCAGGACGATGCGCACCCTTTCGTCCGATTCATCGCGGATATCGGCGAGCGCATTGAGCTTGCGGGCCGCCATCAGGGCGGCGATCTTCTCGATCACCCGCGCTTTCTGCACCTGATAGGGAATCTCGTCGACGATGATCCGATACTGGCCGTGCTTGAGCTTCTCGACCGACCAGCGGGCGCGCAGGCGGAACGAGCCGCGCCCGGTCTCGTAGGCCTCGATCAGGGCCTCCGGGGGCTCGACCAGTACGCCGCCGGTCGGGAAATCGGGACCGCGCAGGCGCTCGACCAGGGCCTCGGTCGTCGCCCGGGGACGATCGAGAAGATGGATCAGCGCGTCGCACAGCTCGCCGACGTTATGGGGCGGAATGCTGGTCGCCATGCCGACCGCGATCCCGGTCGCGCCGTTGGCGAGCAGGTTGGGAAAGCGCGCCGGCAGCACCACCGGCTCCTCGTCGCCGCCGTCGTAGGTGGCGCGGAAATCGACCGCGTCCTCGTCGATCCCGTCGAGAAGCGCCATCGCGACATCGGTCAGCCGCGCCTCGGTGTAGCGCATGGCGGCGGCGTTATCGCCGTCGACGTTGCCGAAGTTGCCCTGGCCGTCGACCAGCGGATAGCGCACCGCGAAGGACTGGGCGAGGCGCACCAGGGCGTCGTAGACCGCGGCGTCGCCGTGGGGGTGAAACTTGCCGATCACGTCGCCGACCACGCGGGCGCATTTCTTGAACCCCGCCTCGGGGTTCAGGCGCAGCTCGCGCATGGCATAGAGCAGCCGGCGATGGACCGGCTTGAGCCCGTCGCGCACGTCGGGCAGCGAGCGCGACATGATGGTCGAGAGCGCATAGGCCAGGTAGCGCTCGCCGAGGGCATCGGCGAAGGCGACGGGACGAACGGTATCTTGGGGCGCTGCGCCACTCATGGGGCGCTTATACCACCAGATGTGGTATGAGTGCGAGAAAATCGCTCAACAAATCGCTCCCTGGCGGGCGGCGGCGCGCGGTCGTGGGGGGCGAAGACGTGACGCTCCAGGAACCGGCCCGTCAGTCGCAGGCCGTCGCGCACCGCCTCGTGGTCGGCCGCGCCGCGGCCGATGAGGAAGCCCGGCAGCGGCAGCAGGCGATCGCGGTAGGGCTCGCCCGCCGCGCGCCCCACCGCGCGGCCGGTCTTGGGCGAGACATAGGCGAGGTCGTCGTTGTGCCCGGTCGCCGCGCAGGCGTCGAGGGACAGCCCGAAGCCGAGCACGTCGAGCAGCCCGATCTCCCAGCGGACGTAGGCCGCCGGCCACTGCGCCTCGCTTTCCAGGACCGCGATCAGCGCCGCGAGGCCGTCGAACAGCGTCGCGCAGGGCTGGCGCTCGGGCAGGGCCGCGTCGGCGACCGCGCAAGCCGAGCTCAACGCGGCGAGGCGCAGTGGATCGTCGATCAAGGCGGCGGCATGGGCCTTGACGAGCTCGCCCGTCAGGGTGCCGAGATGCTCGGCGAGCCGCGCCCGCCAATGGGCGGCGATTCGGTTGCCGGCCTGATAGAGCCCCCGGCCGCGCGGCCCCGCCCCGCCCCGCGCGAGCCCCGCGTGCAAGCCGCGCTCGCGGGTCAGCAGATG
>CAZHDF010000043.1:0-22775 GCA_964531525.1 uncultured Alphaproteobacteria bacterium | reverse complement strand
CTCACCCCCCCGTCACGGGCGGGAACAGGGCGATTTCGTCGCCGTCCGTCACCGGATGCTCGGGGCCGACGTATTCGTGGTTGACCGCGACGCGCACCAGCGCCGGGTTGGCGAGCGCGTCGGCGTAGCCCTCGCCTCGGGTGCCGAGCCAGTCGATCAGGCCGGCGACGTCGGTTACGTCGTCGGGCGGGGTCACCTCCTCGGCGCCGGTGCCGATCTTGGTCCTGAGCCAGGCGAAATAGAGAAGCTTCATCGTCGTCACCCTCGCGCCGGTCCGCGGTCAACCCGCCGGCATCACCTCGTTGAAGGGCAGAAAGTCGACCGCCTCGCCCTTGGTCAATTGGGTCATCTCCTCGGGCAGTTCAACCAGCCCGTCGGCCGCCACCAGCGAGGACAGAATACCCGATCCCTGGCGCGGAAACTTGTCGGCCACGGGCGCGCCGTCGTCGCCGCGCAGGAGGCGCGCGCGCAGCCATTCGCGCCGCCCGGCCTTTTTCGCGTAATCGAAGCCCGCGCGCACCCGGTAGAGGACCGGCTCGATGTCCTCGGCGCCGGCGAGCCGGAGAACCAGCGGCCGGGCGAAGCGCAGGAAGGTCACCATCGCCGCGACCGGGTTGCCGGGCAGGCCGACGAACGGGGTCTCGCCCACGCGGCCGAGCGCGAGCGGCCGCCCGGGCTTGATCGCGAGCCGCCAGAAATGGAGCGCCCCCTCGGCTTCGACCGCGGCCTTGACGTGGTCCTCGTCGCCGACCGAGACCCCGCCCGAGGTGAACAGAAGGTCGTGATCGGCCGCCGCCCCGGCGAGTGCTTCGCGCACCAGCGCCGCGTCGTCGCGCAGGATGCCGAGATCGGTCACCGCGCAGCCCTGGGCCGCGAGCAGCGCGCCGAGAACGTAGCGGTTCGAATCGAAGATCGCGCCCGGGCCGAGCGCCTCGCCGGGCTCGCGCAGCTCGTCGCCGGTCGAGAACATGGCGACCCGCAGCGGGCAATGGACCGAAAGCGCGGCGCGGCCGATCGAGGCGGCGAGCCCCAGGTCCTGCGCCCGCAGTCGCTGGCCCGCGCGCAGCACGCTTGCGCCCGCGCGCACGTCCTCGCCGGCGCGGCGCCGGTTCGCGCCCCGCGCGATCCCGGGCGGAATGACGACGACGTCGCCATCGCGGCGGCAATCCTCCTGCATGAGCACGGTGTCGGGGCCCGGCGGCAGCGCCGCGCCGGTGAAGACGCGGAGCGCCGTGCCGCGCGCCGGCGCGTCTCCCGGCGCGTCGCCCGCCGCGCGCCGCCCGGCGACGACGAGCCGGGTTTCGCCGTTCGGGTCGAGGTCGTCGAAATAGACCGCATAGCCGTCGACCGCCGTATTGTCGTGGGGCGGCACGTCGATGGGCGAGGTCAGATCGGCGGCGAGAATCCGCCCGCGGGCGGCGGCGAGCGCGACGGTTTCGGCCCCGGTGACGGGGTGGGCGAGATCGCGAATCCGGGCCAGCGCCTCGTCGGTGGTCATGAAACGCGCGCCGGGCGCGAAACAATCGTCGGTGATCTGCGGCACGGGTCAGTCCTTGGCAAGCCCGCAATGGGCGATGATGAAATCGGCGACCGCGGCGGGGTCGTTGAGGTCGAGGACCGGGATCGAGAGTCCCGGAACCGGCGCGTCGCTCGCCACCGCGACCACGCTCGGGTCCTGCTCGCAAAGAAGCGCCAGGCCGGTCTCGGGGCGGTGAACCTCGATTTTCGGGTGGTCGTCGCGCTTGAACCCCTCGACGAGAACCAGATCGACCGGCGCGAGATGGGCGACGAGCTCGTCGATGCTCGGCTCGGGCGCGCCGCGAAGCTCGTGGACCAGCGCCCAGCGCCGCGCGGTCGAAAGCACGACCTCGACCGCGCCCGCCTCGCGGTGGCGGTAACTGTCCTTGCCCGGGCGGTCGATATCGACGTCGTGATGGGCGTGCTTGACGGTCGAGACCGTCACCCCGCGCTCGGCGAGCGCCGGGATCAGCCCGACGAGCAGCGTCGTCTTGCCGCTGCCGCTCCAGCCCGCGAGTCCGAGGATTCGCATCGCGCGGGCGCCGTCAGCCCGTGGGCTCGTCCGGGCCGACGTGGCGCAGCCCGACGAGCAGGTAATCGAACCCGGTGATCAGCGTGACCACGGCGGCGAACCAGAGAAGCGCCTCGCCGATGAAGGTGGTGGTCAGCAAGGGGTGGAAGAAGGTCGGCCCGGCCTCGCCGACCAGCAGGAAGCCGAGCGCGATCATCTGGATGGTCGTCTTCCATTTGGCGAGCAGGGTGACCGGCACCCCGACGTTGATCTCGGCCAGGTACTCGCGCAGGCCCGAGACCAGTAGCTCGCGGCACAGGATGATCAGCGAGGCGAGCACCGGCGCGCGTCCGAAGGCGACCAGCATCAGGATCACCGAGGAGACCAGCAGCTTGTCGGCGATCGGGTCGAGCATTCGTCCGAGCTTGGAGAGCTGCTTGCGCGAGCGCGCGAGATAGCCGTCGAGGAAATCGGTCGCGCCGCCGAGCGCGAACAGCCCCAACGCCACCCAGCCCGAAAGCGGGTCGTCCCAGTAGAACAGCGCGACCAGCAGCGGAATGATGCCGATCCGCGACAAGGTCAGGAGATTGGGAAGGCTCAGCATCGCGCTCGCGCTCCGTTCCGGGGCGGGCCGCCGCCGGGTCCGCCCGCCCTCTTTCGCCCGCCATATACCATGTTCGCCGGGTATCGGCGATTCGCTCGTTCAGGTCGGTTTCGGCGCCGCCGCGCTTCCTCGCCGGAACGGTGCGAACGAAACATGCGCTACCCCTCGGCGTGGAAATGGTCGTAGACCGTTCGCGCCACGGCGCGGCTGATTCCCTCGACCCGTTCGAGATCGGCGATTCCCGCCTCCGACACCCCGCGCGCCGAGCCGAAATGAAGCAGCAGCGCGCGCTTGCGCTTGGCGCCCACGCCCGGGATCTCGTCGAGCGGCGAGCTCGCCTGCGCCTTGCGCCGCTTGGCCCTGTGGGTGCCGATGGCGAAGCGGTGCGCCTCGTCGCGCAGCCTTTGGAGGAAGTAGAGAACCGGATCGTCGGCGTCGAGTTGCAGCGGCGCGCGGCCGGGTCTGTAAATTCGCTCGCGGCCCGCGTTGCGCTCGGGTCCCTTGGCGATGCCGATCACCGGAATATCGGCGACCCCCAGATCCTCGAGGGTTTCGAGCGCGACGCTTAGCTGGCCGCGTCCGCCGTCGACGATCACCAGATCGGGGCGCGTCGCCTGGCCGTCGTCGTCCTTGACCAGCCGGGTGAAGCGCCGTTTCAGCACCTCGCGCATCATGGCGTAGTCGTCGCCCGGCGTGATGCTGCCCTCGGCGATGCCGCGAATGGTGAACTTGCGGTAGGCGTTCTTTTCGAGCCCCTCGGGACCGGCGACGATCATGGCGCCGACCGCGTGACCGCCGGCGACGTGGCTGTTGTCGTAGACCTCGATCCGCCGGGGCGGGGCGTCGAGCGCGAGCTTTTCCGCGAGCCCCTCGAGCAGCCGCTTCTGAGCCGCGCTTTCCGACAGCTTGCGGCCGAGCGCGAGACGCGCGTTGACGAGCGCGTTCTCGGCCAGGTTGCGCCCGACGCCGCGTCGAGGATGGTCGACGCGGACGCGGCGGGCGGCGTGCAGCGACAGCGCCGCCTCGATCAGCGGCTGGTCGGGGAGCGGGTGGCTCACGATCACGCGGCGCGGTAGCTCCTTGTTCTGGTAGAACTGGCCGACGAAGGCGGCGAGTACCTCGGCCGGCTCGGCGCGCCCGGCGCGCGACGGGAAATAGGCCCGGTTGCCGTAGTTCCGTCCGGCGCGGAAGAAGAACACCTGGACGCAGGCGTGGCCGCCTTCCTGGTGGACCGCGATCACGTCGGCGTCGCCGACCGCGGCGACGTTCACGTCCTGGTTGGCCTGGATCTGGGCGAGCGCCCGGATGCGGTCGCGGTAGATCGCCGCCGCCTCGAAGTCGAGTGTATCGCTCGCCGCCTGCATCCGCGCCGCCAGGCTCTCCTGCACCGCGCGGCTGCGTCCGGCGAGAAAGGCGCGCGCCTCGTCGACCATGGCGCGGTAGGCGTCGGCGTCGATCCGCCCGACGCAGGGGGCGGCGCAGCGCTTGATCTGATATTGCAGGCAGGGCCGCGTGCGTCCGGCGAGCACGTTGTCCGAGCAGCTCCGAAGCGGAAAGGCGCGTTGTAGGGTGCCGAGCGTTTGGTTGACCGCGCCGGCCGAGGCGAAGGGGCCGAAGTAATCGCCCGGCCGCTTGCGCGCGCCCCGGTGCTTGACGAGCTGGGGCCAGTCGTGGTCGGCGCGCAGCAGGATGTAGGGGAACGACTTGTCGTCGCGCAGCAGGATGTTGTAGCGCGGGTGCAAGCGCTTGATGAGGTTGGCTTCGAGAAGCAGCGCCTCGGCCTCGGTGTGGGTGGTGGTGATCTCGAGGTTCGCGGCCTGCGCGACCATGCGCGCGATCCGGATCGAAAGCCGCGAGGCCTGGGCGTAGGCCGCGACCCGCTTGCGCAGGTTCTTGGCCTTGCCGATGTAGAGAACCTTGCCGCGCGCGTCGATCATGCGGTAGACGCCCGGCCGCGCGGGCAGCGTCGGCAGCGCCGCCCGGATGACGGCGAAGCCGGACAGCCCCGTGGGCGTCGTTTCCGAAGCCCCTCCCGTCGCGCTCGCCTGCTCGCTCATGGCCCTTAAGATAGGGAATCGCTCGCCCGACGGGTAGGGAGAAGGCCGATACGAGAGCGGGATGATTTTAGGGCGGCACGGGATTTCATCGAATTGAATCGGCGCTTTTCGCGGTCCCGCGCGGCACCCCCACCCGACCCTTCCCCGTCGAGGAGACCTCTGCGAAAGGGGGTTGGTGGGGATGGGGGCCAAGGATGCAAGAGGCGTCGCTTCAATGCGAAGACGCCGCGCCTTGGGCCGGCCGGTCTTAAGCAGACCTCTCGCGCCGGCCCGCGCCGCCCTCGCGGGCGAGCACGCCGGTGAGACACCCCACCCCGCCCGCCGCCTTGATCAGCTCGTCGGCGGAGACGCGCAGGCAGTCGATCCCGTTGTCCTCGTAGAACGTCCGGGTCTTCGGGTTGCCGGCGATCATGAGCACGCGCCCGGGGGCCAGCGTCACGAAGTTGAGCGCGTGGTTGCGCTGGGCCTCGCCGTCGTCGGGCAGGAACAGGACGCGGTAGCCGCGTTCGCGCAGCGCCGTCACCGCGGCGAAGGGCGTGCGCCGCGGCCAGGCGACCGCGAGGTCGGGGGCGACGATTCGCAGCATGCCCATCAGATGCATGGTGCCGAACGGCAGATCGACCGGGATCGTCGCGACCCCCTGGGCGGCGAGGGCGTCGCTCACCTGGGCGATGCCTTCGTCGTTGGTGCGCAGGCCCCGCGCGACCGCCACGGTCTCGTCGTCGAGCCACATGGCGTCGGCGCCCTCGAAGGTGGCGCGCCCGGTCAGGGTCCGCAGAATCGGCACGCCGAGATCGGCGAGCCGGCGCGCGACCCAGCGCTCCTCGCCCGCGCGCACCATCGAGGCGGGGCGCGCGAGAATCGCGCCCTCGGGCGTCATGAACATGAGATCGGCGACGAACATCTGATTGGGCGGCGGCGTCTCGGCGGGCGCGACGTAATGGACCGCCACCCCGGCGTCCTCGTAAGCCGCGGCGATCGCGTCGTGCTCGTCGCGAACCCGGGCGGGATCGGGGGGCGCGATCATCTGGACCGCGTCGGCCGCGTCGCGGATCGCGAGTTCGTCGCCCGGGCGATGCAGGACGACCGCGCGCAGCGGGCTCCATTCGTCGCGGATGCCGGCGCGCCGCCAGATCGCGCCGATCTCGTCGCCATGGGCCCCCTCGCGCGGCCGCCAGCCGGGTCCGCCATAGGCCGCCGCGCCGAAGGTATCGCCGAGCGGATCGTTCATTTTCGCCTTCTCCCACCTTGTTCCGTGATCGCCGCCGCCGTCCTTCTCTCGACCGCTCGCGTCAGACCGTGATATCGGCGATGAAGTCGTCGGGCTCGGTTTGGGCGAGGCGGTTGGTGAAGTTGGTCAAGGTGCACAGCGCCATCACGCCGATCACCTCGATCATTTCGCCGTCGCCCAGGCCGCGCTCGCGGAAGGTGGCGATCTCGTCGTCGGACAGCCCGCCCCGGGTTTCGTCGAGTCGACGCGTGATCGCCTGAATGAGGTTCGCGCGCGCCCCCGGCGCCGGCCGTCCCTCGACGATCGCCTTGATATCGGCCTCGTCCAGCCCCGCCTCGCGGGCGAGCTTGACATGCGCCTTGGTGCAGTAATGGCAGCCGTTGATCTCGGCCATGGTGAGATCGACCACCTCGCGGTCGGCGTGGCTCAGGCTGCCGCGCGCGAGCAGACCGGTCATGTTGCGCATCATTTCGAGGCAGGCGGGCGCGTTGGCGATCACGCGCGAGACGTTCCAGGTCGTGGCCGCGCCCAGCAGTCGCTGCACGCGGGGGTCGTCGCTTTCATGGATCGGGGGGATGCGGACGGTCATGGGGGGCTCTTTGTCGTGGGGCGGCGGCTTCAGTCCAATCCGACGAGCGCGCGGGCGAAGGCGCGGGCCTCGAAGGGGCGCAGGTCGTCGACACCCTCGCCGACGCCGACCGCGTGGACCGGCAGGCCGAAGCGCTTGGCGAGCGCGACGATCACGCCGCCGCGCGCGGTGCCGTCGAGCTTGGTGACGATCAGCCCCGTGATATCGATCATGCGGGCGAAGGTCTCGACCTGGGCGTGCGCGTTCTGGCCCACGGTGGCGTCGAGCACCAGCACCCGGTGATGGGGCGCGCTGGCGTCGACCTTGCCGAGGACGCGGACGATCTTTTCGAGCTCGGCCATCAGTTCGGCCCGGTTGTGAAGCCGCCCGGCGGTATCGACGAGCAGCGCGTCGGCGTTCTCGGCGCGCGCCCGGGTCAGCGCGTCGAACGCGAGCCCCGCCGGGTCGGCGCCGGGCGCGCCGGCGACCACGGGCGATCCCGTGCGCTCGCCCCAGACGCGAAGCTGGTCGATCGCGGCGGCGCGGAAGGTATCGGCGGCGGCCAGCACCACGGACTTGCCCTCGTCGCGCCAGGTCTTGGCGAGCTTGCCGATGGTCGTCGTCTTGCCGGTGCCGTTGACGCCGACGACGAGCACCACCGAGGGCCGCCGGGCGGGATCGAGGATCAGCGGCTTGGCGACCGGATCGAGGATCGCGGCGATGCGTTCGGCGAGCACGGCGCGGACGGCCTCGGGGCTCGCCTCGCGCTCGAAGCGGGTGGCGGCGATCGCGCCCGCGAGCGCGGCCGCGGTTTCGACGCCGAGGTCGGCGGTGATCAGCAGATCCTCGAGCGCCTCGATCGTCTCGCCGTCGAGCTTTCGCTTGGAGAAGATCGAGCCGATGCCGTCGCTGATCTTGGACGACGAGCGCGCGAGACCCGACTTGAGCCGCGCGAGCCAGCCGCGCGGCGCGGCCGCCTCGCTCATCACGCCGCCTCGTCGCAAGCCCGCGCGATCAGCATGCCGTCCTCGACCGCTTCGGCGCGCGCGGAAACCAGCGTCCCGGGGGGGCGGGGGCCGGCGAGGCGCACCGGGGCGAACTGCGCGCTCCGGCCCTCGGTCCCGGTCTCGACCAGCACCGCGTGCCGCCGCCCGACGCCGGCGGCGAGGAAGCGGTCGAGCGCGGCGTCCCCCGCCGCGCGCAGGCGGGCCGCGCGGACGCGACGCTCGGCGATCGGCACCTGCGGCATGCGCGCCGCGGGCGTGCCGGGACGCGCCGAATAGGGAAAGACGTGGAGATAGACCAGCCCCGCCTCCTCGACGAGATCGAGGGTCTTGCCGAACTGCGCCTCGGTCTCGGTCGGGAAGCCGGCGATCAGGTCGGCGCCGAACGCCACCTCGGGCCGCGCCGCGCGAACCCGGGCGCAGAAGTCGAGCGCCTGGTCGCGGCTGTGGCGGCGCTTCATGCGCTTGAGGATCAGATCGTCGCCCGCCTGAAGGCTGAGATGGAGATGCGGCATCAGCCGGGGCTCGGACGCGATGGTCTCGAACAAGTCGTCGTCGACCTCGGCGACGTCGATCGAGGAGAGCCTGAGCCGCGGCAGCTCGGGCACGGCCGCGAGCAGGCGGCGGACCATTCGCCCGAGGCTCGGCGCGCCCGGCAGGTCGGCCCCGTAGGCCGTGAGATCGACCCCGGTCAGCACCACCTCGCGGTAGCCCGACGCGACCAGGGCGCGGACCTGCTCGACGATCGCGCCCATGGGCACGCTGCGGCTCGGCCCCCGGCCGAAGGGGATGATGCAGAAGGTGCAGCGGTGGTCGCAGCCGTTCTGGATCTGGACGAAGGCCCGCGCGCGGCCCTCGAAGCCGGCGACCAGATGGCCCGCGGTCTCGCGCACGGCGGCGATGTCGTTGACCCGCACGCGCGGCCCGGCGGCGTGGCCGAGCGCGTCGGCGCGCAGCTTCTCGGCGTTGCCGATCACCTGATCGACCTCGGCCATGGCGGCGAAGGCGTCGGCGTTGATCTGGGCGGCGCAGCCGGTCACCACGATGCGCGCGTCGGGGGCCCGGCGGCGCGCCTTGCGGATCGCCTGGCGGGCCTGGCGCTCGGCCTCGGCGGTCACGGCGCAGGTGTTGATGACGATGGTGTCGGTGACCCCCGCTTCATGCGCGTTGCGGCGGATGATCTCGGCCTCGTAGGCGTTGAGGCGGCAGCCGAAGGTCACGACCTCGGTCGCGCGGCGCTCGCGTTCGGTCACGGCGCGCCTCCCGAGGTGGGCGTCAAGGCGGCGGACAACCGGCCCTCGAACGCGGTGGCCGCGGGGCCGGTCATCTCGATATGGTCGTCGTCGCGCCACAGGATATCGAGCGCGCCGCCATCGAGAACCACCTCGACCGCGCGGCCGCACAAACCGCGCCGCGCCGCCGCGACCGCCACCGCGCAGGCCCCGGTGCCGCAGGCGCGGGTGACGCCCGCGCCGCGCTCCCAGACCCGCATGCGGATGCGGTCGGGCGCGAGCACCTGGGCGAAGTCGATGTTGGCGGCGGCGGGGAAGATCGGGTGATGCTCGAGCGCCGCGCCGAGCCCGGCGACGTCGATCGCGGCGACGTCGTCGACGAAGATCACCGCATGGGGCACGCCGGTGCTGAGCGCGACCGCCGGCCCCGGCGCCGGCGCGCCGAGGTCGAGATGCAGGGTGTCGGCCTCGCGGGCGAGCGGCACGTCGCGCCAATCGCAGCGTGGGGCGCCCATGTCGACGGTGACGGCGCCGTCGGCGGTCGCGCGGGCGTCGATGATCCCGGCGTCGGTCTCGATCCGCGTCCGGTCGCGTCCGCTCTCGGCCATGAGGCGCGCGGCGACGCAGCGGCTGCCGTTGCCGCAGGCCTCGGCGGGGCGGCCGTCGGCGTTGCGGATGACCATGCGCGCGTCCGCCACCTCGGACGGCAGGATCGCGATGAATTGGTCGCAGCCGACGCCCGTGCGCCGATCGGCGACCGCGCGGACCCAGTCGGGGTCGAGGTCGAGCGCCGCCCGGCGCCCGTCGACGACCACGAAGTCGTTGCCGAGCCCGTGCATCTTGATGAACGCGATCCCAGTCATGAAGCGACTTATAGGGCGGGCTCGCGAGGGCGTCCAACCCTTTTGGCCCGGATTTCCGCCCCTTTTCAGCCCTCCGACAGGGCGGCGAGGCGGGCGCGGAGCGCCGCGTCGAGCGCGATCGCGCGGCCGCTCGCCCGGTCGATGCGCACGCAGACCGCGGTCCCGGTGGCGATGCAGTCGCCGTTCGAGAACAGGCCTTGGCCGATGGTGACCGAGCTGCGCCCGATCCGCAGCACCCGGGTGCCGATCTCGACCTCGCCGGGGAAATGGAGCTCGCGCAGGTAATCGACCGTCATGCGCGCGATCACGAAGCCGTACTCGGGCGCGCTCACGGGCATGCCCGCCTCGGCGAGGAAGCTGACCCGGACCGATTCGAAAAGCGCCGCCGTGGCGAGGTTGTTGACGTGGCCGAGCGCGTCGAGGTCGGAGAACCGCAGGCTGTGGCGGGCGAAATAGGCGTAGCTCGCGCGCTCGTCGAGCGGCGGGCTGGTCGCGTCGTCGCGCGGATCGCTCATGATCCGGCCTCCTCGCAGGCGGCGAGAAAGGCGGCGAGATTGGTGCCGAGCGAGGCGCAGTCGTAGCCGCCCTCCTGGATCAGCGCCGTCGGCGGGCCGAGCCCGGCGATCGCGCGCGCGGCGCGGGCGTAGCCGTCGGTCGTGACCTTGAGCGGCGAGAGCGGATCGCCGGCGAAGGCGTCGAAGCCGAGCGAGACGACGAGCGCGCCGGGCGCATAGGCGCGGATCGCGCCGAGCGCGCGGTCGAGCGCGTCGAGGAAGGCGCGGTCGTCGGACCCGGGCGCGAGCGGCAGATTGAGGGTGTAGCCGAGCCCCGGCCCCGCGCCGCGCTCCTGGGCATAGCCCGAGAAGAAGGGATAGAAGGCGCTCGGGTCCGCGTGCAGCGAGACGAACAGCACGTCGGCGCGATGGTAGAAGATCGCCTGGGTGCCGTTGCCGTGGTGGACGTCGATGTCGAGCACCGCGACCCGGCCGAGGCCCGCGCCGAGCCGCCGGGCGGCGATCGCCGCGTTGTTGAGGAAACAGAACCCCCCGGCCGCGTCGGCATAGGCGTGATGTCCCGGCGGTCGGCAGAGCCCGTAGGCGAGGCGCGCGCCGTCGAGCAGCAGATCGGCGGTTTGCGCGGCGACGTCGGCCGCGGCGCGGGCCGCGGCCCAGGTGCCGGGGCCGATCGGGCAGGCGGTGTCGGTCATGTGATAGCCCGCCTGGCCGACGATCCCGCTCGGATAGGACACCGCCCGCCGCCTCGGGTGGACATTGGGGATCACCTCGTCCGAGGGGTCGTCGAGCTCTTGCCAGCGGGCGTGCGCGGTTTCCAGGAAGCGGAGGTATTCTGGCGTATGCACCAGGGCGCGCGGGCCGGGGCCGAAGTCGCCGGGGGCGACGATCTCGTGGCCGGCGGCGCGCGCGGCGGCGAGCAGGGCGGTCGCGCGGGCCGGCGTCTCGGGGCTTTCGACGCGCGCCCCGCGAACCAGGAAATGGCGCGGCGCGTGGTCGGCGTGGGTCTCGGAATAGACGACCTTCATGGTTGGGTTGTCCGCGTGAAAGGTCCGCTCGGGGCGGGAAACGGCCGCAGCCTATCCCCGCCCACGGTCGCGATGCAACGGCGGCGCCGATTCATTTCGAGTGAATCATGCCCGGGCTTGTGCGCCGACCGCTCGCGACGGGAGGCGGGGATAGGTGCGCTCGCTCTCGGGCGTGCGGTGAAGCGCCGCGCGCAGATGGGCGAGCAGCGCGCGCTCGGCGCTGTTGAGCCGCGCCCGCGGGTTGGTCACCAGCCAGACGTCGATCGCCGGCGGATCGGCATAGGGCGGCAGGCGCCACAGAAGCCCGTCGCGGACGTCGCGCTCGACCACGTGGATCGGCATCGGGCCGATTCCGACGCCGGCGATGATCAGGCGGCGAACCTCGTGCAGCTCGCTCGAGACGCCGATGATGCGCTCGCCCAGCCGCTCGCGCAGCCGCAGAAGAGCGACCGGCCGCAGCGGGCGGTCGGGCTGGTCGGTCTGGAAGGTGACCCAGGGCTCGCCCCGAAGGTCGGCGAGCGCCAGGCCCGCGCGCCCGTACAGGCGGTGGCGGCGGCCGCAGAACAGGCCGAAATACTCGCGGAAGACGCGCTCGTAGTCGAGCGCCGGATCGGTCTCGTCGACCAGGCAGACGCCGAAGCTCGCCGCCTTCTGGCGAACCGCCTGGATGATGTCGGGGCTCGGCATGACCTCGAGGGCGAAGTCGATCGCGGGATGCGCCCGATGAACCTCGCTGAGCACGTCGTCGAACAGCGGGCAGACCACATGGCTCGCCAGCAGCACCCGGACCGTTCCCCGGACCTCGTCGGGAACCTCGCGCAGCGCTTGGCCGACGCGGGCGATGTTGCCGTAGATCTCGACGCATTCGCGGTACAGCGTCTCGCCCGCTCCGGTGGTTCGGAAGCTGCGGCTGTTGCGCTCGATCAGCTTCTGGCCGAGCCGGGCCTCGAGACGCTTGAGCGCGGCGCTCACGGTCGGCTGCTTCAGCAGCAGCCGGTCGGCGGCGCGCGTGATTCCGCCTTCCTGCACGATGACCATGAAGGTCCGCAGCAGGTTCCAGTCAAGGCGGTTGGCCAGCGGGTCGAGCGGAATGGTCATGTTCCAACGATAAGGGCGATCTAACGTTGGGGCAATATTGATTCTATCGATGGTTGTGCTCGGAGACGTTCCGAGGGTGCTTCCCGGGGCGGCGCGCGGAACTCGCTTCGCCGTTCGCGCCGTCGTCCGGCCCGCCCTCCGGGCCGGCGCCGCGACCATTCATAAGGAAAATGGATGTTCGGGATTTAAATTATCTATTTGCATAATCCAACGGAGAGGGTTCTCCTTTCTCGACAAGGGGATTGTCGGAACCGGGCGCGGCGCCGGAAAGGCGACGCGAAGCGGTTTCCGCAACGATCCGGACCAAGGATCTCGGGCAAAAGGATCCGAGACAACGGACCCGCCGGCGCGGGCGCGAGCGCGCGGCGGCGCGGTCGGAACAGGGAGCGTGAAACCAATGGCGTCGACCGCGGAAAAGGCGCGTCCCTGGATATTGCTGGCGCCGTCGCTCGCGGCGGTGACGCTGCTGCTCGCCATTCCGACCGGCTTCGTGGTCGCCTATTCGTTCTGGCAGCGGACGATCACGGGCCTCGAGGTGCCCGACCTCAACATCGCCAACTGGGTCGAGGTCTTCACCGACAGCTTCTATTACGCGATCCTGTGGCAGAGCCTGCGCTACGCCGCGATCACCACGGTCGCCTGCGCGCTGCTCGGCTACATTCCGGCCTATTTCCTGGTGCATACGCGGTTTCGCAACAAGGCGCTGCTGATCCTTCTGCTCCTGCTGCCGTTCTGGATCAGCTACATTATTCGCACCCTGTCGTGGATCCATATTCTCGGCACCAACGGGATCATCAACTACCTCCTTCAGGCGCTGGGGTTGACCGACGGGCCGAAGCACATGCTCTACATCGAGTTCTCGGTGATCATGGGCTTCGTGCACGCCTTCCTGCCGTACATGATCCTCAACATCTACGTGAGCCTCGAAGGGATCGACAAGTCGCTGGTCGACGCCGCGCGTTCGCTCGGCTGCACCGGCTGGCAGGCGTTCCGCGAGGTCACGCTGCCGCTGTCGCTGCCCGGGCTCGCCGCCGGCAGCCTGCTGGTGTTCGTGCTGACGGGCGGCAGCTACATCACGCCGATGATCCTGGGCGGCCCCGACAACTCCATGTTCGCCGGGATCATCTTCGAGACCATCATCGTCGAGCTCAACTGGCCGCTCGGCTCGGCGCTCTCGATCGTGCTGCTGCTCGTGCTCGGGGCCGTGGTCGTGCTCTACACCCGGTTCATGAGCCTGAGCCAGGTCTACAAGAGCTTCGGCTGATGGGACGCGGGGTCTTCACCGCCTGGAACGGCATCCGCTTCTTCACGGGGCTGGTCTATATCTTCACCTTCGCGCCGATCGCGGTGGTGGTGTTGCTCTCGTTCAACGATTCGATGTTCGGGAGCTTTCCCCTGACCGGCTTCAGCCTGCGCTGGTTCGCGAGGTTGGCCGAGAACGAGGCGATCGTGAGCGCGTTCAAGACCTCGCTTCTGCTCGGCAGCCTGACCGCGGTGATCTCGACCGCGATCGGGGTCAGCGCCTGCATCGCGATCGTGCGCTACGAGTTTCCCGGCAAGGAGTTCATCAACACGTTCCTGGTGGCGCCCATCCTGGTGCCCGAGGTGGTGCTCGGCGTGGCGCTCCTGCTGTTTCTCAAGTGGCTCGATTTTTCGCGCAGCTTCGGCGTGTTGCTGCTCGGCCACGTCATCCTGACGCTGCCCTATGTGGTGCTGGTGGTTCAGGCGCGGCTCTACGGGATCCGCCGGGTCTACGAGGAGGCGGCCCTGAGTCTGGGCGCCAACCGAATGCAGGCGTTTCTCGAAATCACGATGCCGCTTCTCATGCCCGCGATCTTCGCCGGCATGCTGTTCGCGCTGACGATCTCGTTCGACAACGTCACCGCGACCATGTTCTGGAAGTCGGCCGGGCTCGAGACCGTGCCGACCCAGATCTTCGGCATGCTGCGCAACTCCATCAGCCCCGAGATCAATGCTCTCGGCACCGTCATGATCGTCATTACCGTGGGCCTGCCGCTGATCGCCGGCGGCGTGGTCCGCTATTTCGCCCGGGCCCGGATGTGACCCGCGCCCCGGCACACAACCCTTAAAGGGAGGCATTAACCCATGGACAGCACGACACGCTATCAACGGCTGCGCGAGCGCTACTTGAACGGCGATCTCGACCGTCGCAGCTTCTTCCGCCTGCTCGGCGCCGCCGGCGTCGCGGCCGGCGTGGTCGGCGGCCCGTTCCGCTTCGCCACCAAGGAGGCGCTCGCCGCGGTTACCGAGATCCGCTTCGACGGTTGGGGCGGGGTGGTCTCGGAGGCGCTCAGCAAGTACGCCTTCAAGCCCTACACCGCCAAGACCGGCATCAAGGTCGACGAAGGCACCTTCGGCGGCACCGACGAGTTCTTCTCCAAGGTCAAGGCAAGCAAGCCCGGCACCTACAACATCTTCCATTCGAGCGGCGTGTTCGACTACGCCCGCTTCGTCAACGCCGGGTTCGGGACGGTCATCAACGAGGACAACATTCCCAACCTCAAGCTGGTGATGGAATCGCTGATCAGGCCGTTTCGCGCCATCACGCCCGACGGCCTGTCGGCGGCGCCCTACGATTACGGCACCACCGGGCTCGCCTGGAACCGCAAGTACGTCAGCGACGACTACGCCCACGAGATGGGCGCGCGCATGCTGGTCGACCCGCAGTGGAAGGGCAAGATCGGCAGCTATCAGGACTGGCGCGAACAGATCTGGTTCGCGGCGCTCGCCACCGATCAGGACCCCAACGACATCAAGGACATGGACGCGGTGTGGGACAGCATGCGCAAGCACCGCAAGCTGATCCTGAAGTACTGGTCCTCGGGCGCCGAGCTGATGAGCCTGTTCGCCGAGGGCGAGATGTGGGTGAGCCCCGCCTGGTCGGGACGCATCGCGCGCCTGCGCCAGGAAGGCCACGACATCGGGTTCTTCAATCCGAAGAACGGCTACGGCTGGATGGAGACCATGTTCGTGCTCAAGGGCAGTCCGATGCGGGAATGCGAGGAGCTGATCAACTTCATGCTCGAGCCCGAGACCGCCATCGCGGTCGCCATCGGCCAGAACTATCCGCCCTCGCTCGACCCGACGAAGGTGCCCATGCCCGAGGCGGTCCAGAAGATCCCGACCTTCGATCCCACGGGCAAGCTCGCGGCCCTGACCTTCGCCAAGCCCGACTACTGGAACGGGCACGAGGGCGATTGGGCCAAGAAGGCGAACCGCATCATGAAAGGCTTCTAGGGGAAGGAGGCCCGGGGCCGGCCGCGAGGCCGGATCGAGGGGCGCGGTCGCGGCCGCGCCCCGCCCCGCTTTGCCGCCTTTTCCTTCTTGCGTGACCCGTCCGGATTTTTTCCCATGATCGCAGCGAGCCGGCCATGAGAGCGACCACCGCCGCCGTAGAGCTGACCGGCGTCGTCAAGAATTTCGGCGCCGTCGTCGCCGTCAACGGCATCGACCTGTCCATCTCCGAGGGGACCTTTCTGACCCTGCTCGGCCCCTCGGGCTGTGGCAAGACGACGATTCTCCGCATGATCGCCGGTCTCGAGGAGCCGACCGAGGGCGACATCCTCATCAAGGGGCGGCGCGTCAACGACATCCCCATTCACAAGCGGAACATCGGGCTGGTATTCCAGAACTACGCCCTGTTTCCCCACAAGACCGTGTTCGACAACGTCGGCTTCGGCCTCAAGTACCGCAACGTCGACAAGGCGACGATTCGCGAGAAGGTCGCCCGCGCGCTCGATATCGTGCGCCTGCCGGGCACCGAGAAGCGCCTGCCGTCGCAGCTTTCGGGCGGCCAGCAGCAGCGCATCGCGCTCGCCCGCGCGATCGTGATCGAGCCCGACGTGCTGTTGCTCGACGAGCCGCTCTCGGCGCTCGACGCCAACCTGCGCGAGGAGATGCGCGTCGAGCTCAAGAAGATCCAGCGCGAGCTCAGCATCACCACCATCTTCGTCACCCACGACCAGGAGGAGGCGCTCGCCATGTCCGACCGCGTCGTGGTGATGAGCGACGGCGAGAAGGAGCAGGAAGGCGCGCCCGAGGACGTCTACAACCGCCCCGCCTCGCGCTTCGTCGCCGATTTCCTCGGCTATTCCAATTTCATCGCCGGCACGATCGCGGCCATCGACGGCGATCTCGTCAAGGTCCGCGTCGGCGACGGCGAGACCTTGACCGTGGCGAGCGCCGGCGATTGGGTCGAGGGCGCGCCGGTCGAGGTCGTGGTCCGCGCCGAGAAGATTCGGATCGGGACCGCGCCGGCCGAACCGGAACCCAACGACACGGTTTTCGACGGCCGGATCGGCGACGTCGATTACCTGGGCGTGACCGCGCGCTATTTCGTCGAGGTGGCGGGCACGCGCATTCAAATCATCAGCACGATCGACGAGCACCCCCACCGCGAGGGCGATCGGGTCGTGGTGACGATCCGCTCGCGCGATTGCGTCCTCCTCGACGAGCGCGGCAAGGTTCGCGCCTAACCGCGCGCGCCGCAGCCTCCCATCCCGGCATCAAGGAAATCTCTCGTGAGCAGCCCCCGCAAGGCCATCATCACCTGCGCCGTGACCGGCTCCATCCACACGCCGTCCATGTCGCCGCATCTGCCGATCACCGCCGACGAGATCGCCGCCGAGGCGATCGCCGCGGCCGAGGCGGGCGCCGCCGTTCTCCACCTCCACGCGCGCGATCCCCGCGACGGCCGGCCGACCCCCGATCCCGAGGCGTTCATGGCCTTCCTGCCGCGCATCAAGCAGGCGACCGACGCGGTGGTCAACATCACCACCGGCGGCGGCGCGGGCATGTCGCTCGACGACCGGCTCGCCGCGCCCCGGCGCGCCAAGCCCGAGCTCTGCTCGCTCAACCTCGGCTCGATGAACTTCGGCCTCTACCCGGCGCTCGACCGCATGACCCGCTTCGAGCACGACTGGGAGCGCGCCCATCTCGAGGGCTCGCGCGACTACATCTTCAAGAACACCTTCGCCGATATCGAGCGCATCCTCGCCGATCTCGGCGAGGGCTGCGGCACGCGCTTCGAGTTCGAGTGCTACGACGTGGGCCATCTCTACACGCTCGCCCATTTCCTCGACCGGGGGCTCGCCAAGCCGCCCCTGTTCGTGCAGACCATCTTCGGGATTCTCGGCGGTATCGGCGCCGAGGCCGACAATCTCCTGCACATGCGGCGCACCGCCGACCGCCTGTTCGGCGACGCCTACGAATGGTCGGTGCTCGCCGCCGGGCGGCATCAGATGGGGCTCTGCACCATGGGCGCGATCATGGGCGGCAACGTGCGCGTCGGCCTCGAGGACAGCCTTTACATCGCCAAGGGCCGCTTGGCCGAGGGCAACGCCCAGCAGGTGGCCAAGATCCGCCGCATCCTCGAGGACCTCTCGATCGAGATCGCGACCCCCGCCGAGGCCCGCGCGCGCCTCGCCCTCAAGGGCGCCGATCTGGTGGGGTTCTGATACCAAGCCACGATGACGAGGGCCGTCATCCCGCCTTGCGGCGCGCGAGCATCAGCACCGGAGCGACGCGGCCGGCTTCGATATTGACCAGCACGTTCCGGAGTTTTTCGCCGGTGCTCGGCCCCATGACGAGATGGGTTCCGAGCGGTGGCGGCGGCCCGTCCTTCGCGGCGGCCAGGCGGCGGTGGAAGAAGTCGCGCGCGGCCTCGCTGCGGTCCTCGACCTCCCCGACCTCGAACCCCGCCGCGTCGAGATGGGCGCGCATCTCCTCGGGCGTCGTCAGGTGGCTGGTCTCGGGCGAGGGCGCCCAGGGCACGGGAAAGACGAGCGGCGCGGCGCTTTTGCGCATCACGTCGTAGACGCAGAACGCCGCGCCGGGCTTCAGCACCCGGGACACCTCGCGGTAGAGCCCCGCTCGATCGGCGATGTTCATCGCGACGTGAATGGTGATCGCCGCGTCGAAGGTCGCGTCCTCGAAGGGCATGGCGAGCGCGCTCGCGACCTCGTAGTCCACCGCCTCGCCGAGGCCGGTTAGATCGGTCAGCGCGCGCGCGACCGCGATATATTCGGGCGTGAGGTCGATGCCCGAGACCCGGCAACCGATCTCGGCGGCGAGATAGCGCGCCGCGCCGCCGATGCCGCAGCCGACGTCGAGAACCCGCTGGCCCGGGCGCGGCGACAGTTTCGCCACCGCATGGGCGGTGGCCTCGCGCCCGCCGATATGAAACTCGTCGACCGGCGCCAGGTCCTCGGGCCGCGCGCGGGCCGGATCGACGCCGCTCGCCGCGAGACCGGCCAGGATGCGCTCCAGCAGGCCGGCGCTTCCGTAATGCCGGGCGACGGCGCTTTCGATATCGACCACGGTTCCTCTCCTCATGTCCTTCCATCATCAGATGGGCGGCGGCCCCGGCCGTCAAACGAAAAGCGCCGATCCGCGCCCGCGCTTGACTTTCCGCGGCCGCGCGCCCTAAAGTCCGCCGCGCCCAAATGATTTGTGTGCAACGGCCCTCGAGGGGGCACGCCAGTCGGCGAGATTCGCTCACTGGCGCGTTTCCTTTTGGGCCTCGGACCCTTTCGGAATCGGATCAAGGATCGCGATGTTCGAAACCCTGCAAACCCGCCTCGGCGCGGTGTTCGATCGGCTCAAGCGCCGCGGCGCGCTGAACGAGGCCGACGTCGACGCCGCGCTGCGCGAGGTGCGCGTCGCGCTGCTCGAAGCCGACGTGGCGCTGCCGGTGGTCAAGGATTTCGTCAAGGCGGTGCGCGAACGCGCCGTCGGGGCCGAGGTGCTGAAAAGCGTCACCCCCGGCCAGATGGTCGTCAAGATCGTCCACGACCACCTGATCGAGACCCTGGGCGCCGAGACCGCGCCGATCGAGCTCCGCGCCTCCCCGCCCGCCGCGATTCTCATGGTCGGGCTTCAGGGCTCGGGCAAGACGACCACCACCGCCAAGCTCGCCGCCCGCCTGACCAAGCGCGAGAAGAAGAAGGTCCTGATGGCCTCGCTCGACGTCTACCGCCCGGCTGCGCGCGAGCAGCTCGCGGTGTTGGGCGAGCAGGCGAATGTCGCGACCCTGCCGATCGTCGAGGGTCAAGCGCCGGTCGAGATCGCGCGCCGCGCGATGGAGACCGCGCGGCTCGAAGGCTACGACGTGGTGCTGCTCGATACCGCCGGGCGGCTCCATATCGACGACGAGATGATGGCCGAGGCCGCCGCCGTGCGCGCGGCGGTCGACCCGGTCGAGGTGCTCCTCGTCGCCGACGCGCTCACCGGCCAGGACGCGGTCAACGTCGCCAAGGCGTTCAACGAGCGGCTCGCGGTCACCGGCATCGTGCTCACCCGCGTCGATGGCGACGCGCGCGGCGGCGCGGCGCTCAGCATGCGGGCGGTCACCGGGCGGCCGGTCAAGCTGATCGGCGTCGGCGAGAAGCTCGACGCCCTCGAAGCCTTCCACCCCGACCGGATCGCCTCGCGCATCCTCGGCATGGGCGACGTGGTGTCGCTGGTCGAGAAGGCGGCCGAGACCATCGACCGCGACGAGGCCGAGGCGCTCGCCCGCAAGATGCAGAAGGGCCGCTTCGACCTCGACGATCTCGCGGCCCAGCTTCGCCAGGTTCGCCGCATGGGCGGCATGGGCGGGCTGATGGGGCTGCTGCCCGGGGTCGCCAAGGTCAAGAAGCAGCTCGCCGGCGCCAATGTCGACGAGAAGATCCTGGTTCGCCAGGAGGCGATCATCGGCTCGATGACCAAGGCCGAGCGGCGCAACGTCAAGCTCCTGAACGGTTCGCGCAAGCGGCGCATCGCGGCGGGCTCGGGCACCTCGATCCAGGAAGTCAACCGCCTGCTCAAGCAGCATCGCGAGATCGCCGGCATGATGAAGCGCGTCAACAAGCTGGGCAAGAAGGGGCTTTTGCGCCACGGCCTGCCCGGCTTGCCGCCGGGCGGCCTGCCCCCCGGAGGGCTGCCTCCCGGCGGGGGCCGGATGCATTGAAACCCGACCAACCGTGAAACTTCCGCGCGCGGCCGCAAGGGCCGCCGCCAACGACGAGAGGAATCGACGACAGATGGCATTGAAGATCAGGCTTTCGCGCGGCGGGGCCAAGAAGCGCCCCCATTACCGCATCGTGGTCACCGATTCGCGTAGCCCGCGCGACGGCCGCTTCATAGAGAAGCTCGGCTACTACGACCCCCTGCGGCCGGCGGACGACGAGAAGCGCGTCGTGCTCGACGCCGAGCGCGCGCGCCATTGGCTCGACCGGGGCGCGAAGCCGAGCGAGCGCGTGGCGCGGTTTCTCGGCAAGGCGGGCGTGATTCCGATGCCGCCGATCCCCGATCGCCCGAACAAGAGCAAGCCCAAGGCCAAGGCCCAGGAGCGCATGCGCGAGGCGGCCGAGGCCGCGGCGGCGGCCAAGGAGGCCCCCAAGGATGACGCGCCGGCCGACGACGCGGGCGCGGCCGAGGGCGCGAGCGAATAGGCCGACCGGGCGCATGCCCGCCGCGCGCGACGCCGCCGGCTGGGTCTGCCTCGGACTCGTCGGCCGGCCGAAGGGGGTGCGGGGCGCGATGCGTATCGCAACCTACACCGACCGGCCCGAGGACATCGCCGCCTACGGCCCGGTCCATGATCGCCCCGGCGGTCGAGCGCGGTCGATCGAGGTTCGCGAGGCCGGCCCGGGCTGGGTGGTCGCGCGGCTCGCCGGGATCGAGGATCGCGACGCCGCCCGGGCGCTGACCGGCACGCGGCTCTACGTTCCGCGCGCGGCGCTGCCCGAGCCCGAGGACGAGGCGTTCTACCACGCCGACCTGATCGGCCTTCGGGCCGAGCGCGTCGACGGCGCGCCCTACGGCACGGTGCGCGCGGTTTGGAACCACGGCGCCGGCGATCTTCTCGAGATCGCGCCGGCGGAGGGCGGCGAGACCGTGCTGCTGCCGTTCACCCGCGCCGTGGTGCCCGAGGTCGATCTCGCCGCCGGGCGGCTGGTGGTCGCGCCGCCCGAGACGGTCGATGCGCGGCCGGGGGAAGACGACGAGAAAGGTGACGAAACCGGCGGCGAGACGGGCGGAGACGGGACGGAACGATGAGCGAACGGACGCGGCGACCGGCCTGGCGGGCGACGGTGCTGACGCTGTTTCCCGGGATGTTTCCGGGGCCGCTCGGCTGTTCGCTCGCGGGCCGCGCCCTCGAAGACGGCGTTTGGGCGCTCGAAACGGTGGACATTCGCGCCTTTGCGCGCGATAAACACGGCGCCGTCGACGACGCGCCGTTCGGCGGCGGCCCGGGCATGGTCATGCGCGCCGACGTGCTGGCGGCGGCGATCGAGGCGAGCCACCCGGCGGACGCGCCCGGCGTTCGCGTCTTGTTGACCCCGCGCGGGGCGCGGATCGATCAGGCGCGAGTGCGCGCGTTGGCGGCGGCCGAACGGGTGACCTTCGTCTGCGGTCGCTACGAGGGGGTCGACGAGCGGGTTGTCGAGGCCTGTGGGCTCGAGGAGCTCAGCCTCGGCGATTTCGTGCTGTCCGGCGGCGAGGCGGCGGCGATCGCGGTGATCGACGCCTGCGTGCGGCTTTTGCCCGGCGTGATCGGCGCGCCCGAGGGGCTCGAGGAGGAAAGCTTCGAAAGCGGCCTTCTCGAGTATCCGCAGTACACGCGGCCCGCCGAGTGGCGCGGTCGCGCGGTGCCCGAGGTGCTGCTGTCCGGCGACCATGGGCGCATTGCGGCCTGGCGGCGCGCCGAGGCCGAGAGAGTGACACGCGCGCGGCGGCCCGATCTCTGGGCGCGCCATGCGGCGGGGAAAGACAAGAGTGACTAGGAAAGGGCGAAGGCCATGAACATTATCGAAGAGCTCGAGCGCGAGCAGGTCGAGAAGCTGTCGGCGGCGCGCGCGGTGCCCGAGTTCGCGCCCGGCGACACGCTGCGCGTCAAGGTCAAGGTCGTCGAGGGCACGCGCGAGCGCATCCAGGCCTTCGAGGGCGTCTGCATCGCGCGCCGCAACCGGGGCCTGAACTCGTCGTTCACGGTTCGCAAGATCTCCTACGGCGAGGGCGTCGAGCGCGTGTTCCCGCTGTATTCGCCGCGGATCGACGAGATCGAGGTCGTGCGTCGCGGCGACGTGCGCCGGGCCAAGCTCTATTACCTGCGCGGCTTGCGCGGCAAGCGTGCTCGGATCGCCGAGAAGACCACCGGCGTCGCGGGCAAGCGCGCCGCGGTCGAGCGCGCCGCCACTCAGGCGCGCACCGCCGCTGCGAAGAAGAAGGCAGCCGAGGCCAAGGCCGCCGCCAAGGCGGCCAAGTCCCAGGCCTAGGGCGTGTCCTTTTCGGAATAATCGGGCGCCGGCGCGCGCCGAGCGACGAGGGAGCCGCATGGCCGATCCGCGCACGCTGTTCGACAAGATCTGGGACGACCATCTGGTCGAGACCCAGGAGGACGGCACCTGTCTTCTCTACATCGACCGCCATCTCGTTCACGAGGTGACGAGCCCGCAGGCCTTCGAGGGCCTGCGCGCCGCCGGCCGCGCCGTGCGCCGGCCCGAGGCGACGCTCGCGGTCGCCGACCACAACGTGCCGACCACCG
>CAZHDF010000042.1:0-22969 GCA_964531525.1 uncultured Alphaproteobacteria bacterium | reverse complement strand
GCGGCCAAGACGGCCACCGCCGCCGGTTACGGCGATTCGGTCGTGACGCATGGGTCTCGTTCCTCCCCCTCGGGCTCGATGAGGCGCATGAGCGCGGGATCGTCGAACAGCGCCGCGACGATCTCGATCTCGGGGCCGTAGGCGCGGTCGCCGGCGTAAGGGGGCACGCGCGCGCGAACCAGCGCGCGGAGCGCCGCGACGTCGTCGCCCGGCCGCTCGCCCCGCTGGTCGATCGCGACCAGGGCGGCGTAAAGCTCGTAGGCCGCGATCATGCGGGCGATCTCGGCCATCTCGAACAGGCGGTCGAGCGCCGGGAAGATCATGGTCATGGCGTCCTCCTGGCCGAACGACGCCTCCGCCTGGTTGAGCGTGACCGGGGCGGCGAGCAGGCGCAGCCGGGCCTCGTGGCCGAGCGCCGCCTTGTGCAGGATCACGAGCCCCGCGTCCATCCCCGGGCGCAGCGCGAGCTGGGGGGCGAGGCCGCTGTGCCGCGCGTCCAGCAAGCGGTGGAGGCGGCGGACCGCGAGCGCGCCCGCGCCCGCGAGCGCGACCGCGAGCCCGTCCGCCGCGAGCGCGAGATGCGCGTTGTGAAAGCTGCCGCTATGCAGGATGCGCGCCGGCCCGTCGCCGTTTCCGGCGACAAAGACCGGATTGTCGCTGATGCTCGCGAGTTCCTCGGCGAGGATCGTCTCGAAGCGCGCGAGCGCGTCGAACAGCGCGCCCATGACCTGGGGGATGACGCGCAGGGAAATCGCCGCCTGCGCCGCGCCGCGCGTGACCGCGCTTCCCGCGAGATGGCGGCGCAGGCGGCGCGCGGCCTCGGCGATGCCGGGCTGCGGGCGCAGGCGGTCGACGGCGGGATCATAGGGCTCGAAGGGCGCGGCCATGGCCTCGACCGAGGCCGCGGCGACCAGGGCGAGGAGCCGCGCGGTCCGGCCGATCTCGCGCGCGGCCTCGAACCCGTAGGCGGGCGAGGCGGCGACCCCGTTGATCAGCGCCAGCCCCTCCTTCGCGCCGGGCGCGTAGGGCGCGACCCCGCGCGCGGCGAGCGCCTCGGCGGCGGGGATGCGCGCGCCGTCGTCGCCGATCACGAAGCCCTCGCCGACGAAGGTCTGTGCCATGTGGCAAAGCGGGATGATCTCGCCCGCCATGCCGAGTCCGCGCGACGGCACCCAGGGGGTGAAGCCTTCGTTGAGCCGGTCGACCACGAAGCGACAGAGCGCGGCGCTCACCGCCGCGTGGCCGGAGAGGAAATTGACCAGCCGCGCCAGCATCATGCCGCGCGCGACGCGGGGCGCGAAGGGGGCGCCGGTGGCGGCGGCGCGGGCGCGCAGCACGTTGCGCTGAAGCTCGGCCCAGTCCCGGGCCTCGATCCGCTCGCCATGCAGGGCGCCGAAGCCCGTGTTGACCCCGTAGCAGAGCGCGCCCACGTCGAGCAGGGCGAGAAACGCCGCCCGCGCGGCGTCGATGCGCGCCAGAAGCGCCGGCGCGAGCGCGAGCGTCTCGCGCTCGTAAATCACCCGCCGGTAGACCTCGGCCGTGAGGTCGGCGGGATCGACCAGGGTTATCATCGCGTGATCATCACAGGTAGCGCAGCCGCGTGCCGAGGCCGAGGCGGGCGGCCTTCTCGAGCATGGCGTGGCCGAGCGCGATGTCGGAAAGCGACAGCCCGCGATGCCAGAACAGGATGGTCTCGTCGTCGCGCTCGCGGCCCGCGAGCCGGCCGGCGACGATTTCGCCGAGCTCGCCGTGGATGGTCTCGCGGCTCACTCGACCCGAATCGATATGGCGGCGCAGGCTGCCGAACGGTCCGACCGTGCATTGGCCCCAGTCGTCGACCACGATCTTGTCCATGATGTCGGTTAGGTCGTCCTCGATCGCGCTCTTGGTGCCGTAGGGGACCACGAAGGCGCCGGGCTTTACCCAGCGGGTTCGGAACAGGGGTTCGGGCTCGACCAGCCGCGAGGCTTCGACCATCACGTCGGCGCCTTCGAGGCAATCTTGCCAGCTTTCGGTCGCGCGCACCGTCTTGCCGAGGTCGCGCGCGAGCCGCTCGGCGAAGGGCTCGCGGCTTTCGGGGCGGCGCGAGTGGACCCGGATCTCGTCGAAGTCGAACAGATGGTCGAGCAGGCGCACGTTCCAGTACGAGCTGCCGCGCGCGCCGATGTTGCCGAGCACCCGGCTGTTCTCGCGCGCGAGATACTTGGCGCCCAGCGCCGTCATCGCGCCGGTGCGCATCTCGGTGATCGCCTTGGCGTCGAGCAGCGCGAGCGGCGCCCCGGTCCTGGGGTCCATCAGGTTCAGGAGCGCCATCTCGGAGGGCAGGCCGTGGCGGTAGTTGTCGACGTAATCGCCGACGATCTTGACGCCCGCGACCCCGAGCGGCGCGACATAACCGCGCAGCACGTTGAAATGACCGCGAAAGGCCGGGTCGGGGACGAGATGCATGCGCGGCTCGATCACCGTCTCGCCCGCGCCCTGGGCGGCGAGCCCGGCCTCGACCGCGCCCAGGATCTCGTCGTCGGTCATGGCGAGCGCGTCGATATCGGGGCCGCCGAGGTAGGTGAAGTGAATTTCGTCCACGGCGTCCGGTCCTCTCTTTGGCATGTGTCCAGGGCATCAAACAGGCGCGCGCACGCGAACGCAACTCACGGCGGCGTGCGCGGGGACGCGGGCGGTCAGGACGGCGCGTCGGCCGCCGCTTTCTTTTCCTTTTCGGCGCGCGCGCGCACGGCCGCCGACAGCGCCTCGATCAGCGCGGGCGTGATGCGGCCGTCGGCGCGCAAGCCCGCGCGACGCTGGAAGGCGCGCACCGCCGCGCGGGTGCCGCCGCCGACCATGCCGTCGACCGCGCCGGTATAGAGGCCGAGGGTCTTGAGATAGCGCTGGGCGGTCATCTCGATCCGCGCGAAATCGACCGTCGGGCGGGGCTGGGCGCGCCCCGGGCGTGGCGCGCGGGTGTCGATCGCCTTGCGCAGGGCGCTCGCGCGCCGGGCGGCGGCGGCGATCTCGCGTTCGTCGAGCTGGTCGGCCAGCCGGTCGCGATAGGCGGCGCCGTTCGCGTCGCCCTCGGCGGCGAGAAGCAGCCAGGCATGGGCCTCGACCGGGTCGCGCTCGATCCCCTGGCCGTTGGCGAGCAGGAGGCCGAGGTTGGCCTGGGCGCTCGCGTCGCCGGTCAGCGCGGCGGCGCGGAACCAGCGCGCGGCGGCGGCGTAATCGCGACGGATATTGGTGCCGAAGGCGAGCAGGATGCCGAGATTGGTCTGGGCGGTGGCGAAACCCTGCTCTGCGGCGCGCCGATACCAGCGCACGGCCTCGGCGGTGTCGGCGGCGAGTCCGATCCCCTTCTCGTACGCGTAGCCGAGGTTGTTCTGGGCCGGGGCGAAGCCCTGCTCGGCGGCGGCGCGGTAGAGCGCCACGGCGCGGGCGATATCGCGCGTCACCCCGTTTCCCGTGGCGTAGAGTCGGCCGAGATTGAACTGCGCCGGGGCGAAGTTCTGGTCGGCGGCGCTTTTGTAATAGGTGATGGCGCGGGCGATGTCGGGGCTGTCGTCGACGCCGGTCTCGTAGGCGACGGCGAGGTTGAACAGCGCCTCGGCATAGCCCTGCTCGGCGGCGCGTTCGTACCAGTGGAGCGCCTTCTTGAAATTGCGCGCGACGCCGGTGCCGAAGGCGTACATCTGGCCGAGCCGGAACTGGGCCGGCGCGAAGCGACGGTTAGCGGCGCGGCGATACCATTCGATCGCCCGCGAGGTGCTGCGCGCGACGCCGTAGCCGTTCTCGTAAAGCGCCGCGATGTCGTACATGGCGTCGAGATCGCCGGCCAGCGCGAGCGGCATCCAATGGTTTCGGGCAAGCTGGTAGTCGCCGGCCTCGAACGCGGCCCATCCGGCGGCGAAGTCGGCCCGCGCCGGGACGGCGAAAAGCCCGAGGAGAAGCGCGACCGCGCCGATCAGCGCGACGGCCCGCGCGCGGGCGCGGCGACGCGGTCGAAGGGGCGAACGGTTCTGGACGGGCATCGGCGGGCGGGGCGTCTTGCCGTGATCCTCGGGGCCGCTATGATGCGCGCATCCCGCGTCCCGCCGCAAGCGGCGCGGCGCGCCACCGACGACGAGGCCATGTTGCCCAGATACTGGTCCGAGGCCGTCGCGCATCTGTCCGATCGCGACCCGGTCCTCGCCCGCATCATCGCCGCCTATCCGTCCGAGCGATTGGTCGCGCGGGACGACCCCTTCGGCACGCTCGCCCGCTCGATCGTCGGCCAGCAGATCTCGGTCAAGGCGGCGTCGTCGGTCTGGGAACGGATCGAGCGGACGCTCGGCGCGGTCACGGCGACGCGCATCGCGGCGGCCGACGAGGAGACGCTTCGCGGCTGCGGGCTGTCGCGCTCGAAGCTGCTCTATCTCGGGGATCTCGCGGACAAGTTCCTCTCGGGCGCGATCGAGCCCGCGCGCTGGGCCGAGGCGGACGACGAGGCGGTGGTGGCCGAACTCACCCGGGTCAAGGGCGTCGGCCGCTGGACGGCCGAGATGTTCCTGATCTTCCATCTTCTGCGGCCCGACGTGCTGCCGCTCGCCGATATCGGCCTGCAACGGGCGGTGGCGCGGCACTATGCCGACGATGTCCGGCCCGACGCCAAGGAGATCACGCACATCGCCCGCTCCTGGCGGCCCTGGCGCTCGGTCGCGACCTGGTATCTGTGGCGCAGTCTCGACCCGCTTCCGGTTTCGTATTAAGCGCGCCGCGCGCGACGCTTAATCGAACTCCCGGGGCAGCACGTCGACGGCGGCGAGTGTGATCGACGGGCCGAGGCTCGCGGGCGTGCCCGGCGAGTCGCAAGGCGGCGCGGTGAGGTCGGCGGTGCACAGACGAATCGCCCAGGCGTTGGGCACGCCGCGCTCGGCCATGGTCGCGCGCATGGCGTCGACCGCGTCGCCGTCGAGCGGACCGACCACCACGCGGAACCAGACCTTGCCCTTGACGATGCCGATCGCCATGCCGGGCGAAAGCTCGGCCAGACGCTCGATCAGCGCCTGCGCTCGGTCGGCGAGGCGGAAGCTGCCGACGACCAGATAGACGGCCGGGCGATTGACGGCGTCGGCCTCGTCCGGCGTCGGCCCGGCGGGCGTCGGCGCGGGCGAAGCGGTCGCCGGCGTGATCGGCAGATCGTCGTCGAGCGCCGCGAGCAGGATCGGCCGGGGCTTGGGCGGCGGCGGCGGCGCGAGGATCGCCGTTTCGGCGATCGGCGTCGGCGAGCGCGTGGACGCCGATGCGGTCACGAGAATGAAGGGCGCGTCGGCGGTGGCCACGAGCCGGGGCGTCGCGGGCCACTCGGGCGCCGTCGTCGACGCGGGCATGCCGCCCGCGCCCCGGTCGCCCTGGGGCACGTCGGCGGCCAGGGCGAGCAACATCTCGTCGCCCGGCCGGCAAACCTCGGTCACGTCGGCGGCGGCGACCCCGCGGATGAGCGAGCAATCGCGTTGCGTGACGAAGGACAGCGCATACGAGGTCATGCTCTTGCCCGAAACCAGAAAGCTGAAACCGTCGATCGCCGTGCTCGCGACGGTCGCCACCGGAGGCAGGAAGCAAGCGCCGAGGAACAGCGGTGTCGCCAGCGCCGCGAGGCGAAGGGCGAAGGACGTGTTTTTGAAAGGAAAAATGCTCATGATCCACCGAACGACAGGTCGGGCGAAGGGCGTCTCGCCACGTATCGTTAATAGAGGTTAAGGGTTAACGGGGGCTTAACGTACGGCGTCCGAAAGACCGGCGACGAGGGCGGTGTCGCATAGATGTTGTCGCGCGCGCCCCGGCCGGCGTACTATATCTTGAAACCGTAATTTCCATGGGGTCGAGGCGTCGGACATGGCGATGCGAGACAGGGAACGCGCGCGGAAGGCGGCCGCCGCCGGCGGGCGGGCGGTCTTTCTCACCTTCGCGCTGGCCTTCGCGCTCGGCGGTTGCGCGAGCGCGACCAAGGACATGCAACTCGTCGACCGGGGCGCGGGCGCCTTCGTCGCCGGCGACCCCGCCGAGGCCGAACGCCAACTTCGCGCGGCGCTCGAGATCAATCCCGACAATGGCTATGCGCTGATCACGCTCGCCGCCGTGTTCGAGCGCACCGGACGCATGGACGAGGCGCGCAAGCTCTATGCCGAGGCGGCGTCGCGCGGCGGCGCGGCCGGCCCCGGTCCGCTGGGAGTCGAGGGGTCCGAGCGCGCGGCGCTCGCGGCGCTCGCCCGCGAACGCCTGGTGGTCCTCGCGGCCGGCGGCGCGGTAGGCGGAGAGGGCGAGAGCGCGGCCATGGCCGGCGCGCCCGGGGCGGAAACGGTGGAGACCGTGTTCGCCAACCTCGCGCGGGTCAGCGACGATCTGCGCCGGCTTTCGGCGGCGCTCGACGCGAAGCCGGCAACGATGGGAATGGCGGCGAACCCGGCGTCCCCGCCGAATCCGTCCGCGCCGCGCGCGTCCGCGGGCGAGCCGATCCTCCTGGTTCCCTCCGCGTCGGCGGCCTCGGCCGAGACGGCGGAGGCACCCCCGCCCGTGTCGGTTTCCGAGCCGCCGGCCAAGCCGGTCGCGGTGCCCGTGTCCGCGGCGGCGAGCGGCATTCGCCTTCACCTCGCCTCGTATCGGACCAAGGTCCGCGCCCGCAAGGGTTGGCGGGAGGTGGCGTCGCGCTACGGCGATCTGCTCGCCGGGCTCGACCATTCGATCGTCCGGGTCGATCTCGGCCCCGGCATGGGGATCTATTACCGGGTTCTCGCGGGACCGGTGAACGGCGAGGGCGCGGCGCGCGCGCTCTGCGCCGATCTCAAGTCCCGGGGTGCCTATTGCGCGCTGGTTTTCCCCGAACGCACGGTCGAGGCGCGCGCGCCCACCCTTAATTAGCGCGGGACCGGTCAAGTCCGCGCCGGTCTGTTCCCCGTCCGCGCGGCCTCCTTTGCACGCCTCGGTTGACGCGGCCGGGCGTGGCTGTGAAGATGCCGCGCGCTTCCGGGGGGCTTCCGGGGGCTGAGCGTTTTCAGTTTCGGGTCGCAGATCGTCGCCGATGTCCTATGTCACGAATCCGCTTGTCGGCGCCGTAGTCGAGCCGCCCATCGCGGCCGTGCGCGAGTGGATCGCGGATTGCAGCTTTCCGCCCGATGCGCCGCTGATCGATCTCGCCCAGGGCGAACCCGCCTATCCGCCGCCGCGCGCGCTGCGCGCCCATCTGGCCGAAATCGTCACCCAACCCGACAGCGCGCGCTACACGGCGGTCCCGGGGCTCGATCCGCTTCGCGAGGCGCTCGCCGCCGATATCCGCGCCACCTACGGCGGCGGGGTCGAGGCCCGCCACGTGCTCGTCACCGCGGGGTGCAATCAAGCCTTCTGCCTCGCGATCATGGCGCTCGCCCAGGCGGGCGACGAGGTGATCCTGCCCGAGCCCTACTACTTCAACCACCGCATGTGGCTCGACATGCTGGGGATGCGCGCGGTCCTGCTGCCGCTCCACGCCGCGCGCGGCGGCGTGCCCGACCCGGCCGACGCGGCGGCGCGGATCGGCCCGCGCACGCGCGCGATCGTGCTGGTGTCGCCCAATAACCCGACAGGCGCGATCTATCCGCCCGAGGTGCTCGACGCCTTCTTCGATCTCGCCCGCCGCCACGGCATCGCCCTGATGGTCGACGAGACCTACCGCGACTTCATCGACCGCGAGGGCGCGCCGCATGACCTGTTCGCGCGCGAGGACTGGGACGAAACGCTGGTCCATCTCTACAGCTTCTCGAAGGTCTTCGCGCTCACCGGCTACCGGGTGGGCGCGGTGGTCTGCGGTCGCGCGCTCGGCGACGAGATTGCCAAGACCATGGATTGCGTCGCCATTTGCGCGCCGCGCATCGGCCAGGAGGCGGCGCTCTTCGGGCTCGAGCACCTCGACGCTTGGCGCGCCGAGAAGCGCAGGGCCATGCGCGTGCGCGGCGTCGCGCTGCGCCAGGCCTTTCGCCTCAACGAGCTGCGTTACGAGCTGGTCAGCGTCGGCGGCTTCTTCGCTTATGTCCGCCACCCCTTCGCCGGCGAGACGGCCGAGGCGGTCGGGCGGCGGCTCGCCCGCGAGCAGGGCCTTCTCTGCCTGCCGGGCAGCACCTTCGGGCCCGACCAGGACGCATACCTGCGGCTTGCCTTCGCAAATGTCGGCGTCGAGGCCATGCCCGAGATCGCGCGCCGTCTCGCCGCCAGCGAGCGCCAGGGCGATCGGGGTTGATCCCCCCACCCGAATCCTTTGAACGCGCCGCGCCGATCCACTAGAACGTGATTCCTTTGGATCGAATTTGGCGGCGCGAGGGGGAGGAGACGACATGACCGACGATGGCTTCAAGGCACTGGTTCTCGACCGGGACGAGAGCGGCGTCAGCGGTGCGCTCAAGACGCTGAACACCGAGGCGCTCCCCGCCGGCGACGTCACCGTCCGGGTCGCGTATTCAAGCCTGAACTACAAGGACGGACTGGTGCTGGGCGGCAAGGGCCGGCTGGTGCGCGATTACCCCCATGTGCCCGGCGTCGATCTCGCGGGCACGGTCGAGGCGTCGGACTCGCCCGATTTCAAGCCCGGCGACGAGGTGTTGGCGACCGGCTGGTTTATCGGCGAGCGCCACTGGGGCGGCTATGCCCAGAAGGCGCGGCTGAAATCGGACTGGGTGCTGCCGCTGCCCGAGGGGCTTTCGGCCAAGCGGGCGATGGCGATCGGCACGGCGGGGCTGACCGCCATGCTCTGCGTGCTCGCCCTTGAGGAGCATGGGCTCGCGCCGGGCGACGGCGAGGTGGTGGTGAGCGGAGCCGCGGGCGGCGTCGGCAGCATCGCGGTCGCGGTTCTCGCCGCGCTCGGACATCGAGTGACGGCCTCGACCGGGCGGGCCGAGACCCATGATTATCTGCGTTCGCTCGGCGCCGAGGCGATCATCGACCGCGCCGAGCTCGCCGAGCCCTCGACCCGACCGCTCGCTTCCGAGCGCTGGGCGGGCGCGGTCGACGGTGTCGGCGGGCAGACGCTCGCCAACATTCTGCGCGCGACGCGCTACGGCGGTAGCGTCGCGGCCTGCGGACTCGCCGGCGGGGCCGATCTTCCGGTGACGGTCATTCCCTTCATCCTGCGCGCGGTCAACCTGCTGGGGATCGAATCGGTCCAATGCCCGATGGCGCGCCGCAAGCTGGCCTGGGAACGGCTGGCCCGCGATCTGCCCATGGCGGCGCTGGATACGGCGACCGAGGTGGTGCCTCTCGAAAAGGTCTTGGAGCTCGGCCCCCGAATCCTCAAGGGCCAGGTGCGCGGTCGCGTCGTCGTCGACGTGAACGCCTGAGCTTATACCGACGGGCCGGTCAACCGGCTCGCCGGGCGAGACGGGCGGGGGCGAAGGTTTCGGCCTTCACGCCCGCGTCCGCGATCTCGGCCGGCGCGTCTGCGCCCAAGACCAGCGCGGCGGCGAGACGCGCCACGGCGGGCGCGGTCATGATGCCGATGCCCCCCTGGCCCGCGAGCCAGAAGAAGCCCTCGCATCGATCGTCGTAGCCGATCACCGGTAGATGATCGTCGACGAAGCTGCGCAGGCCCGCCCAGCGATGGCTCGGCCGGCGCACCGCGAGACTGGTCGCGCGCTCGATCCGGTCGATGGCGATGGCGATGTCGATCTCCTCGGGCTGGACGTCGCAGGGCGGCATGGGGGTTTCGTCGGCGGGCGAGGCGAGGATTCGCCCGGCGTCGGCGCGGAAGTAGAACTTCTCGTCGATATCGACGACCATCGGCCAGGGCGAGGGATCGACGCCCTCGGGCGGGTCGAACACGATCACCGTGCGCCGCTTGGGCACGAGGCCCACGGGCGCGGCACCGGCGAGCGCCGCGATCTCGTCGGCCCAGGCGCCGGCGGCGTCGACGAGCACGGGCGCGGCGAAGTCGCCGGCCCGGGTCGCGACGCGCCAGGTTCCGTCCCGGCGCTTGATTGCCGTGACCTCGGCGTCGACGGCCAGCCGGCCGCCGCGCGCCTTGAGGCCGCGCAGATAGCCGTGGTGGAGGCCGTGGACGTCGAGCTCGACCGCGGCCCCCTCGATCGCCGCGCCGGCGATGTAGTCGGGCCGCAGGACCGGCACCAGCGCGCAAGCACGGTCCGCGTCGACGGCTTCGAGCACGTCGGGCTGGTCGGCGATCTTGGCCTCGAGGGTCGCCATCTGGTCGGCGCGCGCGATGAACATGAAGGGGCGCGGCGAGACCAGCGGCGCCTCGGCGAAGCCCTCGGGCGGCGTGAACAGGTGATCCCGGCTCGCCGCCGCGAGCGCGCGCACCGGCGCCTCGCCGTAGCTGCGCAGAAACATCGCCGCCGACCGCCCGGTGGTGTGATAGCCCGGCGCGCTTTCGCGCTCGACCACCAACACCCGGCGCGCGGCCGCGAGCTCGAAGGCGACCGAGGCCCCCGCGATGCCGCCGCCGATGACGATCACGTCGAAATCCATAAGCCGATCCTCCTCCCCGTGACGCCCGGCCGAAAAGCGACCGGCGGATTCGCGCGGCGATTATAGGGTTGGTTCGCGGGCGCTGAACAGGCCCGACCCCGCCGGGTTCACGGGGGCGGGAGCAGGCCTTCGCCGCGGACGGTTCGGCCCAGGCGGTCGAGGAGCGGGGGCAGCACGCGGGCGGCGATGCGGTCGGCGTCGCGGGTCGCCGCGAGGCCGTCGACGCGCCCGCGCCAGACGAGCGCGCCTGTGCGGTCGCGCAGGTCGATTTCGACGACGTAGCGGTAGCGGTTTCGCGGCGCGCCGCCGAGGCCGAGGATCGGCAGGCCGATACTGACGCCGACGTCGCGCGTGCCGCTCGACCCGATCACGCCGGCGAGCCCGATATCGGGCGCGCTCGCGCGGCCGCCCGAGGCGATCGTGATGACGCGAAGCGAAAGCGCGTAGGACGCGTTCGCGTCGATCCCGTGGCCGCGCGCGACGAGCAGCCGCCGGAGACGCGCGGCAAGCGCTTCGCGCGTCGGCCCGTCGCCTTCGACCGCGAGCGAAACGGGTGCTCCGGCGGGAAACGGCGCGATCGCGGCGGCGTCGATCCGGCCGGAAAAGACGTCGCCCTTGGGCGCCGGTGAGCAGCCCGCGAGCGCCGCGACGAGCGCAATCACCGCGAGGCTCCGCCACGCGCCGAGCCCGCCTAGAGCCCCGCTTCGGTCATGCCGCCAATCCATTCGCATGTCACGCTTTCGGCTTAGTCGACTTGGATTTCCCCGGCCGTTTGTTGCCCCCCCCGAGCACCGGCCCTACGATGACGCGTTTGGACGATCCCGATAACCCCCCGGGTTGTCAGCGTCGGGATAAATGGCCGTTCCACCCCACCATTGCGGGTTGCGAGACCCTGTTGTACTGACGCCGGATCAACATAGTTGGGAGGACCAAAATGAAAATTACCATAGCGCGCGCCGTGCTCGGCGTCGCCGTCGCCGTGGGCTTCAGCGCCGCGGCATCGGCGAAGACGCTGGTCTACTGCTCCGAGGGGAGCCCGGAAGGCTTCAACCCATCGCTTTACACGGCGGGCACGACGTTCGACGCCTCGTCGCGTCAGATCTACAACCGGCTCGTCGAGTTCGAGCGCGGCACCACCAAGATCGTGCCGGCGCTGGCCGAATCCTGGGACGTGTCGAGCGACGGGCTCGTCTACACCTTCTACCTGCGCAAGGGCGTGAAGTTCCAGACCACCAAGAACTTCAAGCCGACCCGCGATTTCAACGCCGACGACGTGCTGTTCAGCTTCAATCGGCAGCTCAGGAAGGATCACCCGTACAACAAGATCTCGGGCGGCGGGTACGAGTACTTCAACGCCATGGATATGCCGAACCTGCTGAAGAGCGTCGAGAAGGTCGACGACTACACGGTGCGGTTCACGCTCAACGTTCCCGAGGCGCCGATGATCGCGAACCTCGGGATGGACTTCGCCTCGATCCTGTCGGCCGAGTACGCCGACAAGATGATGGCCGCCGGCACGCCCGAGAAGGTCGACCTCGATCCGGTCGGCACCGGGCCGTTCCAGCTCGTCGCCTATCAGAAGGACGCGGTCATCCGCTACAAGGCCCATCCCGACTATTGGGCGGGCAAGGCCAAGATCGACAACCTCGTGTTCTCGATCACGCCCGACGCCGCCGTGCGCTACGCCAAGCTCCGGGCGAACGAGTGCCAGGTAATGCCCTATCCGAACCCGGCCGATCTCGACGCCATGCGCAAGGACCCCGACATCAACCTCCTCGAGCAGGAAGGGCTCAACGTCGGCTACCTCGCGTTCAACACCGAGAAGAAGCCGTTCGACGACAAGCGCGTGCGCCAGGCGATCAACTACGCGATCGACAAGCAGGCGATTATCGACGCGGTCTATCTCGGCGCCGGCGTGCCGGCCAAGAACCCGATCCCGCCGACCATCTGGTCGTATAACGACGAGGTGAAGGACTATCCCTACGACCCCGAGATGGCCAAGAAGCTGCTCGCCGAGGCGGGCTATCCGAACGGCTTCGAGACCGATCTCTGGGCGATGCCCGTGCAGCGGCCCTATAACCCGAACGCGCGCCGCATGGCCGAAATGATGCAGGCCGACCTCGCCAAGGTGGGGATCAAGGCCAAGATCGTCACCTACGAGTGGGGCGAGTACCTCAAGCGGTCCAAGCAGGGCGAGCATCAGATGATCCTGCTGGGCTGGACCGGCGACAACGGCGATCCCGACAACTTCATGTACGTGCTGTTGGGCTGCGCCGCCGCCAAGGGCGCCAATCGGGCGCGCTGGTGCTACAAGCCGTTCAACGACCTGCTCGTCGAGGCCAAGCGGACGGCCGACGTCGCCCGGCGCACCGAGCTCTACAAGAAGGCGCAGGTCATCTTCAAGGAAGAGGCCCCGTGGTTCACCATCGCGCATTCGGTGGTGTTCGTGCCGGTTCGCAAGTCGGTCGTCGACTATCGGATCGACCCCTTCGGCGGGCACGTCTTCTACGGCGTCGACCTGAAGGAATAGACGGCGACAAAAGCCGATCGCCAATCGACGGACGGGGGGAGCCGCGTCTCCCCCCGTTCCGTCGCCTGCGACGAGGTAATCCCCAGCCGTGCTCCAATTTTTCCTGCGGCGCGTCAGTCTCGTCATTCCGACCTTCTTCGGCGTGACGCTGCTGACGTTCGCGCTCATCCGGCTGGTGCCGGGCGACCCGATCGAGCTTCTGGTCGGCGAGCGCGGCATCGACCCCGCGCGCCACGCCATGCTGCGCGCCGAGCTCGGTCTCGACAAGCCGCTGCTGTCGCAATACGCGATCTACATCTCGGACGTGCTCCGGGGCGATCTCGGCAAGTCGATCACCACCAAGGAGCCGGTGCTCTCCGAGTTTCTGACCCTGTTCCCGGCGACCATCGAGCTGTCGCTCTGCGCGATCGTGTTCGCGCTGCTGCTCGGCCTTCCGGCGGGGATCATCGCGGGCGTCAAGCGCGGCTCGGTCTTCGACCACACCGTGATGGGCATTTCCCTTACCGGCTACTCGATGCCCATCTTCTGGTGGGGCCTGCTGCTGATGCTCTATTTCTCGGTCTATCTCGGCTGGACCCCGGTCTCGGGCCGGATCTCGGTGATGTACTGGATCGAGCCGGTGACCGGCTTCATGCTGATCGATTCGCTCCTGTCCGACGACAAGGGCGCGTTCATCTCGGCGCTCAGCCATTTGGTGCTGCCGTCGATCGTGCTCGGAACGATTCCGCTCGCCGTGATCGCGCGCATGACGCGCTCGGCGATGCTCGAGGTGCTGAGCGAGGACTACGTGCGCACCGCGCGCGCCAAGGGCGTGCCGCCGTTCCAGGTGATCACGGTGCACGCGCTTCGCAACGCCCTGATTCCGGTGATCACGGTCATCGGGCTTCAGGTCGGCGTGCTGCTCGCGGGCGCGATCCTGACCGAGACCATCTTCGCTTGGCCGGGGATCGGCAAATGGCTGATCGAATCGGTCAACCGGCGCGACTACCCCTCGGTGCAGGGGGGCGTCCTACTGGTCGCCGTGGTCGTGATCACGGTCAACCTGATCGTCGATCTGCTCTACGGCCTGATCAACCCGCGCATTCGCTACGCCCGCTGAACCATGCACATGCATAAGATTCCCATGGGCGAAACGGCCAAGGGCGAAACGGCCAAGGGCGAAACGGCATGACGGCCATCCCGACGGAAACGACCCCCAACGCGGCCGCGCCGCCACATCCGATCCGCGAGTTCTGGAGCTATTTCTCCGAAAACAAGGGCGCGGTCGCCGGGCTCGCGGTGTTCGTGACCGTGGTTTTCGTCGCGGTGTTCGCCAATTGGATCGCCCCCCATCCGTCCGACGTGCAGTATCGCGACCACCTGCTCTCGCCGCCGTTCTGGCAGGCGGGCGGCAGCGTCGAGTTCCTGCTCGGCACCGACGCGGTCGGCCGCGACATCCTGTCGCGCATCATGTACGGGGCGCGCTATTCGCTGATCATCGGGCTGATCGTGATCACGCTCTCGCTCACGGTGGGCATCGGGCTCGGCCTGATCGCCGGCTTTTTCCGGGGCGTGGTCGAGATCGCGATCATGCGGGCGATGGACATTCTGCTGTCCTTGCCGGGGCTTCTGCTCGCATTGGTGATCGTCGCCATTCTCGGTCCCGGGCTGTTCAACGCCATGTTCGCGATCGCGGTGGTCTATTTGCCGCATCTCGTGCGCCTGACCCGCGCCGCGGCGATCGCCGAGCGGTCAAAGGATTACGTCACCGCCTCGCAGGTGAGCGGCGCGGGGCTTTTGCGCCTGATGGTCGTCACCGTGCTGCCCAATTGCATGGCGCCCTTGATCGTCCAGGCGACGCTCAGCTTCTCGACCGCGATCCTGGATGCGGCGGCGCTCGGCTTCCTCGGCATGGGCGCGCAGCCGCCGACCCCCGAATGGGGCACCATGCTCGCCGAGGCCCGCGAGTTCGTGCAGCGCGCCTGGTGGGTGGTGACTTTCCCCGGGCTCGCGATCCTGGTCACGGTGCTCGCGCTCAACCTTCTGGGCGACGGCCTGCGCGACGCCCTCGATCCGAGGCTCAAGCGCTGATGGCCCTGCTGGAGATCGAAAACCTCACGGTCGAGTTCGTGGGCCGCGTCGGCACGCTCCGCGCGGTCGACCGGGTGAGCTTCACGGTCGAGTCCGGCGAGGTCGTCGGCGTGGTCGGCGAATCGGGCTCGGGTAAGAGCGTCACCATGCTCGCGGTCATGGGGCTGATCGGCTATCCCGGGCGCGTGACCGCCGATCGGCTGGTCTTCGCCGACGAAGACCTTCTCACGATGGCCCCGGCCCAGCGCCGCCGCGTCACCGGCAAGGACGTCGCGATGGTCTTCCAGGAGCCGATGACCAGCCTCAATCCCTGTTTCACGGTCGGCTTTCAGATCATGGAGGCGTTGCGCATCCACGAGGGCGGCAGCCGCGCGCATCGTCGCGAGCGCGCGGTCGAGCTTCTCGAGCAGGTCGGCATTCCGGCGCCGGCGAGCCGGCTGGGCGCGTTTCCGCACCAGCTTTCGGGCGGCATGAACCAGCGCGTCATGATCGCCATGGCGATCGCCTGCAACCCCAGGCTTCTGATCGCCGACGAGCCGACCACGGCGCTCGACGTCACCATCCAGGCGCAGATCATCGACCTTCTCCTACGCCTTCAGCGCGAGCGCGGCATGGCCCTGGTGCTGATTACCCACGACATGGCCGTGATCGCCGAGACCGCGCGGCGCGTGGTCGTCATGTACGCGGGCCAGGTGGTCGAGCAGCGCGCGGTCGACGATTTGTTCGCCGCGCCGCGCCACCCCTACACCCGCGCGCTTCTCGACGCGCTTCCCGAGCGCGGCGACGAACGCGGGCGGCTGCCGACGATCCCGGGCGTGGTGCCGGGGATCTACGACCGCCCGACGGGTTGCCTGTTCCACCCGCGCTGCCGTTTCGCCGACGACCGCTGCCGCGTCGAGGAGCCGGGCCTCCGCGCGTTGGACGACGGCATGGTGCGTTGTCACAAGCCGCTCGACGTGTCCGTCGAGGTCGAGGCATGAACGCGCCCGCGCGGGATACCGCCACCGCCGTCCATGTCGCGGGCGACGCGCCGCTTCTCGAGGCCCGCGATCTCGCGCGCCACTACACGGTGCGCCGCTCGATGCTCGCCGGCCGCGCGGTGGTCAGGGCGCTCGACGGGGTATCGTTCACGGTCGCGGTCGGCGAGACGTTCGCCGTGGTGGGCGAATCGGGCTGCGGCAAGTCGACGCTCGCGCGCCAAGTGACGCTGATCGAGCCGCCCTCGGCGGGCAGTCTTCTGATCGACGGGCGCGACGTCGCCGGAGCCGATCGCGCGCGGCTGCGCGCGCTTCGCCGCAAGGTGCAGATCGTCTTCCAGGACCCTTACGGATCGCTCAACCCGCGCAAGAAGGTGGGCGCGATTCTCGAGGAGCCGCTCGCCATCAACACGGATCTCGATCGCGGCGAGCGCGCGGAACGCGCGCGCGCCATGATGGCGCGCGTCGGACTCAGGCCCGAGTACTACGGCCGTTATCCACACATGTTCTCGGGTGGCCAGCGCCAGCGCATCGCGATCGCCCGGGCGTTGATGCTCAACCCGGCGGTGGTGGTCGCCGACGAGCCGGTCTCGGCGCTCGACGTATCGATCCAGGCCCAGGTTCTCAATCTGCTGATCGACCTTCAGGAGGAGTTCGGCCTCGCCTATCTGCTGATTTCGCACGATCTTTCGGTGGTGCGCCACATGGCCGACGCGATCATGGTGATGTATCTCGGCCGCGCGGTCGAGCAGGGGGCCGCGCGGACGATCTTCGCCGCGCCGCGTCATCCCTATACCCGCGCGCTGCTCGCCTCGACGCCTCATGTCGATCCCAAGCTGCGCACCAAGCGGATCGCGCTCAAGGGCGAGCTGCCCTCGCCGCTCGACCCGCCGCCCGGCTGCGCGTTCAACACTCGCTGCCCCTTCGCGACCGAGGATTGCCGCCACGACCGACCCGAGCTGCGGGATTTCGACGGTCGCCTCGTGGCTTGCCACCACGTCGAGACCCTTCCGGCGGAATCGTGAACACCCGGGGGTATTTGTAGGGCTTGTGAAGCGGGCGCCGCGTCGCTAATCTCGCCCGCCCATGAGCCACAACACCTGGATTCATCGCTTCGTCCGCCTCGGCGTTCGCCCGATCGCGCAGACGCGTCTGACCCCCAATCACGTCACCACGCTGCGGCTGTTGACCGGGGTTGCGGCGGCGGCGGCTTATGCGACGGGCGACGCGGACGGTTATTTCTGGGGCGGTGTCCTGTTCGTCGTCTCGGTGCTGCTCGACCGCGCCGACGGCGAGCTCGCGCGCCTCGGCGGCAAGTCGACCCCCTGGGGGCATACCTACGATCTCTGCGTCGATTCGCTGTGCAACGCGATCATCTTCCTGGGCCTCGGGCTGGGTCTGCGCGACGGCCCGCTCGGCCTCTGGGCGCCGGTCATGGGCGTGGTCGCCGGCCTGGCGATCGCCGCGATTCTGTTCATGACGCTCAAGACCGAGGCCCTCGGCGGCCAGCGCGCGGGCGAGATCAAGGGCGCCGCCGGCTTCGACCCCGACGACGCGATCGTCGTGGTCCCGGTGATCGTCTGGCTCGGCTGGCCCCAGGGGCTGCTGATCGCCGCCGCGATCGGCGCGCCCGCCTTCGCCCTGTTCGCCCTGGTGCTCCTGCGCCGCCGTCAGCGGCGTCTACGCGGCTTGATATGAGCGGCGCGCGGGCGTAGCACGCGCCCGGCGGTCCACAGGCAATAGACCGCCGCCCCGACGCCGCAGGCGACGAAGAAGGCGTCCAGCCAGCCGATCCAGGTTGCCGGCGCGATCAGGTAGATGCCGTCCTCGAGCTCGAAGCCGCCCGCCGCCGGGTAACCGACCGTCTCGCGTCCCGCCGCGACGCCCGCGCGGTCGAGCCGCAGGTTGAGGACCATCGAGACGAGCGCCGCAAGCGTTCCGACCGCGCCGAGCGCCAGTGCCCAGCCGCCGAGCGGTCCCCGGGCGAGGCCGACGCCGATGCCGGCGAAGATCGCGGCATAGCCGATCCCGCCGCTCGCGTAGTCGAAATAGTAGCCGAACCGCGACGTCCGGTCCGTGAGCCGCGCGAGCTCGCCGTCGAAATGATCGAGGAAGCGGGCCAGCACGAACACGCCCGCCGCCCAGTCGATCGCGGGCGTCTCGCCGGTTGCGAACAGAGCCGCCGCGAGCAACGCGAGGCCGAGTGTCGCCGTCGTGATCTGATTGGGCGAGATCGTCGTGCGGGCCAAGGAGCGAACGAGAACCCGCGCGATCCGCTGGTCGAAGGGAGCGCGCGCGCCAAGGGGCGTGCGGGGACGAGCGGCCATGAAACAAGCCTGAGGAGGCGCGGCGCCGTTGTCAACGCGAGGGCGATCGCGAACGCAGCCTAGCCGATCACGATGTTGCGACCGTCGGCGTCGCGATTGACCCGACGCGCGCCATGACCGATCCTCGGGGCCTTGCCGGGTCCGGCCCCGTCCCGGGGCGCCATGGAGGCCGTTTCTTGCGCCTGTTTCGTCTTCTCTATCTCGTCGCCGGCGTCGCGCTGCTGATTGCCGTGCTGGCCAGGACCGATCTCGCCGAGGTCGGCGCCCGGCTCGCCGAGGTCGGGGTCTGGGGGGCGGTCGCGATCGTCGCGCTCCACGGACTCGCCTTTCTGTGCGACACCGCGTCGTGGCAGCTCATGCTGCTCGACGTGCCGATCCGGGCATCCTGGCTCTATCGGCTGTGGAAGGTGCGCATGGTCGGCGAGGCGTTCAACACGGTCATGCCGGCGGCGTCCTTCGGCGGCGAGCCGGCCAAGGCGATCCTGCTCAAGAAGCGCCACCGGATCGGCTACGGCGACAGCATCGTCTCGCTGGTGATCGCGCGCACCACCAACCTGATCGCGCTGATCGGCTTCAGCCTGGTGGGTTTCTTCCTCATGCTCGGGGCCGAGGGGCTGAGCCCCGCGTATCGCACGATCGCCGCCTTCGGCATGCTCGGGCTGGTGATCGGCGCCGGCGGGTTCTTCGCAATTCAGCGCTGGCGGCTTTCGAGCCGGGTCGGCGGCTGGCTTTCTCGGCGGCCCTGGGGGCAACGCTGGGGTCGGCGGCTCGAAGGCGTCCTCGCCACGCTCGAGCGCGCGGACGCGGGTTTCGTCGAGTTCTATCACCGCCGCCCGCGCCGCTTCGCCGGGGCGATCGCGCTCGCCTTCGCCAACTGGACGCTGGGCGCGATCGAGATCGCCGCCGCGCTCTATTTTCTCGGCGCGCCGGTCAGTTTCGCCGAGGCCTGGGTGATCGAGACGGTCGTCCAGCTCGTGCGCGTCGGCACCTTCTTCGTGCCCGCCAATCTCGGCACCATCGAGGCGGCGTCGGTGATCATGGTTCAGGCGCTGACCGGTCAGCCGGCGCTCGGCCTCGCCGCGGCGCTGGTTCGGCGCGCGCGCGAGCTCCTGTTCGTCGCCTGGGGGTTGGGCCTGAGCTGGCTCGCCGCCTTCTCGCCCGCCGTCGTTGCCGCCGAGGTCACGCGCGTCGGCCGGGACTGACGTTTTCGGCTTCCGCCGGGCCCTCGGCCCGTCGGGCGTTCAGTCTCCGCCGCCGTCGCCCTTGGGCCAGGGGAGAACCTTGGCGTCCCGCGCGCCGCCTCCGCCGGCGACGCGGGCGGGCGCGGTCGGCTCGTCCGTGGGTGACGGAGTGGGACCGGCGTCGACCGCCAGCGCCTTCGGCCGCTGGACCGAGAGCACCATGCTCAGCAGCGGCGGCACGATCAGTAGCGTCAGGATCGCCGAGAGCGCGAGCCCGCCGACGACCACCGAGCCGAGCCCGCGATAGAGCTCGGACCCCGCGCCCGGGAACAGCACCAGCGGCAGCATGCCGACCACGCTCGTCAGGGTCGACATGAAGATCGGGCGCAGCCGATTGCGCGTCGCCTCGCAGATCGCGTCCGCGGGCTCCATCTCCTCGTTGCGGATCAGGTGCAGGGTCTGGTGGACCAGCAGGATCGCGTTGTTGACGACGATGCCGATCAGGATGACGAAGCCGAGCATGGTCAGCATGTCGAGCGGCTGGAAGACGAAGCGGTTGAGCACCAAGAGCCCGCCGACGCCCCCCGCGGTCGCGAGCGGCACCGACAGGATGATGATCAGGGGATAGACGAAGCTCTCGAACAGCACCGCCATCAGCAGATAGGTGATGGCGAGCGCGATGGCGAGAAACAGTTTCATCGCGCTCCAGGTCTGGCTGAGCTTGTCGGCGGTGCCCGAAAGGCGCAGCTTGACCCCCGGCGGAAGCCCCTGGGCCTCGATCGGCGCGATGACCCGCTCGTTGAGCGTCGCGATCGCGGTCTCGAGCGGGATCTCGGGCGCCGGCGTGACCTTGAGCGTCACCGTGCGCACCCGGCCGCGATGGCGGATCTCGGTCGGACCCGCGGTCATTCGCACCTTGGCGAGCGAGGCGAGCGGCACGATCCGGCCGTCGCCGACGACGATCGGAAGCTGGGCGATTCCCTGGGTTTGGGTGACGTTGTCGTCGGGCCCCTGGAGCATGAGGTCGATCCGCCGGCCGTCGACCGTGACCTCGGCGACGCGCAGGCCCGAGTTCAGGGCGTCGATCGTCTGGCCGAGTCCGACCACCGTCATGCCGTTGTCGGCGAGACGCACCGGGTCGGGTTCGACCCGTAGCTCGGGCGCGCCGAGCTCGAGCCCCGGGATCGGGCGGAACTGGTTGCCTTGATCGAACGGCATCGCCTGAGCGATCAGCATGGTCGCGCCCTGGGCGACCTTGAGCACCGCGTCGAGGTCGGGGCCCGTGACATCGAGATCGACCGACCGGCCGCCGCCGATGCCGCGCCCGAACAACGGGTACTGGTTGATCGCGCCGAAGGTGCCGGGCTCGCGGAAAGCGGCCTTCTGCAGCACCGGGATCACGTCTCGCGCGCGCTCGGGCTTGACCGCGGCGGCGCCCAGGAAGGTGCTGCCTCGCGTCGCGACAAAGAAGAAGCGGTCGAGCTTAGGCGGTCCGTCGGGAGTTTCCTCGGCGCCCGCGTTCTCGGCCAACAGCGGCAGCACGTCGCGCTCGATCCGGCCCGCGATCTCGGTCGTGGTCGCGAGGTTGTAGCCCGGCGGCGGCAGGATATAGCCGAACACCAGGTTGCGGTTGCCGTTGGGCAGGTATTCGAGCTTGGGCAGGTACAAATAAGTGCCCGCCGCCGCCGCACCGCAGATCGCGCCGACCACCAGCATCGAGAACAGCCGGCTTCGGGTCGCGGCGCGGGTGAAGGCGAGAACGGCGATCGAGAAGCCGCGCGCGAGCCCGTCGAGGCCCGGGAGGCGCGCACGGCTCGCGCCGTCGCCGGGCAGCAGCCTGACCGCGAGCGCCGGGATCACCGTGATCGCGACCAGCAGCGAGAGCAGCACCGAGACCGAGATCGCCACCGCGATGTCGCGGAAAAGCTGTCCGACCTCGAGATCGAGCACCAGGATGGGGATGAACACCATCACCGTGGTCAGCGCCGAGACGAACACCGCGCTCCACACCTCGTTGGCGCCGCGCTGCGCCGCCTCGCGCCGCGCCGCGCCGCTTTCGCGCAAACGGAAAATGTTCTCCAGCACCACGATCGCGGCATCGACCACCATGCCGACCGCGAAGGCGATGCCGGCGAGCGAGATCACGTTGATCGAGCGGCCCATCGCCGCCATGGCGACGAAGGCGCCGATCACCGAGACCGGGATCGCGAGCGAGATGATCAGCGTCGCCCGCCAGGAGCGCAGGAACAGAAGCAGGATGAACGCGGCCAGCACGCCGCCGACCCAGACGTTCTGGCGCACCAGGTCGATCGCCGAATTGATGTAGACCGTCTCGTCGTAGACTTGGCGCAACGTCAGCCCCGCCGCCGCCACCGGACCGCTCTGGAGTTCGGCCACCGCCGCGCGGACCCCGTCCATGGTCTCGATCACGTTGGCGCCGGTCTCGCGCTTGACGCTCAGCGCGATCGCCGGCTCGCCGTTGAAGCGAATGCGCGCGCTCGGGTCCTTGTAGTCGAAGCGCACGTCGGCGATGTCGCCCACCGAGACCCGCGCGACACGTCCGTTCGCCGGGTCGATGTCGCTGCGCAGCACGACCGCGCGCACCCGCTCGGGCGAGTTGAGCTCGGCGTCGGCGCGCACCACGTAACGCCGCTTGCCCTCCTCGACGTCGCCCGCCGAGACCGAGAGGTTCGCCGCCCGAAGCGCGCGCAGCACGCCGGGCACCGTAAGCCGGTAATGCGCGAGCCGCGCCGGATCGACGGTCACGCGAAGCTCGCGCTCGCGCCCGCCGTAAACGTCGACCCGTCCGACGCCGGAAACCCGTTCGAGCCGGTCCTGGAGCACGTCGGTCGCGAAATCGCCGTAGGAGCCCATGTCGCGCTCGTTCCCGGGGGCCCGGCGCAGGACCAACCAGGCGATCGACTGGTCTTCGGCGGCGGCCGTGCGGAGCGTCGGCTCGTCGGCTTCCTCGGGATAGCCGTTCACGCGGTTGAGCCGGTTCGACACCAGCAGCAGCGCGCGGTCCATGTTCTGGCCGACGCGGAATTCGAGGGTGATGCGCGCGCGCCCGTCCTCGGCGCGGCTTTCCATGTCGGTCAGCCCCTCGAGGCCCTTGAGCACGTCCTCCTGGCGGTTGACGATCTCGCGCTCGACCTCGGCGGGCGAGCCGCCGGGCCAATAGGTGGTCACGGTAATGATCGGGCGGCGCACGTCGGGCGCGAGCTGGATCGGAATGATGCGCAGCGCGAGGAAGCCGAACATCACCGTCATCAGCACCGCCGCGACGACGGCGATGGGACGGGAGATGGCGGTACGGATCAGATTCATGCGCTAGGACGTGATTCACTTGAAATGAATCGGCACCGGCCCACTCCCCCGCCCGGCCACCCACGGGATCGTATGATAGGGGTG
>CAZHDF010000041.1:0-23012 GCA_964531525.1 uncultured Alphaproteobacteria bacterium | reverse complement strand
CCGACCCAGGCGATGCGGAGCGTGTTGGTCGAGCCGGGGGTGCCGAAGGGGACGCCGGCGGTGATGACCAGGCGCTCGCCGGGCTCGGCGAAGGATTCGGCGCGGGCGATCTCGCAGGCGCGCAGGGTCATGTCGACGAAGTCGGTCGCGTCCTCGGTCCGGACGCTATGCACCCCCCAGGCAAGCGCGAGGCGGCGTGCGATCTCGATATTCGGCGTCAACCCCAGGATCGGCACCGCCGGGCGCTCGCGCGCGGCGCGCAGCGTGGTCGAGCCCGAAACCGAATAGGTGACGATGGCGACCGCGCGCAGGGTCGCGGCGACCTGGGCGGCGGCGGCGGTGATGGCGTCGGCGCTGGTCGGGCGCGGGTCGGCGTGGGCGGCGTCGAGGATGCGGCGCTGGCGCGGGTCCTCCTCGACCGCGCGGATGATGCGGTCCATCATCGCGACCGCTTCCTCGGGGTACTCGCCGGCCGCCGATTCGGCCGACAGCATCACCGCGTCCGCCCCGTCGTAGACCGCGGTCGCGACGTCGGACGCCTCGGCGCGGGTCGGGGTCGCGGCGTGGACCATCGATTCGAGCATCTGGGTCGCGACCACCACCGGCTTGCCCGCGCGGCGCGCCGCCGAGACGATCTCCTTTTGCAGGCGCGGCACGCGCTCGGGCGCGAGCTCGACGCCGAGGTCGCCGCGCGCGACCATGATGCCGTCGGACAGCTCGATGATCTCGTCGAGATGCTCGATCGCCGCCGGCTTCTCGAGCTTGGACATCACCGCCGCGCGCCCGGCGATCAAGCGCCGCGCCTCGGCGACGTCGTCGGCGCGCTGAACGAAGGACAGCGCCACCCAATCGACCCCGAGGTCGAGGCCGAATCGGAGGTCGCGGCGGTCCTTGTCGGTGAGCGCGGCGATCGGCAGCGGCACGCCCGGCAGGTTGACGCCCTTGTGGTCCGAGAGGCGGCCGCCCTCGATCACCGTGGTCTCGGCGAAGTCGGGGCCGTGGCTGTCGATCCGCAGCCGGATGCGCCCGTCGTCGAGCAGCAGGATCGCGCCCGGCGAGAGCGCGGCGAACACCTCGGAATGCGGCAGCGCGACCCGGGTCGCGTCGCCCTCGCGGTCGTCGAGATCGACCCGGAACCGCGCCCCGGCGGCGAGATCGGCGTGGCCGCCCTTGAATCGGCCGACGCGCAGCTTGGGGCCTTGCAGATCGAGCAGCACGGCGATCGGCCGGTCGCTCGCCTCCTCCAGCGCCCGGATCGCGCGGTAGCGGGCGGCGTGCTCGTCGTGGTCGCCGTGGCTCATGTTGAGGCGGAACACGTCGGCGCCGGCGCGGAACAGGCGCTCGATCATCTCGGGCGCGCTCGACGCCGGGCCGAGGGTGGCGACGATCTTGGCGTTACGCCCGCGCCGCATGGTCCTCCTCCCGGGCCGCGACCAGGATGGCGCGGAAGTCGTTGACGTTGGTGCGCGTCGGGCCGGTCATCACGAGATCGCCGAGCGTCGAGAAAAACCCATAGCCGTCGTTGTCGGCGAGATGCGCGCGCGGGTCAAGCCCCGCCGCCGCCGCGCGCGCCAGCGTGTCGGGGCCGGCGAGCGCGCCCGCGTTGTCGCCGGCGCCGTCGATGCCGTCGGTGTCGGCGGCGAGCGCATGGACGCCCGCGCGGCCCCCGAGCGCGATGGCGAGTGCCAGCAGAAACTCGACGTTGCGTCCGCCGCGCCCCCGGCCGCGCACCGTCACCGTGGTCTCGCCGCCCGAGAGGATCACGCAGGGCGGGCGCGCCGGCTGGCCGTGGACCGCCGCCTGGCGGGCGATGGCGGCGTGGACCCGGGCGACCTCGCGCGCCTCGCCCTCGATGGCGTCGCCGAGGATCAGCGGGCGGACGCCGACGGCGCGCGCGGCCTGGGCCGCGGCCTCGAGCGCGTCCTGCGCGGCGGCGACGATCCGCGTCTCGGCGCGCGCGAGGCGCGGATCGCCGGGCTTGGGCGTCTCGTCGGCGGCGCGGGCGAGGTGGCGGGCGACGGCCTCGGGCGGCTCGATCGCGTATTTGGCGAGCACCGCGCGGGCCTCGGCGAAGGTCGTCGGATCGGCGACCGTGGGGCCCGAGGCGATGGTCGCCGGGTCGTCGCCGGGCACGTCCGAGATCGCGAGCGCCAGCAGCCGCGCCGGCGCCACCGCCGCCGCCAGCCGTCCGCCCTTGATCGCCGAGAGATGCTTGCGCACGCAGTTGATCTCGGCAATCGTCGCCCCGGCGCGCAGCAGCGCCCGACCCACCGCCTGCTTGTCGGCGAGCGTCAGCCCCGGCGCCGGCAGGGGCGCGAGCGCCGAGCCCCCGCCCGAGATCAGGCAGAGGACGAGGTCGTCCGCGCCGAGCCCCGAGACCAGATCGAGAATCCGCGCCGCCGCCGCCTCGCCGGCGGCGTCGGGCACCGGATGCGCGGCCTCGACGACCTCGATCCGGCGGCAGGGAACCGCGTGGCCGCGCGCCGTGACGACGAGGCCCGAAAGCGTCCCCGACGCATCCTCGACCGCATCCTCGACCGCCTGGGCCATCGCCGCCGCCGCCTTGCCGAGGCCGACCACGACCATGCGCCCGGCGGGCGGCGCGGGCAGATGCGCCGCCAGCGCCCGCGCCGGCGCGACCGCGTCGAGCGCGGCGTCGAACAGCGCGCGGAGAAAAGAAGGCGCGTCTTGCGTGAATGCGTCGGACATGGGACCGAAACGAACCGGAAGGCCGAAGAAACGGTTGATGCTAGCGCATGATGCATCCGAAATGAATCCTGCGCTATAGTCGGCCCATGAACGCCACCGTCATCGATTTCGCGCCTTCCCGGCCGCCGTTGCTCGGCCCGGACGATCCGCCGCCCTTCGAGGTCGTCAACGCGCAAGGACGCGCGCCGGCGGTGCTGATCTGCGACCACGCCAGCCGGGCGGTCCCGCGCGCGCTCGACGACCTCGGCCTCGACCGGACGCTGCTGCGTCGCCATATCGGCTGGGACATCGGCGCCGGCGACGTGACCCGTCGCCTCGCCGCGCTGATCGACGCGCCCGCCGTGCTCGCGGGCTATTCGCGCCTGGTGATCGACTGCAACCGCCCCCCCTGCTCGCCGGGCTCGATCCCGGCGGTCAGCGACGGCGTCGAGGTGCCCGGCAACCGGACGCTCGATCCGGCCGAGGCCGAAGCGCGGGTCGAGGCCTGCTTCCTGCCCTATCACCGCGTTGTCGAGCAAACGATCGCCGCGCGCGAGGCCGCGACCGGGGTCGCGGCGGTGATCGCGATCCACAGCTTCACGCCGATCATGGACGGCTTCGAGCGACCCTGGCACGTCGGCGTCCTGTGGGACCGCGACCGGGCCTTCGCCGAGACGCTGATCGCGGCGCTGGCGCGCGACCCCTCGATCCGGGTGGGCGACAACGAGCCCTATTCGGGGCGCCTGCCGATCCCCTATTCGATCCCGGTCCACGGCGCCGGACGCGACCGTCCCCATGTCGCGATCGAGATCCGCCAGGACCTGGTCGACACCCGCCACGGGGCCGAGGCCTGGGCCGGGCGGCTCGCGGCGGCGCTCGCTCCGTTGCTCGACGACCCGGGGGTGATCCGGCGGCTCGATCCCTGAATGATATGGCGATCTCCACGCCGTCGTTCACGATCGGAATCGAGGAGGAATATCTCCTCGTCGACCGGGAGACCCGCGACCTTGCCGTCGATCCGCCCGAGGAGATGCTCGCCGAATGCGAGACGCGCCTCGAAGGCCAGGTGAGCCCCGAGTTCCTGCGCGCCCAGATCGAGATCGGCACCCGCCCCTGTCGCACCGTCGCCGAGGCGCGCGCCGATCTCGTTCGGTTGCGCGGCACGGTCGGCGAGGTGGCCGCGCGCCACGGCCTCGCCCCGATCGCCGCCTCGACCCACCCCTTCGCGCGCTGGCAGCATCAGCAGACCACCGGCAAGGCGCGCTACCGGGGGCTCGCCCGCGATCTTCAGGCGGTCGCCCGGCGGTTGCTGATCTGCGGCATGCACGTCCATGTCGGCATCGAGGACGAGGACCTGCGGATCGACCTGATGAACCAGATGTCCTACTTCCTGCCGCATCTGCTGACCTTGTCCACGTCGTCGCCGTTCTGGGGCGGCGAGGACACGGGGCTTCAATCCTATCGCCTGACGGTGTTCGATTCGCTACCCCGGACCGGGTTGCCCGACCATTACGACAGCTTCGGCGAGTACGGCCGCGTGGTCGGCCAACTCGTCGACGCCGGGCTGATCGAGGACGCGACCAAGCTGTGGTGGGACCTGCGACCGAGCGCCCGCTTCCCGACGCTCGAGATGCGCGTGACCGACGTCTGCACCCGGCTCGACGACGCGATCTGTATCGCCGCGCTCACCCAATGCATCCTGAGCAAGCTCTTCCGCCTGCGCCGCGCCAATCAGCGCTGGCGCATCTACCCTCGCATCCTGGTCAACGAGAACCGCTGGCGCGCCCAGCGCTACGGGGTCGACGGCGAGCTGGTCGATTTCGGCGTCGGGGCGCTGGTTCCCTTCGCCGACCTCATCGAGGAGTTGATCGAGCTCGTGCGCGAGGACGCCGAGACGCTCGACTGCGTGGACGCGGTCGAGCACGCGCGGGTGATCGCCGCGCGCGGCACCGGAGCCGACCGCCAGCGCCGCGCCTACGACGAGGCCCGCGCGGCGGGCGCCGACCACGACGCGGCGCTTCGTCGGGTCGTCGACCATTTGATCGAAGACAGCATGGTCGGGCTCGACCCGCCGCCCTGACCCCCCGCGCATCGCCCCCTGGACGACACCGCGAGAGCGCCCCACCTTTGACCAAGCGAGGACGCCCCAACCCATGGAGATCCGCATGGACGACCAGACCCGCACCGAGATCGAGGCCGCCGTCTTTCGCCGCCTCGTCCATCACCTGCGCGAGCGCAGCGACGTTCAGAACATCGACCTGATGACGCTCGCCGGCTTCTGCCGCAACTGCCTCGCCAAATGGTATGCCGCCGCCGCCCGCGAGCGCGGCGAGGAGATCGACTACGAGGGCGCGCGCGAGCGCGTCTACGGCGAGCCTTACGCGGACTGGAAGAGCAAGCACCAGACCGAGGCGTCGCCCGACAAGGTCGCGGGCTTCAAGGACAGCCTCGCGCGCCACGGCGAGGCGGGCGAGCGCTGGTTCGACAAGGCCGTCTGACGCATGACGACGGATTTCGCGTTCTACGTCGCCACCGCCGGGGCGCTGGTCGCGAGCCACGCGGTGCCCTCGGCGCCCGGCATTCGCCCGGTGCTGATCCGGGGGCTGGGACGGCGGGGATTCTTCGCCGCCTACGGCACCCTTTCGATGGTCACGCTCGCGGCCTTCGTCTGGGCCTATCTCGGCGCCGAGACCGGCGATTGGCTCTATACCCCGCCCGAGAACGGGCATTTGCTCGCGGTTCTCGTCATGCCGCTCGCGATCTTTCTGATCGTCGGGCGGATGACGACCCCCTACGGCGCGCCCGAGGCCCCCGACGCGCCGGCCGGCATCTACCGCATCTGCCGTTTTCCCGGCAGTTTCGGCCTGCTGATCTGGTCGTCGCTGCATCTTCTCAACATGGGCGACGCGCGGCGCACGGTGCTGTTCGCGACCATGGTGGTGATCGCGCTCATCGCGCTGGCCAAGAATGAATGGGTCCGCCGCCGGCTCGCGCGGACGGGCGGGACGGCCTATCTCGACGAGACCGCCCTGATTCCCTTCGCCGCTCAGATCGCCGGGCGGCAACCCATCGTCTGGAGCGAGATCGGCTGGGGCCGGATCGCGCTGACGCTCGCGACCTACGCGGCGCTCCTTTTCGGCCACCCCTACGCGATCGGCGTCGATCCGCTCGCCGGCATCCTTTGGTGAGGTTCGCCCGGGCGAACCCTATCCGGGACGGCCGTCGGACCGAGGGCGGGTGAGGATCGGCAGGAAAACCACCGAGAAGGCCGCGAACGCCGTGGTCCAGGCGACGCCCGCGACGATCAGCCCCGCGGTTCCGCCGATCATGCGCGCGACCGCGGCGACCGAAATCAGCCCGTAGGCCATCGCCACCGGCCAGGGCGCGACCAGCGGCCGCCCGCTATGGCCGAGCGCGGCGCGCGACATGATGGCGATCGTCATGCTGCCCACGGCGCCGACCGCGAGCGCGTGCATCGAGGCGAGCGGTGGGATCAGCCCGAAATCGGCGAGTCCCCGCGCGGCCAGCCCGACCACCAGCCAGCCGTAGGCGAGATGCAGAATCCAGACGATCGGCGCGCCCAGAACGTGCCGCCAGCCCCAACGGGATAACCGCAGCCCGTTGACGAGCGCCGCCGCCACGGCGAGCGCCCCGGCCGCCAGGCGCACCGCCGGCCAGGCCTCGGCGAGCGCGTCGGTCGCGACGAATAAAACGACGCTCAGGATCGACAGCCGGTCGAGGGTCTCGGACTTCCTGACCGCGTCGCGAAGGCCGCGCGCGGTGAGCGCGCCGGCCGTAAAGGCCGGTACGACGCGCCCGCCCAGAATCGTGATCAGAAGCGCGAAGCCGTCGAGCGTGAACAGGGCGCCGGGTCGTCCGTCGATCAGCCCCGCCGCGCCCGCGTGCATTAGCGCATTACCCGCGATCAAGACCGAGATCACGGCGACGAAGATGCGATTGCGCTTCGCTCCCGGGTGCAAAAGCTCGGGCACGCCGACGACGAGCAGCGCGGGGAGGAAGGCGAGATCGATCGCGGCGACGAGCCAGGCGGGCAACGCCGCCGCCATCCAGACCGCGACCCGTCCCGCGAGCCACAGCGCGGCGAGCGCGGCGAGGCGAGGGGGCGCGATGGGCGGCGTCTTCTGCCAACTCGGCACGGCGGTCAGCAGAAAGCCCGCAAGCGCGGCGGCGGCATAGCCCATCAGCATCTCGTGGGCATGCCACAGCGCCGGCGGCCAAGCGAACACCGCGGCGCCGCTCGTGAGATGGAGCGTCAGCCAGATCGGCAGCACGAGCATGCCGTAAATCCCGGCTCCCAGGAAAAACGGACGAAAGCCAACAGCGAACAGAACGAAGCCCCGCCGCTTCTCAGCCGGCGAAGGTGAGGATTTGTCCATCGTCGAGAACCAGTCTTGCAAAGGAAGAACCGAAGGCGCGAACGAGACCCGGGGCCTCGGCGGGCGGGGCGACGGCGAGCGCGGTCGCGAGCGCCGCGAGCGGCAGGCCCGCGACCGCGCCCAGCGCGACCAGCACGCGCCGTCGGGTCACGCCGCGCCTAGCCACCGGCGTTCCCCTCGCCGCTCGCCGCGCCGGCCTTGCCCCCACCGGTCTTCGTCGCGCCGGCGCGCGCGGCCTCGCGCCGCTTGCGCCGGGCGATCAGCGGCGGACAGGTGCGCGCGTCGTGATAGAGCATCTGACAATTCATGCAGTGGATGCATTCGTTGGGATTGATATGGCCGTCGGGGTGGATCGCCTGCACCGTGCAGCGCGAGGCGCAGATCTGACACTGCACGCCGCATTGAAAGCGGCGCTTGAGCCAGTCGAACATGCGTAGCCGCGCCGGGATCGCGAGCGCCGCGCCGAGCGGACAGAGATAGCGGCAAAAGGCGCGCTCGACGAACAGGCCGACGGCGAGCAGCGCCAGCGCATAGGCGACGAACGGCCACTCGCGGGCGAAGCGCAGGACGATCGCGGTCTTGAAGGGCTCGACCTCGACCACCGGCTGCACCCGATCGTAGCCGCCGAGCGAAAGCGCGAACAGCCCCAGGAAGACGACGTACTTGATCATCCACAACCGCTCGTGGATGACGAAGGGCAGCCGAATCTGGGGGATGCCCAGCCGTCGCCCGCCCCGGTTGACGAGCTCCTGAAGGGCGCCGAACGGGCACAGCCAGCCGCAGAACACCCCGCGTCCCCAGAACAGAAGCGCGACCGCCACATAGCTCCACAAAATAAAAATCAGCGGCGCGACCAGGAAGGTCTCCCAGCGGAACCCGCCGACCAACGCCTGGTAGAACGTCACCACGTTGACGACCGAGAGCTGCGCGCCCGCGTACCAGCCGATCCAGGCGACGGTGAAGGCGAGAAAACCATAGCGCAGCAGGTGATAGAGCCTGTCGCGGCGGACGATCGGATCCTCGAGCACCAGGAACAGGGTGAGAAGCGCGAGCGCGGCGACCAGGATCGCGATCCGCCCGATATGGGCGCGCCACACGCCGATCCACAGGGGCTCGGGCTCGGGCGCGGCCGCCGGCGCGCGAACCAGGCGCGCGGGCAGACGGTAGGGAAGCATGAAGGTGGCGAACACCGGCCGCTCCCCGGCCTCGGCCCCGACCAGAAGATCGAGCCGCCAGGGCGCGGTCGGATCGAGCCCCGCCGCGCGCGGCACGACGAACACCGCGGCCTCGCGGAAATCGGGCGCGCCGGCCGCCGCCACCCGGTCGATGCGCCGGTGCCAGCCGGCGCGCAGCCGGATCGTGCGGTCGTCCTGGACGAGCGCGATGCGGTCGAACACCCCGTCCTTGCGCCACGCCGTGCCCTTGAACGAGTAAAGTCCGGTGGCGGCGACGAACACGAGCTGGTCGCCCGGCGCGAGCCCGGCCATCAGCCGGTCGTGGACGCGGCGGCCGAGTATGTTGCGGCCGATCGCCGCCGGCGTCGCGAGCGCGGCGTAGAGATCGACGAACACCGCGTCCGGGTCGCGCGCGACGCCCGCCGGGCCGAAGCCGGGCGCGCCGCGCGCGCGCAACGCCTGATCGACCGCGCCGTTGGTCAGGCGCAGCCGCGCGACCGCGCCGTCCGAGACCAGCGCCGCCCAGTCGGCGGGCGCGAAGCTGTCGACGTCGAGCGCCGCCGCCGCGCCCCCCAGAATGCCGCGCGCGCGCGCCACCGCCCGGGCCGAGCGCATGATCGCGTCGCTGATGACCAGCGAGGAAACCGTCGCCCCCGACACGCCGTCGATCCGCGGCCCCGGGCCCTCGGCGGCGCCGAGCCGCACCACGTCGCGCAGGTCGAGCCCCCGGTAGCGATGAACGAAGTCGGAAAGGTCCTTCTCGGTCACGCCGATCACGAGGATCGGCTCGTGCTGCTCGACGATCTCGGCGCCGGTGATCCGGCCCGCGAGGTCGATGCCGACGGCGACGTCGAGCGGCTTGGCCGAGAAGCCGGTCGAGGCGACCACGTCGCGGGTAAAGAACACGTAGCCCACGATCTCGCCGCCGCGAAACGCGGGCGCCGCCGGTGGCTCGCCGGCGAGGGAGCCGAAGGATTCGGCGTCGGGAAACACGCGGGCGAACACGGCGCGGTCGCGGTCGTCGCGCGCCGCCGCCGCCGGGCCGGCCCCGAATGGAACGAGAACAAGCGCAAGAACGAGCGCGTGCGCCGCCACCGCAAGAATGCCCGCCGTTCGCCGTCGCACGCGCGCGCCTCCGCTTCACCCCGCATTGCCTGGAATCTTGCCTCCAGGGCCTTGTATGCGACCGAGTATCGGCGGGCCGCCGCCGGGCCTCCTTGACCTCAGTCAAGGACGTTTCGCGCCCGCTGCAAGTAGGCTCTCGCCACGGGCTCCGCAGCCGAACATTGGAGGCTCCTGAACATGAGACGCGCGCTGACCATTCTCGCCGTAGGGGCGACGCTTGCCCTGACGGCCTCGCTTGGCCCTGCCGCCTTCGCGCAGACGCCGAGCCCAGCGGACATCAAGAAACACGGAACGACGCCGGGCGGGCAGTACGAGCCCTCGCTCAACGTCCTCAAGGGAGAGAACGTCGAACAGCCCGGCGCCAAGGAGGGCGTGCCGACCCTGACCAAGGCCGAATTCGACCGCGCCAAGAAGATCTACTTCGAGCGCTGCGCCGGCTGTCACGGGGCGCTGCGCAAGGGCGCGACCGGCAAGCCGCTCACCACCAAGATCACCAAGGAGCGGGGCTTCGAATATCTCCGCGACTTCATCACCTACGGCTCGCCCGGCGGAATGCCCAACTGGGGCACCTCGGGCGATCTCAGCGAGGACGACGTCAACCTGATGGCGCGCTATCTCCTGAACGAGCCGCCCCAGCCGCCGGAATGGGGCCTCCAGGAGATGACGAAGACCTGGAAGATCCTGGTCCCGGTCGATCAGCGTCCGACCAAGAAGATGAATGATCTCGATCTCGGCAATCTGTTCTCGGTGACGCTGCGCGACGCGGGCAAGGTCGCCCTGATCGACGGCGCGAGCAAGAAGATCGTCGACGTGATCAATTCCGGCTACGCCGTGCATATCTCGCGGCTGTCGGCCTCGGGCCGCTATCTCTACACCATCGGCCGCGACGCCAAGGTCAACCTGATCGATTTGTGGATGGACCCGCCGCGCACGGTCGCCGAAATCAAGATCGGCATCGAGGCGCGCTCGGTCGAAACCTCGAAGATGAAGGGCTGGGAAGACAAGTACGCGCTCGCCGGCGCCTACTGGCCGCCCCAGTACGTCATCATGGAGGGCGACACGCTCGAGCCGCTCAAGGTCGTCTCGACCCGCGGCATGACCGTGGACACCCAGGAGTACCACCCCGAGCCGCGCGTCGCCTCGATCGTGGCGTCGCACTTCAACCCCGAGTTCGTGGTCAACGTCAAGGAGACCGGCAAGATCCTGATGGTCAACTACGAGGACATCAAGAACCTCAAGGTGACCTCGATCGACGCCGAGCGCTTCCTGCATGACGGCGGCTTCGATTCGACCGGGCGCTACTTCCTGGTCGCGGCCAACGCCCGCAACAAGATCGTCGTCATCGACACCAAGACCGACGAGCTCGTCAAGATCATCGACGTCGGCACCAAACCCCACCCGGGCCGCGGCGCCAACTTCATCGATCCCAAGTACGGTCCGGTCTGGGCGACCAGCCATCTCGGCGACGAGACCATCGCGGTCATCGGCACCGATCCGGTCAACCACCCGCAGTACGCCTGGAAGGTGGTCCGGACCCTCGAAGGCCAGGGCGGCGGGTCGCTGTTCGTCAAGACCAACCCGAAGTCGAAGAACCTGTGGGTCGACACGCCGCTCAACCCCGAGGCCGAAATGTCCTCGTCGGTCGCCGTGTTCGACATCGACAATCTCGACAAGGGCTACGAGGTGCTCCCGATCGGCGAGTGGTCGGGCATCAGCGAGGGCGTGCGCCGCGTCGTCCAGGGCGAGTACAACCGGGACGGCACCGAGATCTGGTTCTCGGTCTGGAACAAGAAGGATCAGGAATCCGCGATCGTCGTCGTCGACGACAAGACGCGGAAGCTCAAGGCCGTGATCCGCGATCCCCGGCTGGTGACGCCCACCGGCAAGTTCAACGTGTACAACACGATGAACGACATTTACTGACCGCGACCGGACGGGGCGGCTCTGGGCCGCCCCGTCCGACGGCGGACGCCGCGTTTTGAGTTGTCGAATTCGCAATCGAGGAACCCGAGGGATCAGGCGATGACGGGCTGCGTATACCTCGTGGGCGCGGGACCGGGCGATCCCGAGCTTCTGACCGTCAAGGCGCAGCGCCTTCTGGGCGAGGCCGACGTGGTGATCTACGACCGGTTGGTCTCGGCCGCGATCCTCGATCTGGTGCCGCCCGGCGCCACGCGCATCTACGCCGGCAAGGCCAACGGCCACCACACGCTTCGCCAGGACGAGATCAACGTCCTGCTCACCGCGCTCGCGCGCGCCGGGCGCCGGGTCGTCCGCCTCAAGGGCGGCGATCCCTTCATCTTCGGCCGCGGCAGCGAGGAGGCGGCGCATCTCGCCGCCAACGGCATTCCCTTCGAGGTGGTGCCGGGAATCACCGCCGCCGCCGGCTGCGCCGCCGCGCTCGGCGTGCCGCTGACCCATCGCGGCATCGCCACCGGGGTGCGCTTCGTCACCGGCCACGGCCAGCAGGACAACGACCTCGACCTCGACTGGCGCAGTCTCGCCGATCCCGACACGACGCTGGTCGTCTACATGGGGCTCGCCAATCTCGCGCCGATCCGCCGCAACCTGATCGACGCCGGCCTGAGCCCCGAGACCCCGGCGCTCGCCGTCTCGCGGGGAACGACGCCCGAGCAGAAGACCTGCCTCGCCAGCCTCGGGACCATCGTCGAGGCGGTCGCCGAGGCGGGGCTCAAGTCGCCCGTCCTGATCTTCATCGGTCGCGCCGCCGGACTGTGCAGCATGCTCGCCCCGGCCCGGGCCGGGGACTCGAGCGAGCCCGCGCGCGTCGGCCATGGCTAGGCGGGCGAGTGCCCGGGCTTTTCTTTTCACGATCCTCGGCGCGCTCGCGCCGATCGCCGTGGCCTACGCCTATGCCGGCGCAAGCGTCGCCGCGCCCCCCGCGCCGCGCCGCGCCGAGCTGCTTTATCTCTTGCGCCAGGACTGCGGCGCCTGTCACGGTATGACGCTCAAGGGCGGGCTGGGACCGGCGCTGCTTCCGGGCCGGCTCGCCGCGATCGACGACGACGTGCTGATCGCGACCGTGCTCGACGGCCGACCGGGCACGCCGATGCCGCCCTGGCGGTTCATGATCTCGCCCGACGAGGCCGCCTGGCTGGTGCATCGCCTGAAGAAGGGGATCGAGCGTGAGGATTGACCGGATGCGCCTGGCGGCACTGGCCGCGCTCCTTCTACTCCTTTCGGCCTGCGCCCAGCCGTTGCGCGGAACCGGCGACCTCGGCCTCGTGATCGAGCGCGCGAGCGGCGGCGTTCGCTTGATCGAGACCTCGGGCCCCTCGGCGCTCGGCGAGATCACGGGGCTCGGCGATCTGTCGCACGCCTCGGTGGTGTTCTCGCGCGACGAGCGCTACGCCTTCGTCTTCGGCCGCGACGGCGGGCTGACGAAGATCGACCTTTTGACCGGGCGCGTGGCGCGCCGCATCGTCCAGGCCGGCAACAGCATCGGCGGCGCGATCTCGCAAGACGGCCGCTTGGTCGCGGTCTCGAACTACGAGCCCGGCGGCGTGCGCGTTTTCGACGCCGAGACGCTCGCCCCGATCGCCGACATTCCGGCGCTGGGCGCCGACGGCGAACGCTCGAAGGTGGTCGGGCTGGTCGACGCCCCGGGCGAACGGTTCGTGTTCAGCCTCTATGACGCGGGCGAGATCTGGATCGCCGATATGGCCGATCCGAAGTCCCCGCGCATCACCCGTTTTCGCAACGTCGGCGAGAAGCCTTACGACGGGCTGATCACCCCCGACGGGCGCTACTACATCGCCGGCCTGTTCGGCGAGGACGGGCTCGCGCTCCTCGACCTGTGGCGGCCGCAAGACGGCGTCCGCCGCATTCTCGACCATTACGGCCGCGGCGAACAAGCGCTTCCGGTCTACAAGATGCCGCATCTCGAAGGCTGGGCGACGGCGGGCGACAAGCTGTTCCTGCCCGCCGTCGGCCGCTACGAGCTTCTGGTCGTCGACCGGCGGAGCTGGCGCGAGATCGGCCGCATTCCGGTCCACGGCCAGCCGGTGTTCGCGGTCGCGCGGCCCGACGGGCGCGAGGTCTGGGTCAATTTCGCCTTCCCGCTCAACGATACGGTGCAGATCATCGACACCGAGACCCTGAAGATCATCGACACCCTCAAGCCCGGCAAGGCGGTTCTGCATATCGAGTTCACGCCGCGCGGCGATCAGGCCTGGGTCTCGGCGCGCGACGCCGATCGGGTGACGGTCTACGACGCCCGCAGTCACAAGCCGATCGCGACCATCGCGGCGGCGAAGCCGAGCGGCATTTTCCTCGCCGCCCGAGCGCACCGGATCGGGCTGTGAGCGCGCCCGCCGCCCCGACCGAGACCCCCGCCGAGGGCGAGGAGGCGCGAATCCTCGCGCTGGACGCGCTCGAGCGCCGCCTGATCGACGCGTTCCAGCACGGCTTTCCCATCGCGCCCCGCCCCTATGCCGAGGCCGCCCGCCGCCTCGGCGTCGAGGAGGACGCGGTCATCGCCGCGATCGACCGCCTCGTCGAGAAGGGCGCGATCGACCGCCTGGGCGCGGTGGTCGCGCCCCACCGCATGGGCTGGAGCACGCTCTGCGCCATGAAGGTGCCGGAGGCGCGGCTCGACGCGGTGGCCGAAATGGTCAGCGGCTACCCGGCGGTCAACCACAACTACGCCCGGGCGCATGACGTGAACCTGTGGTTCGTCGTCGCCGGGGCCGACGAGGAGACGGTGCGCGCGGTCCTCGACGACATCGAGGCGCGGAGTGGCCTTCCGGTCCTCGTGCTGCCGCTGGTCGAGGCCTATCACATCGACCTCGGGTTCGCGCTGCCATGACCGCCGCCGACCCCGACCGCCGCCTGATCGCCGCGCTCGCGCCCGGACTGCCGCGCGTGCCCCGGCCCTTCGCCGAAATCGCGCGCCGGGCGGAGATGAGCGAGGACGAGGCGATCGAGCGGTTGTCCGGGCTGGTCGAGACCGGCGTCGTCAAGCGCTTCGGCCTGGTCGTCCGCCATCGCGAGCTGGGGTTCCGCGCGACCGCGATGGTCGCCTGGGACGTGCCCGACGCGCTCGCGCCCGACGCCGGCCGCCGGCTTGCCCGCGCGCCCGGGGTGACGCTCGCCTACCGCCGGTCGCGCGCCGAGGGCTGGCCCTACAATCTCTACGTCATGATCCACGCCCGCGCGCGCGACGAGGTGCTCGACGCGATCGCGCGCGTCGAGGCCGAGGCGGGAATCGCGGGCCGGCCGCGCGCGGTGTTGTTCACGCGCAAGCGCTACAAGCAGACCGGCGCGCGCTACGACGTCCCCGTCCCGGCGCAACCGGAGGCGATGTGATGGCCGCGACGCTCGATGCGCTCGACCGCCGGATCGTGAACGCCCTTCAGGACGGCATCGCGGTCGAGCCGCGCCCCTTCGCCCGCGCGGCGGCCGAGATCGGCATCGACGAGGACGCGCTGATCGCGCGCATAGAAAGCCTGGTCGCGCGCGGCGTGCTGTCGCGCTTCGGCCCCCTGATCGATGCCGAGCGCCTCGGCGGCGCGGTCACGCTTGCCGCGATGAAGGTGCCCGAGGAGCGCTTCGACGCGGTCGCGGCGCAATTGGGCGCGCGCCCCGAGATCGCCCATAACTACGCCCGCGAGCACGCGCTCAACATGTGGTTCGTGGTCGCCGCCGAAACGCCCGAGCGGGTCGCCGAGGTGCTGGGCGAGATCGAGGCCGAGACCGGGCTTGCAGTGCTCGACCTGCCCAAGGAGCGCGAATATTGCCTGTCGCTGAGGCTCGAGGCATGACCGTCGCCGCCGAGACGCCGCGCGCGGCGCGCGTGATCGACGCCACCGACCGGGCGCTGCTGCGCGCCATGCAGGCGGGCCTGCCGCTGGTGCGCGAGCCCTACCGCGCGGTGGCCGAGGCGGTGGGCATCCCGGCCGAGGAGGCCCTGGCGCGGATCGAGCGGTTGCGCGCGCGCGGCGTGATCCGGCGCATCGCGGCGGTGCCCAATCACTACGCGCTCGGCTATCGTGCCAACGGCATGTCGGTCTGGGACGTGGAGGACGCGCGGCTCGACGAGATCGGCCGGCGCGTCGGCGCGCTGCCCTTCGTCAGCCATTGCTACGCCCGGCCCCGCCGGCCGCCGCTTTGGCCCTATAATCTGTTCGCCATGGTCCACGGCCGCGGGCGCGCGGAGGTCGAGGCCAAACTCGCCGAGATCGCCGATCTGATCGGCGACGCCCTGCGGGGCCGCGATCTGCTTTATTCGAGCCGCGTGCTCAAGAAGACGGGCCTGAGATTCGGGCCTTGAAGCGAAAGGAAACGCGCCATGTTTCGGCTGAGCCATTTCATGCGCGAGATCGTCGCGCCGTCGACCGAGCCGCCGCGTATCGCACGCCCGCGCGGCCCGGTCGTGATCTGGAACCTGGTGCGGCGCTGCAACCTCAACTGCCGGCACTGCTACTCGCTGTCCGCCGACACCGATTTTCCGGGCGAGCTTTCGACCGCCGAGGTCTTCGCCGTGATGGACGACCTCAAGGCCTTCGGCGTGCCGGCGCTGATCCTCTCGGGCGGCGAGCCGCTGCTGCGCCCCGACATCTTCGAGATTTCGGCGCGCGCCAAGGAGATGGGTTTCTTCGTCGCGCTCTCGACCAACGGCACCCTGATCGACGAAGCCTGCGCCCGGAAGATCGCCGCGCAGGGCTACGACTATCTCGGCATCAGCCTCGACGGGATCGGCGCGGTCCACGACCGCTTCCGCCGCAAGGAAGGCGCTTACGACGAGGCGCTCGCCGGGCTCCGGCGCTGCCGCGATCTCGGCGTCAAGGTGGGGGTCCGCTTCACCATGACCGAGCGCAACGTCGATTCGCTGGTCGCGCTGCTCGACCTCGTCGAGGCGGAGCGGATCGACAAGTTCTACCTCTCGCATCTGGTCTACGCCGGGCGCGGCAACCGCTATCGCGCCGACGACGCGCGCCACGCGACCACGCGCCAGTCCATGGACATTCTGTTCGAGCGCTGCCTGGAGGACCTGCGCGCCGGGGGAAGCCGCGCGTTCGTCACCGGCAACAACGACGCCGACGGCGTCTATCTCCTGCATTGGACCCGCCGCCGGTTCCCCGAGCGCGAGGCGCATCTGCGCGCCCTTCTCGCGGCCTGGGGCGGCAACGCCTCGGGCGTCGGCGTCGCCAACATCGACAATCTGGGCGAGGTGCATCCCGACACCATGTGGTGGCACCATGCGCTCGGCAACGTCCGCGAGCGCCCGTTCTCGGAAATCTGGAACGACCTGTCCGACCCCATCATGGCGGGGCTCAAGGCGCGGCCGCGCAAGATCGGCGGGCGCTGCGGCGACTGCGCGTACTTCGACATCTGCGGCGGCAACACGCGGGTGCGCGCGCTGCGCGTCTACGACGACCCCTGGGCCGAGGACCCGGCCTGCTACCTGACCGACGCCGAGATCGGACTCCTGCCGGAGACGCCCCGTGCCTCGGTGGTCTAGGCTCGCCTGCGCCGGCGCGCTCCTCGCGCTCGCGGTCGCATTCGCGCCCGTCGCCCGGGCCGCCGACGCGCCCAAGCTGTTCAAGACCTATTGCGCCGAATGCCACGGCGCCGACCGGCTGGGCGGCACCGGTCCCGCCTTGTTCCCCGAGAACCTCGGCCGGCTGCGCCCCAAGAAGGCCCGGCGCGTGATCGCCGAGGGGCGCGCCGCGACCCAGATGCCGGCCTTCGGCGCGATCCTCGCCAAGGACGAGATCGACGCCCTAGTCGCCTATGTCTTTACCCCGCCGGCGACGCCGCCGCGCTGGGGGGCGGGCGAGATCGAAGCCTCGCGCAAGATCCTGGTGCCGCCCGAACGCTGGCCCGCCAAGCCGATTTTCGATGCCGACCCGCTGAATCTGTTCGTGGTCGTCGAGGCGGGCGATCACCACATCACCATTCTCGACGGCGACCGCTTCGTCCCGCTCGCCCGCCTGCCGACCCATTATGCGGTCCACGGCGGGCCGAAGTTCTCGCCCGACGGGCGTTTCGTCTACTTGGTCTCGCGCGACGGCTGGGTCAGCAAGGTCGATCTCTGGGGCCTGCAAACGGTGGCCGAGACGCGGGTCGGGATCAACGCCCGCAACCTGGCGATCTCGGCCGACGGACGCGTGGTCGCGGTCGCCAACTACCTGCCGAAGACCCTGGCGCTTTTGGACGCGCGCGACCTTTCGCTTTTGCGCGTCATCCCGGCGACCGACCGCGCGGGCAAGCGCGCCTCGCGGGTGAGCGCGGTCTACCAGGCCGCGCCGCGCAACAGCTTCGTGGTCGCGCTCAAGGATCTGCCCGAGATGTGGGAGATCTACTACGGCGAGAACCCGCCCGCGGGCTTCGCCTCGTTCGCCCACTCCTACGAGGAAGGCATGGTCGAGGCCGCCGCCGCGGAACGCTTCGCGATCCGGCGGATCGACCTCGACCGCCCGCTCGAGGACTTCTTCTTCAGCCCCGACTACCGGCTGGTGTTCGGCTCGGCGCGCAAGGAGGGCGGCGCGGTGGTCGTGAACCTCGACGTGCGCCGCGAGATCGCGCGCGTGCCCATCCCGGGGCTGCCGCATCTCGGGGCCGGCATCACATGGATCCGCGACGGCCGCCGCGTGCTGGCGACGCCCAATCTGCGCGAGGGCGCGATCAGCGTGATCGACATGACCGATTGGAAAATCATCAAGACGATCCGCACGCTGGGGCCCGGCTTCTTCCTGCGTAGTCACGAGAACAGCCGTTACGCCTGGGCCGGGGTGTTCTTCGGCCCCAACCGCGACGCCATGCAGGTGATCGACAAGGAGACCCTGGAGATCGTCAAGACCCTGCGCCCCGCGCCCGGCAAGACCTCGGCCCATGTCGAGTTCACGCGCGACGGGCGCTACGCCCTGGTCAGCATCTGGGACATGGACGGCGCGATCGTCGTCTACGACGCCGAGACCCTCAAGGAGGTCAAGCGCATCCCCATGCGCAAGCCGTCGGGCAAGTACAACGTCTACAACAAGATCACCCGCTCCGCCGGCACCAGCCACTGACATGGCGCGCGGCGGAACCCATGGCGAGGCGAACGACGCGGCGCTGGTGATCTGCGCCCACGGCGCGGACGGCGGCAGCGAGACCGCCCAGGCGTTGGCCCGAGCGATCGGTGCGCGCGGTCGCTTCGCCGCCGTCGCCGCCTGCTGCGTCCACGGCGCGCCGGGGCTGGCCGAGACGCTCGCGGGCCTCGATGCGCCGCGCGTCGTCCTCGTGCCCTTGTTGATGGCCGACGGGCATACCGCGCGCGCGCTGCGCCGGGCGCTCGACGAGATCGGCGATCCGCGCTTGGTGCTCGCGCCCCCGCTCGGCCTAAGCTCCCGGCTTCCCCCGTTGATCGAGGCGCTGGCCCGAGAAGGCCGCCGCGCGCGCGACTGGGCGGCGAACGGGACGGCGCTCGTGCTGGTCGGCCACGGCAGTCGCCGTCATACCGAATCGGGGATCGCCGCGCGCGGACTCGCCGGCGCGCTCGCCGCCCGGGGGACGTTCGCCCCGGTCGCCGCCGCCTTTCTCCAGGGGCCGCCCGAGGTCGATGTCGCAATCGCCGGCCTCAAGGCGCCGCGCGCGCTGGCGGTCGGGCTGTTCGCCGACCAAGGAGCGCATGGCGCGCGCGACATTCCGGAACGCCTCGCGCGCTTCGGCGACCGCGCCGCCTATCTCGGCCCGGTCGGCGCCTTGCCCGGGATCGCCGAGGTGATCGCCGCCGAGGCGACGGCGGCACTCGAAAAAGCCTAAGGCCGCTCCAGCAGGTTCAGGAGCGGCTCGCCGCGGGCGAAGCGGTCGAGGTTGGCGGCGATGACCTTGGCGCGGCGCGCGATCAGCCCGTCGGTCCAGCCCGAGGCATGGGGCGTCATATAGACGTTGTCGAGTTCCTGGAACGGGTGGCGCGAGGGCATCACCGGATCGCCCGGACGTTCGGGATAGCGATACCAAACGTCGATCACCGCGCCGCCGATCCTGCGCTCGCGGAGCGCGGCGTAGAGCGCGTCCTCGTCGACCACCGCGCCGCGCGCGACGTTGACGAGAACGCCGCCGTCCTTCATGGCCGCGAGCTCGGCGACGCCGATCAGACCGCGCGTCGCGGGTACCAGCGGCACGGCGAGAACGACGAAATCGGACGCCGCGAGCAGATCGTTCAACCGGTCGAGCCCCATGATCTCGTCGACGAGATCGTCGTCGCGGGGCGTGCGGGTCGCGGCGATCACGCGCATGCCGAAGGCGCGCGCGCGACGCGCCGTCTCGCGCCCGATATGGCCGTAGCCGACGATCCCGACGGTGCGCCCGAAGAGCTCGCCATGCACCGGGCCGTCGACGAACAGGCTGTCGCGCCAGTCGCCGCGCCGCAGGTTGGCGTCCATGCGCGCGAAGCCCGTGACCCATTCGAGCATCGCCACGCAGATATATTCGGCGATCCCGATCTCGTGCTCGAACACGTTGCAGACGGCGCAGCCGGGCGGTACCGCGGCGAAGTCGATCTGATCGAAGCCCGCCCCCGGAAGCTGGAGAAGCCGCAGGCGCGGCGTGGGCGGGGTATCGGCGGTGAAGCGCATGGCGATCATCGCATCGGCCTCGGCGAGCGCGCGGGCGAGCTCGGGCGAGGTGTCGGCCGGGTCCCAAACGTCGATCGTCCAGTCGGTCTCGAGCCAGCGCTCGATCGCCGCCGGCCGCTCGTCCGCCTTCTTGCCTCTGATGATCAGCCGCATCGCCTTCTCCGTATCCTCGCCCGCTCCCGTTCCCGTTGGTACAGGAGGCCACGGCCCGACACAACCACGCCGGTATGATAAACTTTCCCGACCGTTCGCGAGAAAGACGAGGCACGGATGACCCAGGCCCGGGGGGCGATCGACGCGGTTCTCGCCCGCGCGGCCGAGGCGCTGAGCGCGCGCGACGAGCCGGGGCCGCGCGAGATCGGCGCGGCGATCGCCGCCCTGCCCGAGGCGTCGCGCGATTGCCCGCCGACGCTTGCGCCGGCCTGCGCGCACCTCGACGCGGCGCTCGCCCTCGGCACCGCCGCGACCCGACCGCTGATCGACGCGGTCGCGGCGGCGCGGCCGTATCTCGCCTGGAAAATGATGGGGCGAGAGGGCTTCGACGACGCGCTCCGCGAACAGCTCGCCTATGTGGAGATCGTCGGGCCCGAGGGCGCCGTGGTCGCGCCGGACCTGCGGGTCGGGCTCTATATCCAGGCGCCGGGGGTCGATTACCCGTCCCACGCCCACGACGCCGAGGAACTCTACCTGGTGCTCGCCGGCACCGCGCGATGGCAACGGGGGTGGAACGGGAGCGACGATCCGTTCGCCACCGTGCCGCCGGGAGAAATCCGCCATCACCGCGCGAAAGAGCCCCACGCCATGATCACCGGCGAGCAGCCGCTGCTCGCGCTCTGGACTTGGCGCGGCGCGATCGGCGGCCGTTACTGGTTCGTCTGAGCGCGCGCGAGCGCGGGGGCATTTCCGTCCGATATCCTGTCTCGATAAGCGCCCCGGATTTTCCGCGCCGCTCCAATTATTGATCCAGGTCATGGTATCGACCCGAGGCGAGGTAGAGACTTCCCGCATCGCAAAAGTCAATTCATTGATCGTCATTCAACTAATTGTAATAGAATTACAAAAAAATATGGTGCGCCGCATTCCCCAAAGCTGTGGCGCAATCATCGTCGCGGGTGCCGGAATGGCCGCCGTGGCATTGAATGCCTTGCCGGCCGTTCGACACGGACAAAGGAGCACAAGATGTCGAAAGAACTGATTCTGATGCTGCATCCGACGTTCGGCGTGTTGGCAATCCTCGCGTCGGTTTGGGTTTTCGTCGAAGCCCTGAACGCACGAGACTCCAACCAAGGCCGGATTCGAACCGCCACCCTGACCGTCGCGGTCCTGATGTGGCTTACCTACCTGGTGGCCGGCTACTGGTACGTGGTGTTCTACGGCGCCGACAAGGCGCTCATCAAGGCCGGTCCCTGGCCGTTCGCGCATTCCTTCTTCATGGAGACGAAGGAGCATGCCTTCTTCATTCTGCTGCTGCTCGCCTCCTATCTGCCCATCGCGGCGGTCACCAATCTGGCGGCCAACCGGGGCGCGCGAAAGCTGGTCATGTGGGTTTCGGGACTCGTGGTCCTGATGGGCCTCGGCCTGGAGGGCGCGGGCGCCGTCATCAGCATGGGCGCCAAGGTCGCCCTGCTCGCCCAGCAGGTCTAAGGGCCGACAGAAGGAGATAGGAAAATGAGCACGACTTCCCATCATGCGACCGAGTCCGGCCATGCCGAGACCGGCGCGCAAGACATGGTCGGCGGCTACACCAGGTCCTTCGGCCTGTCCTTCGCCATCACGAGCGTGATCAGCTCGCTGCTCGTGATCCTAAAGGAGACGAACGAGGACACCGTTCTCGCCTGGATGAAGGCGGCGACGGGGCACCACTGGGTGACCCACGGCATTTTCGATATCCTGCTGTTCGTCATCCTCGGGTTCGCCCTGGCGAAGTCCGGAGACGGACGGGAGATGAGCGCCGATAGCCTCATCACGACCGTCGTCGGGGCGCTGGTTCTGAGCGTCCTCATCATCGTCGGATTCTATATCTAGCGTAGGTTCGTCGAGAAGGACGCCGCCTCTCCCCATCGAGGACGCCGCGACGAAAGCCTGGTCTTCGTCGCGGCGTCCCCGGGGCGAGGATATCCGACCGTCGGCGATGGCCGCGACCGAACGGGTTTTCGCGGCGAACCGCCGGAAAATTTCGTATCCCTGGATTGCAGGGAGCCCGTGCGGGCTCCGACAAACGAATGAAGAAGAAAGGAGAACCGATCCCATGGCTAAGTTTCCGCTTCGCCTTGGCCGTTTGGCCGTGACCGCCGCGTTTGCCGCGGCAATCGCCGCGATGCCCATCGGCATTGATTGGTCGGCGCTCGGTTTCGACGATCACGCCGCGTTCGCGCGCAGCGGTGGTGGCGGCGGCGGCGGGAATGGCGGCGGCAACGGACACGGCGGGATGGGCGGTCACGCCGCGGCCGGCGCCGGCGAGGGCTTCGGGCAAGGCAAGAACGCCGAGATGTCGGGAGGCTTAAGGAGCCGGACGGACATCTCCGCCTCGGCGCTCGGCCGGTTGAATGCGACCCACGCGCTCGTCAACGGAACACCGAACGCGGCCCACAATTCGGCGGTCGGCCGGATCGCGGCCTTTCGGGACGCGCTTGCCGCCAACGATCTGGAAGCCGCGGCGGCGGAGCTTGCCGCCGTCGCCAATAAGACGGTCACGCCCGAGATCGTGGGTCAAGTCGCGATGATGGCGGGAGTTGCGATGGACGAGGAAACCGCGAGCGCGGTGGCCGAAATGGCGAACAGCATCGCGGCCGAGGACGAATCGGACGACGATTTCGACTAAGGTGAAATCCGGTGCGTTCGGACCGGCCCCCACTCTCTCGCTCGATGGGCCGAACGGAGGGGAATGGTGGGCGCTGCTGGGATTGAACCAGCGACCCCTACGATGTCAACGTAGTGCTCTCCCGCTGAGCTAAGCGCCCATTCCCGTCGGCCCCGAGGGGCGCGGCGTCACCCCGCTAATAAACCGATACGCCGGTTCATTGCAACCCCCCTCGCGCGCCCGG
>CAZHDF010000040.1:0-23201 GCA_964531525.1 uncultured Alphaproteobacteria bacterium | reverse complement strand
CCTAACGCTCCGCGCCCGCCGAGCGCTGGCCCTGAACCTCGAAGAAGGATGCGTTGTCGTAGGACGCGGGCAGCTCGACCCGGCCGGGTACGAGCCGCGCGACCCGGCTCGGCTTGCCGCGCAGGATCCGACCCTCGAAGCGGTTGGGCAGCGGCGACGGGCACAACGCCACCGCGTCGGCCGCCGCGTAGACCGCGATATAGATGCCCCTCGGCCGGTCCGAGCCGTTGGACGCCGAACCGTGAAGCGCCGAAGTGTGCATCAGGCATACGTCGCCCGCCTGCCCGGTGATCGCCTCCGCGCGGGCCTCGCAGTCGGCGGTCAACTCGGGCGGCGTTTCGCCGACGAAGGTCTCGCCCCGCCACAGGCTCACCTGCCCCTCGCGGTGCGAGCCGGGAACGATCATCAAGCAGCCGTTCTCGAGCGTCGTGTCGTCGAGCATGATCAGCGCGGTGACCAGATCGTCGTTGGTGTGGGGCGTGTAGGAGAAATCCTGGTGATAGCCTACCCGGGTCGCCGTGCCGGGGAGCTTGAGATTGATCTTGGAGTGGTGAAACTTGACGTCCGGGCCGATCAGTTGGGCGACCATGTCGACGACCGGCCCGTCGAGGGTGACGGCGCGATAGGCGTCCGAGACCTCGGCCGGGTTGTTGACCCGGCGCAGCCTGGGCACCTCGGCGCTGTGCCCGGCTTCGAGGTCGAAGCGTGGGCGCCCGTCCTGGGTCTCGCCGTAGTTTTCGGTCCGCTCGCGGCTCTCCTCGACCCAGTCGGCGAGGGTTTTCTTGAGCCCCGCCAACGCCGTGGCATCGACGGCGCTTCGCGCGACGACGAAGCCGTCCGCATGAAATTTCGCGATTTCCCGCTCGCTCAGCATCCCCTCGCCTCCCACGGCGCGCCCCGGATCGATCGATTAGAATAGCCCCATTAAAAGCTTGCAATGGGGGCGAATTGCCGTCAACATGAAAATTCCGAATATCGAAAGAAAGTTCCATATATCGGGAGGAAATCATGCCGCGCTCGAACCTCTCGTACGACACCGAGGAACTGCGCCGCAAGGATCGCGAACACTTCATCCACCCCTGGACCGACTTCTCCACCTTCAAGGAGACGGGCTCGGACGTGATGGTCGAATCCGAGGGGGTCTACGTCTTCGATTCCGAGGGCGAGCGCTACATCGACGGCATCGGCGGCCTTTGGTGCGTCAACATCGGCTACGGTAGCGACGAGATGGCGCAGGCGATCGCCGAGCAAGCGCGCCGGCTTTGTTACTACTCGACCTTCTCGCATCTCACGACGCCGCCCGGCGCCGAGCTCGCCGCCAAGCTCGCCGAGATCGCGCCCGCGCCGCTCAACCATGTCTTCTACGGCTCGGGCGGGTCGATGGCGAATGATACCGCCGTTCGCCTGATCCACTTCTATTTCAACCGCCTGGGCAAGAAGACCAAGAAAAAGATCATCTCGCGGATCGACGCCTATCACGGCTCGACCTATCTCGCCGCGGCGCTGACCGGCATCATGGCCGACCGGCTCGGCTTCGACGTCGCCGATCACCTCGTCGCGCATATTCCGGCGCCCTATGTCTACCGCCGCCCCGACGGCATGAGCGTCGAGGCGTTCTGCGACGCCAAGGTGGCCGAGCTGGAGGACAAGATCCTCGAACTCGGCCCCGAGAACGTCGCCGCCTTCATCGCCGAGCCGATCATGGGCGCGGGCGGCGTGATCGTGCCGCCGCCCGGCTATCACGCGCGCACCCTCGAGGTCTGCCGCAAGTACGACGTGTTCTATATTTCGGACGAGGTGGTGACGGGCTTCGGCCGGCTCGGCCATTTCTTCGCCTCCGAGCCGGTGTTCGACATCGTTCCCGACATCATCACCAGCGCCAAGGGGCTGACCTCGGGCTATCTGCCGCTGGCGGCGACCCTGATCTCGGACGCGATCTACGAGGTCATCAGCGTGCCGCAGGCCAAGGGCGCGTTGTTCACCCATGGCTTCACCTACTCGGGCCATCCGGTGTGCTGCGCCGCCGGCCTCAAGAACATCGAGATCATGGAGCGCGAGGATATCTGCGGCCATGTCCGCAAGGTCGGGCGCTATTTCGAGGAGCGGCTCGCCACGCTTCTCGACCTGCCGATCGTGGGCGACGTGCGCGGCAGCCATTTCATGATGTGCGTCGAGAACGTCGCCGACAAGAAAACCAAGGCGCTGTTCGAACCCGAGGTCGGCATCGGCAACCGGATCGCCGACCATTGCCAGAAGCGCGGCCTGATCGTGCGCCCGCTTGGGCATCTCAACGTTCTGTCGCCTCCCCTGGTGATGACCCGCGCCCAGGTCGACGAAACCGTCGCCATCCTGCGCGCCGGAATCGAGGCGACCATGGACGACCTCGCCCGCGAAGGGTTGTGGAAGGGCTGAGATCGGAGCGGAAAAATCGATCTTCGACTTGGCGCGACGCGCGCGCCTACGCTAGATTCGGCGCCCCGTCAGGCTCCGGAGAAAGCGGCCCGGAACAGGGACCGGGCGACCAGGGGCCGCGTGTAACAGGGACTGCAATCAACAGGGACCAAGACAACAGGGGACAAAGGGAGACGAACCATGACCCGATTTCCGCTTTCATCGCTTTCGCGCCGCCGCTTTCTGAAGGGCGCGGCCGCCGCCGGAATTTCCGTCGCCGCGATGCCGCGCATGGGCTGGGGCGCCAGCAACCAGGTCAATATCTACAACTGGGACACCTATATCGGCGAGACCACCCTCGACACCTTCAAGGCGAAGACCGGGCTCAAGGTCCAGTACGACCTTTACGCCAATCTCGAGGAGATGTTCGCCAAGTTCAAGGAAGGGAACCCGGGCTACGACGTGATCTTCCCGAGCGACTACATGATCGAGACCATGATCGCCGCCGACATGCTCGAGGAGATCGACCATTCGCGGCTCAAGAACTGGGATAACATCGATCCCAACTTCCGCAATCCGGCGTTCGATCCGGGCGCCAAGCACAACGTCCCCTATTTCTGGGGCAGTGTCGGCATCGGCTACCGCAAGTCCAAGGTCGAGACGCCCAGGAGCTGGAAGGATCTGTTCGACAGCGACAAATACGCGGGCCGTATCGCCCTGCTCGCCGATTCTCGCTTCGTGCTCGGGCTGGTGCTGATGTATCTCGGTCACTCGCCCAACACCACGGATCCCAAGGAGATCGCCGAGGCGCGCGACCTTCTGATCCGCCAGAAGAAGAACCTCAAGGCGTTCGTCCCCGATTCGGGCCAGGACATGCTGATCTCGGGCGACGTCGATATCGTCATGGAGTGGAACGGCGACATCCTCAAGGTCATGGAAGAGGACAAGGACCTCGCCTACGCGGTGCCCGACGAGGGCAGCATCCTGTGGATCGACGGCATGTGCATCCCCAAGGGCGCGCCCAACATCGACAACGCCTACAAGTTCCTCGACCACGTGATCGACGCCAAGGTCAATGCCGAGATCGCCAACACGATCCACTACGCGACCACCAACCTCGCCGCGCGCCGGTACGTGGACAAGGCGGACCTCGTCAATCCGGCGGTCTATCTTCCCGACGCGATCGTGAAGAAGTCGAAGGCGCTGATCGACATCGGCGACGCGCTCAGGCTGTACGACGAGGCCTGGACGGCGATTCAGGCGGCCTAGGCGCGGACCGCGCGACCGGGCGTTTTCGAGGCGGGGCGGGCCGGGCATGCTGGACTGGCGCCGGAGCAAGGCGGCGTTCGCCGTCCTGATCGGCCCCCCCTCCGTCTGGCTGGTGGTGTTCTTCACGCTGCCGCTGGCGATCGTCTGGGTCTACAGCTTCGGCCTCAAGGGGCCGCAGGGTCAGACCATTCTCGCGTTCACCTTCGAGAACTACGCCCGCGCGCTCGACTGGCTCTATCTCGAAATCATCCTGAAGTCGCTGTGGATCGCCCTCGTGACCACGGTGATCTGCGTGATCATGGGCTTTCCGCTCGCGATGGGCATCGCGTTCGCGCCCAAGAGTCTCAAGAACCCGCTGCTGCTGCTCGTCATTCTGCCGTTCTGGACCAACCTGTTGATCCGGACCTACGCCTGGATCGCGGTGCTCAGAACCAGGGGGTTTCTCAACTTCGGGCTCGAATGGCTGCACGACGGGCTCGCCGGGATCGCGGCGGCCGTCGGGCTCGGCGACCTGATCGGCCCGTTTCAACCGCTCGAGCTGCTTTACAACCAATACGCGGTGGTGATCGGGCTGGTTTACGTGCATCTGCCGTTCCTGGTCTTGCCGCTGTATGCCACCCTCGAGAAGCTCGACCGCAGCTATCTCGAGGCGAGCCTCGATCTCGGCGCCGGCCATTGGCGCACCCTGGTCGCGATCACCTTGCCGCTGGTGATGCCGGGGCTGGTTTCGGGAGTGCTTCTCGTGTTCATCATGTCGATGGGCAACTTCCTCACCCCCGACCTGCTCGGCGGAACCAGCAGCCTGATGATCGGCAACCTGATCGCGCGCCAGTACGGGGCGGCGCGCGACTGGCCGTTCGGCTCGGCGCTCTCGTTCCTTCTGCTCTACGCCACCTTCATCGCGCTTTGGGTCCGCGCCGCGGTCGCCCAGCGATCGAAGGGCCTGAGCTACTAGCATGACCGCGACCGCGACGAAGGCCCCGGCCCTTCCCCGCGCCCAACGACGGCGACGGCGCGACCGGGCGGGACCGCTCGAATACACGCGACGGCGCTGGCTTCAGATCGTGCTCCTCGCCAATTTCGCGTTCCTCTACTTTCCGATCGTCTCGCTGATCGCCTTCAGCTTCAACGACAGCAAGCGGAACATCACCTGGCAGGGCTTCACGCTCAAATACTACGTCAAGGCGTTCAACAACACGGCGCTCCACGAGGCCTTCGGGCATAGCATGATCATCGCGACCACCTCGACGCTGGTCTCGACCGTTCTCGGCACGGCGCTCGGGCTCGCGCTTTACCGCTACCGCTTTCCCGGCAAGGGACCGTTCGAGGGCTGGGTGCATCTGCCGATCATGATTCCCGAGGTCAGCATGGGCGTCGCCATGCTCGCCTTCTTCGCCCGGATCGACATGCCGCTCGGGCTGTTCACCATCACGGTCAGCCATATCGCCTTTTCGATTCCCTTCGTCGCGGTGGTCGCGCGGGCGCGCATGGCGGGCTTCGACCACGCGCTCGAGGAGGCCTCGCGCGACCTCGGCGCGACCGAATGGCAGACCTTCTGGAACGTGACCTTCCCCTACATGGTGCCCGGGATCGTGGCCGGCGCGCTGCTCGCGTTCACGCTGTCGCTCGACGACTTCGTGATCACCTTCTTCACCTCGGGACCGGGCTCGACCACCTTCCCGATCAAGATCTATTCGATGGTCCGCTTCTCGGTCACGCCCGAGGTCAACGCCGCCTCGACGGTGCTGATCGTCATCACGCTGACGCTGACCGTCACCGCCATGGTGATCCAGTCCCGCATGGGCCGGAGGCCCCGCGCATGAGCGATTCCACGACATCTCCCGCGATCGTCTCCTTGCGCGGGATCACCAAGCGCTTCGGCTCAAGCGTGGTGGCGGTCGACGACGTTTCTCTCGACATCGCCGAGGGCGAGTTTTTCGCGCTGCTCGGCCCGTCGGGCTGCGGCAAGACGACGCTTCTGCGCATGATCGCGGGCTTCGAGCATCCGAGCGCGGGCGCGGCCGTCATCGACGGCGAGGACATGACCGGCGTCGATCCCAACCGCCGACCGGTCAACATGGTGTTTCAGTCCTACGCCGTGTTCCCGCATCTCACGGTCGCGCGCAACGTGGGCTACGGGCTCAAGGTGACCGGGGTGGCGCGCGAGGAGATCGACGCGCGGGTCGCCGAGGCGCTCTCGCTGGTCCAGCTCGACGGCCTCGCCGAGCGCATGCCCGACCAGCTCTCGGGCGGGCAGAAGCAGCGCGTGGCGCTCGCCCGCGCGCTGGTCAAGCGCCCGCGCGTGCTGCTCCTGGACGAGCCGCTCTCGGCGCTCGACGCCAAGTTGCGCGAGGCCATGCGGCTCGAGCTCGTGCGCCTTCAGCAGTCGGTCGGCATCACCTTCGTGATCGTCACCCACGACCAGGACGAGGCGCTGTCGATGGCCGACCGGATCGCGGTCATGGAGGCCGGGAAGGTGCGCCAGGTCGCGCCGCCGGCCGAGCTTTACGAGTTCCCGAACTGCCGTTTCGTCGCCGACTTCATCGGCAAGATGAACCTGTTCGAGGCCCGGGTCGCGGGCGCCGACGGCGACCGGGTGGTGGTCGAGGCCGAGGGGCTGGGCCGGATCGCGCTGCCCCATCGGGGCGCCGCCTCGGGCGAGATCGGCATCGCGGTCCGGCCCGAGAAGCTGCGCATCGGCGGCGACGAGCCCGGCGCCGATCTCGTGCGGCTACGCGGTCGGGTCACCGAGGTCGCCTATTACGGCGACGAGAGTCACGTCTTTTTCGACGCCGGGACCAAGACGACGATCGTCGCCAACCTGCCCAACGAGGCCCGCTCGACGCGCCCGCGCGTCGCGATCGGCGACGAGCTCTGGATCTCCTGGGACCCGGCCGACACCCTGGTGCTGATGGAGTAACCGCGCGGACCGGGCGATATCGCACGCCCCTCATGGTTCGACGGGCTCACCATGAGGGCCTCACTCTGAGCTCGTCGAAGGACGAGAACCGGGCTCCGCGCAATCAGAAGACGTGCTGGCCGCCCGTGACCATGATCTCGGTCGCGGTCACATAGGCCGAATCGTCCGAGCACAGGTAATAGATCGCTCCCGCCACGTCGGACGGCACGCCGAGCCGGTGAAGCGGAATGCGCGGGATCAGCATTTCGGTCTCGGGCGACAGCATCGCGGTTTCGATCTCGCCCGGCGCGACCGCGTTGACGCGCACGCCGAGATGGGCGAATTCGACCGCCATCTCGCGGGTAAGCGCGGACAACGCGGCCTTCGAGGTCGAATACGCGCTGCCGGCGAAGGGATGCACCGAATGGCCCGCGATCGAGGTCACGTTGACCACCGCGCCGCGTCCTCGGTGGAGCGCGGCGGCGAAGCCCCGGGCGAGGATCAGCGGCGCGAAGAAATTGAGCTCGAACACCGTGCGCCAATGGTCGAGATCGCCGTTGAGGCAGCCGAGCCGCTCCTTGTACGCGCTCTTGGGCGAGACGCCCGCGTTGTTGACCAGCCCGTGCAGCGGGTCGTCGCCGAGATAGTCGTTGGCTTCGCGGACGAAGGCGTCGAGGCTCGCCGGGTCCGAGAGGTCGGCGACGATGTGGTGGTGCTTCTCGGGGCCGGTCAGACACTCGGCGGGCACGTCCTCGCGCGAGCAGGTGATCACGCGCCACCCGGCCTCGCCGAACCGGCGCGCCGTCGCATGGCCGATGCCCCGGCTCGCGCCGGTCAGGATAACGGTATGGGTCTCGCTCATGGCTCCTTTCCGGTTGTCTCGGCCTCGGCCGTCGTTTGGTTCCGCTCGCCCCGGCCCCCCGCCGTTCCGCGCGCTAGAATCGCGGCATGATCGACCGCGTCGATCTGCTCGGGACGCAGGAACCGCTCCGCGTAATGGCGATAGACGCCCGAGTCGACGAACAATTCGAACAGGTCGGGATCGATATGCCCATTATCCCGCATCCGCGCCATGATCGCCATCGATTCACTGAGGCTCTTGGCGCGCTTGTAGGGCCGGTCCTCGGCGGTCAGGGCCTCGAAAATATCGGCGATCGCCATCATCCGCGCGGGCACCGACATTTGTTCGCGCGTCAGACCGCGCGGGAAGCCGCTGCCGTCCATGCGTTCGTGGTGGCCGCCGGCGTATTCGGGCACCCGGCGCAGCTCCTTGGGGAACGGCAGCCGGTCGAGCATGCGGATCGTCGCCACGATGTGGTCGAGCACGATCTGGCGCTCCTCGGGCGTGAGCGTGCCGCGCTCGACGCACAGGCTACGCGCCTCGTCCTCGGGAATCAGCCGCCGCTCGCGCCCCCGGGCGTCGCGCCAGCGCGCCTCGGCGATCGCGCGCACCCGCGCTTGATCGTCGGCGCTCATGGTTTCGCCGCCCGGATTGATCCGTTCGATGAAGTCGAGGTCGCGGTCGAGCGCCGCGAGCCGCGCCGCATGCGCGGCCTCGATCGCCGCGCGATCCTCGGGTCGGGCGGCGGCGAGTACATCGCGATGCGCGATCTCGGCGTCGCGGCGCAGGATCTCGAAGCGCAGGCGGATCAGCTCGATCCGATCGACGATCCCTTCGAGCTTGGTCGCCTTGTCGACCAGATGCTCGGGCGTCGTCACCTTGCCGCAGTCGTGCAGCCAGGCGGCGATATGCAGCTCATAGCGCCCATCGTCGTCGAGATCGAAGTCGCGGAACGGCCCCTTCTTCGCCCGGCAGGCGGCGTCGGCGAGCATCTCGGTCAGCACCGGCACGCGCGCGCAATGGCTGCCCGTATAGGGCGACTTCTCGTCGATCGCGGTCGCGATGAGCTGGACGAAGGCGTCGAACAGCCTGCGCTGGCCGTCGAGCAGCATCTGATTGTCGAGCGCCACCGCCGCCTGGGAGGCGAGCGCCTCGACCATCTTCCGCTGATCGGGGTCGAACGGCACGACCGCGCCGGTCCGGGCGTCGCGCGCGTTCACGAGCTGAAGAACGCCGGTCACGTCGCCCGCCTTGTTGGTCATCGGGATGGTGAGGAACGAGATCGAGCGATAGCCGGTCCGGGCGTCGAACGCACGCGTGCCCGAAAAATCGAACCGCGCGTCGGCATAGGCGTCGGCGATGTTGACCGTCTCGCCGGTCAGCGCCGCGAGCGTCGCGACGTTCGTCCGGTTGGGCAGCCCGGTCGCGGGATCGTAGAGCGGCAGCGGCGCGAAACCGACCGGATTGCCGGTGGTCCCCCCCTGGACGAGCCCGAGAGTGTCGTTGCGCAAGATCGCGAAGGCGAGCCGGTCGCCGCGCGCGCGCCGGTCGCCACCGCTGCGCCGCTCCCTGGCCGGGGAGCCGTCGCGTCGCGCGCGTCGGTCGCCGCCGGCGCGGGGATCGACCCGCGCCTCGCCGGGCGCGCCGGGCGGGGTTTCGTCCGAGATCCGCAGATAGATCGTGCCGCCGTCGGCGCCGGTGATGTCCTTGGCCTCGATCAGGATCGTTTCGAGAAGCCGGTCGAGGTTCTTTTCCGCCGACAGCGCGATGCCGATCTCGGTGAGCCGCATGAGCCGTCGCTCGCGCGCCTTCGCCGCGCCGATGTCGGTGATGATGACCACCGTGCCGCCGTCGTCGGTCGCGCCTTCGCGAAAGCGCAGCGCCCGGCCGTCGGCGAGCGCGACCTCCCATCGTCGGAGCGCGTCGCCGATTTCGACTTCGCGGTCGCCCGCCGAGATCGCGCGCATCACGGCCTCGCGCTCGATCCCGGGTTCGAGCGGCCCCGTGATCGGCGCGAGAAGCGCGCGCGCCGGGGCGTTGCTCGCCGCCAGTCGGCCGTTCTTGTCGAACAGAAGAAAGCCCGCATCCATCCGGGTGAACGCCGCCTCGGACGCGACTTCGGGCGCGGGCGCGGTTCGGCTTGCGCCGCGATCGGTCATCGGAAGGGCAACGGTCCGGCCATGGCGCGGCGCATGGGCTCGCTCAGTTCATCATGAGCACGGGAATGTCGGCCGCGCTCAGCATATGCTCGGTGGCGCTGCCGAAGATCATGCGCCGCAGCCGCGAATGGCTGTAGGCGCCCATGATCAGCGCCCCGGCCCCCGCCGCCTTGGCGTCGGCGAGCAACAGTTCGCCGGTCGAACGATGCTCGGATCGCATCGAGTGCAGCGTCGCCGTGACGCCGTGCCAAGCGAGATAATCGACCAGATCCTCGGCCGAAGGCCCGGGTTTCACCCCTTCCTCGACTGCGATCACCGTGACCCGTTCGGCGCGGGTGAGAAGCGGCATGGCGTGCGCCACCGCCCGCGCCGCCTCGGCGCTGCCGTTCCAGCCCACCGCGACGTTACTGGGCAGGGTCGCGATCCCCTCGGGCGGCACGACCAGAAGCGGCCGCCCGCTTTCGAGCAGGGTCGCTTCGAGCACCGCGCGCAAGGCGATGTCGTCGTCGCCCGCGGGGCGCGCGATCACCACCATGTCGGCGACCCGGGCGGCGAGCGAGATGATTTCGTCGGCGCGGCCGGTCTCGAGGCGCAAATGCGCGGTCGGCTTGTCGTCCCGCCGGCGCGCCTCGGTCTGCTCGAAGCCGGCGGCATCGCAGGCTTCGGCGAAGTCGCGCCGCGCCCGCTGGGCGAGGGCCGCGCTCTCCTGCTCGGCGGTGGCGATGAGCTCCTCGATCATGGCGCCGGTCATGCCCTCGCCGACATAGGCGAGCGCGTCGCGGGCATTGCGCCGGGCGTGCAGCCCTTCGACATGCGCGTCGAGGAAGCGCGCGATCCGGAACGCCGCGTCGAGTCCCGGGCGGCCGCCATCGGTGCCGGTGACGGGAACGAGAATTTTCCTGATGTCCATGGTATCCACGCCTTCCTGACGTTCTTGCCCATGATGTGGCCCTCGCCGGGCGCCAATTCTACCCTCATCTGGCCCGCTGGCCAGTTCTCTTTGGTTTCGGGATCTTCAGGCGACCACCGGAACGCCGTCCTCGGCGAGACGGTCGGCGACCATGCGGCGAACCTCGTCGGGCGGGCGGGCGGCGTCGATCCGCTCCCAGTCGATCGTTCCGAGGTCGTAGCGAAGCTGGGTGGCGACCACGCGGGCATCGGCGTCCGAGGCGTCGCCGACCCGGGCGCCGACCCGCGCCGCCAGCGCCTCGGCCGGAGCCTCGAGCCAGAAGCCGTGGAAGGGCGCGCCCGCCTCGGCGGCGATCCGGGCGATCGCGGCGCGCTCGTCGGGCCGGGCGAAGACCGCGTCCGCGATCACCACATGCCCGGCCGCGAGCGCCTCGCCCGCCCATCGGGCGATGCGGGCATAGACCTTGTCCGTGACCTCGGGGGTATAGCCTTCCGCTCCCAGCCGCTCGGTGGGCGCGCGGTCGAACAGCCGCTTGCGGATGACGTCGCTTCGCAGGACCAGCGCGCCGGGCCCCGCGCCGAGCAAGGGCGCGAGCGCGCGGGCGAGCGTCGACTTGCCGCTTCCCGACAGCCCGCCGATGGCGAGCAGCCGGGGCGCCCCGGGTTCGAGATCGGCGCGCGCGTCGTCGAGATAGCGCCGCGCCTCCTCGGCCAACCGTTGGGCGTCGGCGCCTTGCGCTCCCTCGGCGACGGTCGCCGCGATCTTGGCGCGCACCGCCGCCCGGCACGACAGAAACAAGCCGAGAAGCGGCAGCCCGCCGAGATCGCCCGACATGGCGAGATAGCGGTTGAGCGCCAGGTTGGCGAGCGGACGCAAGCCCCTGTGCAGCAGGTCCATGACCAGGAAGGCGAAGTCGTAGAGCACGTCGCAACAGGCGATGTCGTCGTTGAACTCGATCGCGTCGAACAGCACGGGACGGCCGTCGATCAGGCAGATGTTGCCGAGGTGGAGATCGCCGTGGCAATGGCGCACGAACCGGTCGCGCCGGCGTTGATCGAGCCGCGCGCCGAGCCGCTCCAACGCCGCGCGCGCGGCCGCGGCATAGGCATCGACGGCCGCCGCGTCGAAGGGCGCGCCGCGATGCTCGGCGAGGTCCGCGATATTGCCCTCGATCACCCAGGCCATGCCGTCGCGCCCGCCCTTGTCGCGGCGTGGCGCGGCGTCGCGATGAAGCGCCAGCGCCGCGTCGGCCGCCGCCTCGATGATCGAGGGCGTCAGCGCGCCGCGCGCGGCGAGGCGGTCGAGCAGCCCGTCCTCGTCGAAGCGCCGCATCACCACCAGCCAGTCGACCGTCGCGCCCGCGCCGTCGAGCGCGAGCCGCCCGTCGGCCTCGCGCGTGACCGGGCAAACCCCGAGATAGATTTCGGGCGCGGTCCGCCGATTGACGCGCAGCTCGGCCTCGCAGGCGCGGCGGCGCAGTTCGACGGTCGAGAAATCGAGATAATCGAAGCGCACCGCGCGCTTGAGCTTGTAGGCGCGGTCGCCGACGAGAAAGATCGCCGAGATATGGGTGTCGATGCGGCGCACGGGACCGATGGCGCCATGGCTCTCGGGCGCCGACAGGAAGGCGATGGTCTCGCTCTGGTCCTCGACGATCACCGGCGCCGCCCCTCGTCGCGCGCGGCCCTTCCGCGCGGCGGCATGATGGCACAGCGGCCCCGGGCTTCCAACCGTCGCAAGACCGGCTTGCGGCGCTCGCCGGGCTAGGCATAATGCGGGACCGCGTGGCGTAGGGAAGGCCGCCACGATCATCGTCCGAGGGAGGGTAAGGTATGGCCGAAGGCGGCACGAGTTTGCGCAGCGATCCGTCGAAACGTCATCGTCCGGCGATCGCGCGCGAAAGCGCCGGGCTTCTGATCGTCGATATGCAGAACCTGTGCGCCAAGCCCGGCGTGGGCGAGTTGGCGGCGGCGGGCGCGCCCGACTACGACGGCCCCGACCGTTACTTTCGCGACCGGGTCGTGGAAATGGTCATCCCCAACCTGCAACGCCTCGAAGCCGCGTGCCGGGGCGCGGGCGTCGAGGTTCTGTTCACGGTGATCGAGAGCCTGACCCGCGACGGCCGCGACCGTAGCCTCGATTACAAGCTCTCGAACATGCATGTGCCCAAGGGCGCCTACGAGGCCCAGGTGATCGACGAGATCGCGCCCATCGACGACGAGATCGTGATCCCCAAGACCGCGTCGAGCGTGTTCAACGCCACCAACATCGACTATGTGCTCCGAAACCTGGGAATCCGCGACCTGATCATCACCGGCGTCTGCACCGACCAATGCGTCGAGGGCGCGGTGCGCGACGCGGCCGATCTGGGCTATCTCGTGACCCTGGTCGAGGACGCCTGCGCGACCCATTCCCAGGCCGAACACGACGCCTCGCTCTACGTTCTGAAGGGCTACGGCCGGGTGCTCTCGACCGATGCGCTGATCGCCGAGATCGAAGGCCGGACATAACGCCCGGCGAGCCGATAAATCGGCGCGCCGGTATCAGGCCGGAAGCCGATGGTGGGGTTCCTCGATACCGGCGGGGTCTTGATGGATGATGACCTCGGCGCCCGAGAACACCTCGCGGATCTCGGCCTCGACCTCGTCGGCGATGGCATGGGCCTCGATCAGCGCCATGGTGCCGTCGAGCTCCAGGTGAAGCTGGATGAAGGGCTGGATGCCCGACCAGCGCGTGCGCAGGTCGTGCATGCCCATCACCCGGGGATGCGCGAGCACGATGCCGCGAATCCGCGCCCGGTCGTCCTCCGAGAACTCACGGTCCATCAGCACGTCGAGCGAACGGCGCGCGATCTGCCAGGCGCCGCGCAGGAGATAGACGGCGATGGCGAAGGCGAATAGCGGGTCCGCGAGCGTGAACCCGAACCAGGAAACGAGTACCAGCGAGACGATCACGCTCGCGTTGACGAGCACGTCCGATTCGTAATGCAGCGCATCCGCCCCGACGGCGGTCGAGCCGGTGCGGCGGATGACGTAGCGCTGAAAGGCGACCAGCGCGACCGTCACCACGATCGCGAAGACCATCACCGCGATGCCCATCGGCGCGTTCTCGACCGGCCGGGGCAGGATCATGCGGCGCACCGCCTCGATGCACAGGAAAACGGCCGAGCCGGTGATGAACGCCGCCTGGCCGAGCCCGGCGAGCGGCTCGGCCTTGCCGTGGCCGAAACGATGCTCGCGGTCGGCGGGCTGAAGCGCGTGGCGCACGGCGAAGAAATTGACCAGCGAGGCGGTCGCGTCCATCACCGAATCGACCAGCGAGGAGAGAATGCTGACCGAATCGGTCGCGAGCCAGCTCGCCGCCTTGACCGCGATCAGAACAACCGCCACGGCGACCGAGGCGGTGGTCGCGAGCCGCATCAGCCGCGCCGCCTCGGGCGCCGGAGTGTTGTCGCGCGCGGCTTTTTCGGCGACCGGATCGGGGCGCAGCAAGCGGCGCAGACGGTCGATCATCGCGCGTCCTCGCGACCGCGCGCGGCGTTCGAGCCAAAGCCCGGGACCGGGACGCGGTTACGGATACAGGCGCTCATGGGTCCATCCCTCGCCCGCGCGCTCGAAGCGCAGGCGATCGTGCAGGCGGAACGCGCCCTCGCGCCAGAACTCGATGCGATCGGGGCGAACGCGAAAGCCCGACCAATGCGGCGGACGCGGCACCGGCCCGGTCGCGTATTTGATGCCGAGTTGCGCCACCCGCTTCTCGAGGGCGAAGCGGCTTTCGAGCGGTCGCGACTGTTTCGACGCCCAGGCGCCGATCTGCGACTGGCGCGCCCGGGTCGCGAAATAGGCGTCGGCCTCCGCGTCGCTCACCTGGGAAACCGGACCCTCCACGCGGACCTGACGATCGAGCGGCGGCCAGTAGAAGCAAAGCGCGGCATGGGCGTCCGAGCGCATCAATTCGCTCGCCTTGCGGCTTTCGAGGTTGGTGTAGAAGACGAAGCCCGACGCGTCGAATCCCTTGAGCAGCACCATGCGCGCCGACGGTCGCCCCCGGGCGTCCGCGGTCGCGAGCGCGACCGCCGTCGGGTTCTTGAGGCCGCACGCCATCGCCTCGCCGTACCACTCGGCGAACAGGGCGATGGGATCGTCGGTATCGGGAATGCGCATCAAGGCTCCTTTATGGTTGCCGGCCGCTAAGGTTACCGGCCGCGAGGCGTCGTATGGTGCCGTCCCGAGGCGAGCGCGGCAAGCCGGAAGGCCGGTCTTTCCCCGTGACCGGCCGGGCGGTCGGACGAGCCGACGGGTGGATCGGCGGGAGGTTCGGCGACAGGGACCTGTAACAATGGCCCCGAAACGCCTATATTACCCCATGAAGGGGCCGCGCGAACCCGTTTGCGCGGTACGTTTCGACGTATTCGCCCGATTCGATTCCATCGAGCTTTTCGAGGTAATCTGCCCATGAAGATCACCCGCATCGCCATCGTATTCGCCGCGGCGTTCACGCTCGCCGCCTGCGTCACCGACGGTGGCCAGAAGGAGACCGCAGGCACGCTGATCGGCGCCGGGCTGGGCGGCCTCGCCGGCAGCCAGATCGGGTCGGGTTCAGGCAAGCTCGCCGCCGTCGGCGCGGGCGTGCTGCTCGGCGCGATCCTCGGCCGCGAGACCGGTCGCTCGCTCGACAAGGCCGACCGTCTCTATGCCGAGCGGACGGCGGCGCAGTCGCTCGAAGCCGCGCCGACCGGCGCGACCAAGGCTTGGAAGAACCCCGACAGCGGCAATTCCGGAACCTTCACGCCGACCCGCACCTACGAGACGTCCGAGGGTCAGCCCTGCCGCGACTACGAAACCACGGTCACCATCGACGGCAAGACCGAGATCGTGCGCGGCACCGCCTGCCGCGAGCCCGACGGGCGCTGGACGGTCGTCAACTAGACCGCCCGACCGCCATCATCGCGTGGTTGCCCGCCGCCGCGCATTTCACGGGCGGCGGGTAATCGCTACACGTCTTTGTCTTTGCGCCCACCGCCTAGCGGTGGGCGCAATCGTGAAATCCCCGGGGCGAATGCCGGAGCCGGGAGTCGATGCCGAAAGGCGATGCCCGGCGCAAGTTTGACCCCCTTCGGCGATGGTGTAGGATGCCGCGACTTCTCAAGTTCGCCAAAGCGTGGAAAAGACAACGAGGTTCGGGATGAGCGAAGCGACGCCCCTGCTGGCGGGGAAGAAGGGCTTGATCATGGGCGTCGCCAATGATCGTTCGATCGCCTGGGGAATTGCGCGCACCGTCGCCGCTCACGGCGCCGAGCTCGCCTTCACCTATCAGGGCAACGCGCTCGGGCGACGCGTGTTGCCGCTCGCCGAAAGCGTCGGCTCCGACCTCGTGCTACCTTGCGACGTCACCGAGGACGCCTCGATGGACCGAGTTTTCGCGACCCTTTCCGAGCGCTGGGGCGGACTCGATTTCCTGGTTCACGCGATCGCGTACTCCGACAAGGAGCAGCTCAAGGGCCGCTACCTCAACACCACGGCCGACAACTTCGCCCGCACCCTGGCGATCTCGTGCTACTCGTTCACCGCCGCCTGCCAACGCGCCGTTCCGCTGATGCGCCGAGGCGGCAGCCTGCTGACGCTGACCTATCTCGGGGCCGAGCGCGTGACGCCGCACTACAACGTCATGGGCGTCGCCAAGGCGGCGCTCGAAGCGAGCGTGCGCTATCTCGCGGTCGATCTCGGCGGCGAGGGAATCCGCGTCAACGCGATCTCGGCCGGGCCGATCAAGACGCTCGCCGCCTCGGGCATCGGCGATTTCCGCTATATCCTCAAGTGGAACGAGTACAACTCCCCGCTCAAGCGCAACGTCACCATCGACGAGGTCGGCGGCGCGGCGCTCTACCTGCTCAGCGATCTCGCGTCGGGCGTCACCGGCGAGGTCCACCACGTCGATTGCGGCTATCACGTCGTCGGCATGAAATCGGTGGACGCGCCCGACATCGCGACCGTCTAGCCCCCGGGCGGCGGCCGTGTCCCATAACACCTTCGGCCATCTTTTCCGCGTCACCACCTGGGGCGAAAGCCACGGACCGCAGATCGGCTGCGTGGTCGACGGCGCGCCGCCGCGCCTGCCGCTTTGCGAGGACGACATCCAGCCCTGGCTCGACCGCCGCCGTCCGGGGCAGTCGCGCTTCACCACCCAGCGCCGCGAGCCCGACCGGGTGGCGATCGTCTCGGGCGTTTACAAGGGCCAGACCACGGGCACGCCCATCGCCCTGGTGATCGCCAATCAGGACGCGCGCTCCAGGGACTACGACGACATCGCCGACCGCTTCCGCCCGGGCCACGCCGACGTCGCCTACATGGCCAAATACGGCCACCGCGACCCGCGCGGCGGCGGCCGGTCGAGCGCCCGCGAGACCGCCATGCGGGTCGCCGCCGGCGCGATCGCGCGCAAGATCCTGGGCGAGGCCGTCGTCATCCGGGGCGCGGTGATCCAGATCGGCCCCCACGCGATCGACCGGGCGCGCTGGGACTGGGACGAGACCGCGCGCAACCCCTTCTTCTCGCCCGATCCGGGGATCGTCGAGACCTGGGAGGGCTATCTCGACGGCTTGCGCAAGGCGGGGTCCTCGGCCGGCGCGGCGGTCGAGGTGGTGGCGAGCGGCGTTCCCGCCGGGCTCGGCGCGCCGGTCTACGCCAAGCTCGACGCCGAGATCGCCGCCGCGCTGATGAGCATCAACGCCGTCAAGGGGGTCGAGATCGGCGCGGGCTTCGCCGCCGCCGCCCAGACCGGCGAGACCGGCACCGACGAGATGCGCATGAAGGACGGGCGCGTCGTCTTCCTCTCCAACCACGCGGGCGGTATCCTCGGCGGCATCTCGACCGGCCAGGACATCGTCGCCCGCTTCGCGGTCAAGCCGACGAGCTCGATCCGCACCCCGCGCCGCACGGTCGACGCCCAAGGCAACGAGGTCGAGATCACGACCAAGGGCCGCCACGACCCCTGCGTCGGCATCCGCGCCGTGCCGGTGGGCGAGGCCATGCTCGCCTGCGTGCTCGCCGACCAGCTCCTCCGCCACCGCGCGCAATGCGGGTAGGCGCGATCTATTCGCGGACGAACACCCCCACCAGCTCGAGCTCGGCCGACCAGAGGAATTGATCGACCGGCGTGACGCGCGCGAGCGCGAAGCCGCCGTCGACCAGGCGGCGCGCGTCGCGGGCGAAGCTCGCCGGGTTGCACGAGACGTAGACGACCCGGCGCAGGCGTGATTCGGCCAGCGCCTCGGTCTGCGCCCGCGCGCCCGCGCGCGGCGGGTCGAGAACCACCGCGTCGAAGCGATCGAGCTCATCGCCCGCGAGCGGGCGGCGGTCGAGGTCGCGGGCCTCGACGCTCACCCGCCCGCCGAGCCCCGCGCGGCCGGCGGCGAGCGCGAGCGCGCGCGTCATCGTAGGCTCGCGCTCGACCGCATGGACCGAACGCGCGCCGGCGTCCAGAACCGTCAGCGCGAACGGGCCCCATCCGGCGTAGAGATCGGCGATTCGCGCCGCATCCCGAGCGCCGGCGGCGACCGCGCGGCAGAGCGCCGCCATCGCCGCCGCGCTCGCCTGACGAAAGGCGCCCGGCGGCAGCTCGACCGCGACGCCCGCGCAAACCGCGCGCACCGCGCGGCGCCGGACCACGGGCTCGGGCGCGTCCATGTCCGGCCCCCGCCAGGACAGCCGCGCGAGATCGCGTGCCTCGGCGAAGGCCGCGAGCCGCTCGCGGGCCTCAAACCCGGGCGCGCGGGCGAGGCCGAGGGTGAGATCGAGGCCGCTCTCGGCGCTATCGAAGGCGATCCGGGCCTCCTCCCGGGGCGCGAGAAGATCGCCGAGCAGATCCCGAAGCGGGGCGAACTCGGCGACGATGCGATCGGCGAGCACTGGACAGGCGCGGAGATCGACGATCCGCCGCGTCCGCCGGGCGCGGAAACCGAGGCGAACCCCGCGCCCCTCGCGCCGGGCGACGAGGCGCGCGCGCCCCCGCCCGCCCGGCGGGGTGCGAACCAGCGGCGCGAGCGCGCCCGCGTCCAGGCCGCGCCTTTCCAGCGCCTCGGCCGCGCGGGCGCGTTTCCAGGCGGCGTAGGCCGAATCGGCGAGATGCTGGACGGCGCAGCCGCCGCAATCGCCAAAATGGGCGCAAGGCGGGGCGCGGCGGTCGGGGCCGTCGGAAAGGCGCTCGATCGGCTCGGCGCGCAGCGCGCCGTCGCGCTTCCCGACCAGGCGCGCGACCACGCGCTCGCCCGGAAGCGCGCCGGCGACGAACACCCGCTCGCCGCCGAGCCGGGCGATCCCGTCGCCGCCCGCGCCCAGCGCCTCGACCGCGAGCTCGACGGGGGCGGCGGCGCGCTCAGTCCCGCGACGCGTCATGGCGGGCGCAGATCAGGAATTCGACATTGCCGCGCGCCCCCCGGATCGGGCTTTCCGTTACCCCGACCACGCGCCAGCCGGGCCGGGCGTCGAGCCAGTCGCGGATGCGGTCGCGGACGCCCGCGCGCACCGCCGGATCGCGCACGATCCCGCCTTTGCCCACCTTGTCGGGGCCGGCCTCGAACTGCGGCTTGATGAGCGCGATCAGCACCGCCCCCGGCGCGGCCAGCGCGAGCGGCGCGGGCAGCAGGGTCTCCAGCCCGATGAAGCTCGCGTCGCAGACGATGAGATCGGGCGGCTCGGGCACCCGGTCGCGGTCGAGATAGCGCGCGTTCACGCCTTCGAGCACGATGACGCGCGAATCCTCGCGCAGCCGCCAGTCGAGCTGGCCGCGCCCGACGTCGACCGCATAGACCCGCGCCGCGCCACGGTTCAGAACGACGTCGGTAAAGCCGCCGGTCGAGGCGCCGAGATCGAGCACCACGGCGCCCGTCGGATCGACGGCGAAATGGTCGAGGGCATGGGCGAGCTTGACCCCGCCGCGCGAGACCCAGGGATGATCGCGGCCGCGCAAGGTAATCGCGAGGTCGGCGTCGACCGTCATCCCCGCCTTGTCGAGCCGGCGCTCGCCCGCGAACACGCGCCCGGCCATGATCAGCGCCCGGGCGCGGCTGCGCGATTCGGCGAGCCCCTTCTCGACCAGCAATTGATCGAGGCGCTGCTTGCGGGCGCGGCGCGACTCGCCGGCCATGATCTTTCCTAGTGCTTCCGCTCGACGACGTAGCGCGCGGCGGCGCGCAACAGATCGGCCCGCGCGGCGAAGGGATCGAGCACCCGGCAGGCTTCGTCGATCAGCGCCGCCGCCTTGGCGCGCGCGGCCGCGACGCCCATGAGGCCGACGAAGGTCGCCTTACCCGCCGCCGCGTCCTTGCCCACCGCCTTGCCCATCTCGGCCGCCGTGCTCTCCACGTCGAGAAGGTCGTCGGCGATCTGGAAGGCGAGGCCGAGGTCGCGGCCATAGGCGACGAGCCGCGCGCGCGCGTCCCCGTCGGCCCCGGCCAGGATCGCGCCCGCCTCGCAGGCGAAGCGGATCAGCGCGCCGGTCTTGAGCGCCTGGAGATGGGTGATCGCCGCGATGTCTTGCGCGCCCTCGCCGGCCAGGAGGTCGACCATCTGCCCGCCGACCATGCCGCGCGCGCCGGCGGCGGCGGCGAGTCCCTTGGCGAGCGCGCAGCGCACCTCGGGGTCGGCGTGGGTCTCGGGCGCGGCGAGCACCTCGAAGGCATGGGTCAGAAGCCCGTCGCCGGCGAGGATCGCGGTCGCCTCGTCGAAGGCGACGTGGCAGGTGGGCCGCCCGCGCCGGAGATCGTCGTCGTCCATCGCCGGCAGGTCGTCGTGCACCAGCGAGTAGCAATGGATCATCTCGACCGCCGCCGCCGCCGGCAGGGCCGCCGCGCGCGGCGCGCCGAACATTTCGGCCCCGGCGACGACCAGGAAGGGGCGCAGGCGCTTGCCGCCCGAAAGGCAGGCATAGCGCATGGCCTCGGCGACGCGCCCCTCGGGGCCCTCGGGCGCCGGCAACAGCCGGTCGAGCGTCGTCTCGACCGCGCGAGCGACCTCGCCGAGCGCGGCGCGGAGATCGGTCATGCCGTGGCCTCCCGGGGCCTCGTATCAGTCCTCGGCCAGGGGCTCGGTCGCGACCGCGCCGTCGTCGGCGACCACGATCCGGTCGATGCGCGCCTGGGCTTCCTTGAGCTTGGCCTCGCAGTGGCGCTTGAGCGCCGCGCCGCGCTCGTAGGCGTCGATCGCCTCGTCGAGCTTGCCTTCGCCCTGCTCGAGGCCACGCACGATCGCCTCGAGCTCGGCGAGCGCGTCCTCGAAGCTGAGCGCCGCGATGTTCGCGTCCTTGTCGCCTGTCGTCATGTCGTCTCTCTTTTCGCCCCGCGGCCGCTCCCGCCGCGAGTGTACGCAGCGCGCCCCCGCGAAACAAGGCCGCCCGCCCGGTCAGGCGCGCATCAGCTCGCGGACATGGGCCGCCGCCGCGCGTCCCAGCGCCGCGAGGTCGTAGCCGCCCTCGAGCGTCGAGACGAGCCGGCCCGCGCAGGCCTCGCGCGCGAGCGCGGCGATCTCGCGCGTCGCCCAGGCGAAGTCCTCGTCCGAGAGCGCGAGGCCGGCGAGCGGATCGTCGGCATGGGCGTCGAACCCCGCCGAGATGAAAACCATGTCGGGGGCGAAGGCGGCGAGCGCCGGCAGGATCTCGCGCGACATCGCGGCGCGGAACTCGGCGCTCCCCGCGCCGGCCGCGAGCGGAACGTTGACGACGTTGCCGACCCCGGTCTCGGCGCGCGCGCCGGTCCCGGGATAGTACGGCCATTGGTGGGTCGAGGCGTAGAACAGGCCCGCGTCGCGCTCGAACATGTGCTGAGTGCCGTTGCCGTGGTGGACGTCGAAGTCGATCACGGCCGCGCGCGCGAGCCCATGAACCGCGCGGGCGTGAAGCGCGCCGACGGCGACGTTGTTGAACAGGCAAAAGCCCATGGCGCGCCCGGCCTCGGCGTGATGGCCCGGCGGCCGCACGGCGCAAAAGGCATTGGCTCCCTCGCCCGCCGCCACCGCGTCGACCGCCGCGCAGACCGCGCCGGCGGCGCGCAAGGCCGCCTCGCCCGAGCCCGGCGACAGCGCCGTATCGGGGTCGAGATGCAAAAAACCGCTCGACGGCACGCTTTCGAGAACCATTTGGATATAGGCGCGCTCGTGCACGCGCGCGAGCGCGTCGATCTCGGCCCGGGGCGCCTCGCGCCGGTCGAGGGCCTCGAACGCCGGCGCATCAAGCGCGGCGAGCACCGCGCGCAACCGCGCCGGGCTCTCGGGATGATGCGGGCCCGGGTCGTGCTCGACGCAGGCCGGATGGCTGAACAGAAGGGTCGTCATGGCCGTCTCTTCGCTAACACGCTTGACAGAAGGCATTGAAACATTAATTGATTCCACTCTTCCACAATCGTCGGTTGGGGACCAGCCCCTTGGTTCCGATCCCCAATTTCGATTCTGGCGTGGACATGCCGTGACCGGGATCGGCGCGGCGAGGTATGATATTCGGATCATGAAGATGCAAACGGGACCCGCCGCGAGGCGCGCCGCCGCCGGAATTCTGGCCGCCCTGCTGGCCGCCCTCCCGACGGACCAACCGGTCCGAGCCCAGGAGGCCGCGCCGGTGGTCGTCGACGCGGTCGCGCGCGAGCCGCTCAGTCAGACGGTCGAAGTGATCGGCCGCCTGGTCGCGCGCCGCCGCGTGGTCGTCGCCGCGCGCACCGCGGGACCGGTGGCCGAGATGCCCGTCCAGGTCGGCGACCGCGTGGCCGAGGGCGACGTGCTCGCGGTGATCGAAAGCGACCGCCTGTCCTGGCGCCGCGATCTCGCCCGCGCCGATCTCGCCGAAAGCGAGGCGAGCCTCGCCAACGCCCGCGCCGGTTTGGCCTCGGCCAAGGCGCGGCTCACCGCCGCCGAGGCGCGGCTCGCGCTTGCCCGCCAGGAACTCGCCCGCCTCGAGCGGCTGCGCAAGTCGGCGGCCTTCTCCCAGGCGCGCTACGACGACAAGACCCAGGAGGCCGCCGCCGCCAGGAGCGACGTCGAGGCGGCGCACGCCGACATCGCCGAGGCCGCCTCGCGGATCGACCAGAGCAAGGCGCAAATTCAGCGCGCACGGGCCAATCTGCGACTCGCCGAGGACGATCTTGACCACGCGACGGTACGCGCCCCCTTCGCCGGCGTCATCACCCAGCGCCATACCGAGATCGGCGCCTATCTCGAAGTCGGCGCGGGCGTGGTGGCGCTCTTGAACGACACCGAGATGGAGATCGAGGCCGACGTGCCCTTCACCCGGCTCGCGGGGCTCGCGCCGGGCGCCGAGGTCGCCTTTCGCCTCGACGACGGCCGCCCCCGGGTCGCGCTCGTGCGCGCCCTCGGGGTCGAGGAGAACCCCTCGACCCGCACGCGTCGGGTGCGCTTCACCCCCCGCTTCGAGGGCGAGACCGGGCCGCTCGCCGACGGCCAGTCGGTGACGCTCGCGCTTCCCCTGGGGCCGTCGCGCATGGTCACCACGGTCCACAAGGACGCGGTGGTGCACGGCGAGGGAGGCGCGATCGTGTTCGTGGTCGGCAACGGCGTCGCCGAGCGCCGCCCGGTCACGCTCGGCACCGCGATCGGCGATCGCCTCGAGGTCACGAGCGGGCTCGAGCCCGGCGAACTCGTGGTCGTGCGCGGCAACGAGCGCCTGATCCCCGGTCAGCCGGTGCCGATTCATTTCAAGTGAATCACGTCCTAGCGCATGAATCTGATCCGT
>CAZHDF010000039.1:18474-23514 GCA_964531525.1 uncultured Alphaproteobacteria bacterium | reverse complement strand
ACGGCCGCCGTCGAGGCCCTCGCATTGGACAAGGCAACGCGCGATGCGCCGGACAGGGCGGCGCGCGACGTGCCGGTTGGCTCGGTCCATCCCGGCAAGTTCCAGGTGCGCCAGCGCCACGACGGCGAGGCGACGCGCTCGCTCGCCGAATCGATCCGCAAGAGAGGCATCCTCCAGCCGATCGTCGTGCGCCACGACGGCGCCGGCGGCGAAGGCTACGAGATCGTCGCCGGCGAGCGCCGCTGGCGCGCCGCGCGAATCGCCGAGCTCGACCGGGTGCCGGTCATCGTCCATGACTTCTCGGACCGGGAAGGACTCGAGGTCGCGCTGGTGGAGAACGTCCAGCGCGAGAACCTGAACGCCATGGAGGAGGCGCGCGCCTACCGCCGTCTGGTCGACGAGTTCGGCTACAGCCAGGACGCGCTCGCGGCCGCCGTCGGCAAGAGCCGCAGCCATGTCGCCAACACCCTGCGCCTTCTCGGCCTGCCCGAAAGCGTCCAGACCATGCTCGAGGACGGCCGCCTGAGCGCCGGACACGCGCGCGCGCTGATCTCGGCCCCCGACGCCGAGGCCGCCGCCCGGCGGGTCGCCGAGCAGGGCCTGAGCGTGCGCGAGACCGAGGATCTGGTGCGCGACGGCGCCGGAACCCCGCGACCCGCGCGGCGCGCGTCGTCGAGCGACGGAGCGGCCTTCGCCGCGCTCGCCGAGCGGCTCGCCGCCGAGCTCGGGCTCAAGGTCAAGATCGGCCATCGCGGCCCCGGCGGCCGGGTCGAGATCCGCTATCGCGATACCGACGCGCTGGCCGCGCTCGCGCGCCGCCTCGGCGTCACCGACTGGTCGCCGCCCGACGCCGCCTGACGCGACGCGCGCCCGAGGCTACACTCGGGCCGTGACCGGACCCCGCCGCCATCGTTTTCCGTCCCCCGCGTTCGCCGCGCTTGCGTTGGTGCTCGCGGGGATGCTCGCGCCCGCGCGCGCGGCGACGCCGGTCGATCTCGAACTCGTGCTCGCGGTCGATGCCTCGGCGAGCGTGTCCTACGACGAATTCAACCTTCAGATGACCGGGCTCGCCCGGGCCTTCCGCGACGAGGCGGTGATCGGCGCGATCGAAAGCGCCGCGCCGCGCGGAATCGCCGTCGCCCTGATCCAATGGTCGGGTGCCGGCGCGCAGGCCCTGGCGGTCGATTGGGCGCTGGTGCGCGACGGCGCGAGCGCGCGCGACTTCGCCGCCCGGATCGACGCCGCCCCGCGCCTGGTGATCGGCGGCGCCACCGCGATCGGCGACGCGATCGCCCGCGCCCAGGCGGCGTTCGACGGCAACGGCTACGAAGGAGTTCGCCGGGTGATCGACGTCTCGGGCGACGGGGCCTCGAACCGGGGAACGCCGCCCGAGATCGCGCGCGACCGCGCGCTCGCCGCCGGCATCACGATCAACGGGCTCGCCATCCTCGACGAGGAGCCGAAGCTCGACGGCTATTACGCCCGCGCCGTGATCGGCGGGACCGGCGCCTTCGTGATCACCGCCGACGACTTCGCCGACTTCGCCCGCGCCATCCGACTCAAGCTGATCCTCGAGGCGACCGGCGCGCCAATGGCCGAGGCGCCCGCCCCGCGCCTTCGCCGCGAAGCGCGCAACCCGATTCCGGCGGGCTGAGCCCGGATCAAAAAGAAGACGGCGGGCTCCCCAGCCCGCCGCCTTTTCCCTGCGACAATTCCGAACGGCGACGCTTGCTTGTTTTTCGCCGCCGCCCGGTTCCCTTAAGCGACTTCGGGCGTCTGGCCGAGGATCTTCTTTTCCTCGGGCGTTAGGCGGTAGTGCTTGAGCTTCTGCATGAAGGCGGGCGCGAGCGCCGTGCGCTCGAACACGCCGACGACCTCGCCGGCCGCCGTCTCCTCGGTCACGTTGAACCGATAGAGATCCTGGGTGAGGATGATTTCGTCCTCGATCCCCACGATCTCGGAGATACAGGTCACGCGACGCACGCCGTCCTGCATGCGCGACATGTGGACCACCACGTCGAGCGCGCTCATGATCTGCTGGCGGGTCACCTTGCCCGGCGCGTAGCGGTCGCTCATGCAGATCATGTTCTCGAACCGCAGCATTGCGTCGCGCGGATTGTTGGCGTGGATCGTGCCGATCGAGCCGTCGTGGCCGGTATTCATGGCCTGAAGCATGTCGGCGGCCTCGGCCCCGCGCACCTCGCCGACCAGGATCCGGTCGGGCCGCATGCGCAGCGCGTTGATCAGGAGATCGCCGATGCTCACCGCGCCCGTGTTCTCGACATTGGGCAGACGGGTCTCCAGGCTCACCACGTTGGGCTGGTGGAGCTGAAGCTCGGCCGTGTCCTCGATGGTGACGATCCGCTCGCGCGGGCCGATATGCCGCGACAGCGCGTTGAGCAGCGTCGTCTTGCCGGTGCCCGTCCCGCCCGAGATCAGGAGGTTGAGCCGGTATTTGGCGGCGATCCTGAGAAAGCCCGCCATCTCGGGCGACATGGCGCCCGCGGTGGCCATGTCCTCGAGGGTCATGGTCCGGGCGATGAACTTGCGGATCGAAATCGCCGGAAAGCGATACGACAGCGGCGGGATGATGACGTTGATGCGGCTGCCGTCGGGGAGCCGGGCGTCGACCATCGGATTGGTCTCGTCGACCCGCCGGTTGGCGCGAGTGACGATCCGCTTGACCACGTTCATCAGGTGCTTGTTCGAGCGGAAGGTGACGTCGGTGAATTCGATCCGGCCATGGCGCTCGACCCAGACCTTGTCGGGGCCGTTGACCAGAATGTCGCTGACCGAGGGGTCGGCGAGCAGCGGCTCGAGGGGACCGAAGCCCAGGATATCGTCGAGCAGCAGCTCGGTGAGCGCCTGTTGCTCGGCGGCCGAAAGTGGAACGCGCCCCTGAGCCAACACCACGCCGATCGCATCGCTCACCTGTTCGCGGCTCGCCTGGGCCGTGAGTCCACCGAACTCGGACAAATCAATGATATCAAGGACTTGTGCGCGCACCTTTTCGCGGTGCTTGGCGATCCGTTCGGGCGGGCCAAAACGGCGCTGGCAGTGGTAAACCGGGACACCTTCATGCGGTTCGCCGGCGAACGGCCGACCACTCGTCGAGACCAGCTTGAGGATCGTGTCGCGCCGCTCGCCGTGCCTGCGGCGATCGCCGCGGCGACGGTCGATGGCGACCGGGGCTTGCGCCTTGCGGCGCTCGCGACGGCGGCGCTCCATGCGCGCGCGGCGGTCCTTGCCGAACGATTTGGGGCCGAACGATTTGGAATTGCTTGCGCGAGCGTCCTTGCGCCGCCCGAATCGGGGTTTGATCATGAACCCTGTCCTCCAGAACACCGAACCATGCGCACCGTCGCGCGATGTCCGGCCCGCATCGGCGCTCGATGAACGCCAAGCGGCCCCCGCGCCACGCTTCCATTAACGGATGCGGCGAGGTCCCCGCGGTCTCCATCCCCTGGAGGTCGATCGGCGGCCGCCCTTACGGGCTTGGCCGCGCCGGCTCTCGCGGCCGGCTCGCCCTCTTCCAAGCAAGCCGCGTGCCAACTCGGAAACATGCGTCTTTTCAAGAGGTTGGCAAATCGCCTTTCGGGCGAGGCCGAAAAACTGTCAAGCACGCCGACACCCGGCGAAGATCTTTGATAAGAAATAGCGTTGAATCAACGGGTTAGCTGATTCTCTCGTTAACCAGGAAAAGCAAGGATTCACGCCGTCTTTCGCGCCGCGCCGCGCGACAAGGTTAACCGCGCAGCGCGAACAAGCCGGGCGCGCGGGCGCGCCGAGGGGTGCGACGGTAAACGCGCGGCCGCGGCCGACTGTAAGGAATCCCGACGGTTCACGGCCGTGAACGGCCACGGAAGCGTCACATTGGAGCCCCATTGGCGCCCAAAAGGACGGCTAGGAAAAACGGCGCGGCGCGATGCGCCGGACAACCACAGTGTCCCCCCAAGAAGGAAGTTTCGCCATGTCGTCCATTTCCGCCGCCCGCCTTCGTCTTTCGCTTGTCGCCCTTTTGGTCGCCACCGCTTTCGCCGTCGCCGCCGCGCGCGCCGGGGGCATGCCGCCCGAGGAGGAAATCGACGCCAACGGCGAACCCGTCGGCGCCGCATCCGCGCCCGCGACCGACGCGAACCCCGGCCGGATCACCGCGATTCCGGCGAGCTTCGCGCTCGCGACCGCGCCGGTCGCCGGTCCCTCGGTCGACTCCTCCTCGACGGCGCGCGCCGTTTCCGACCTCGCGCCGTCCGGCCTCGACGCCTTCCGCGATCACCGCTAACACCGCCCGCGTCCGCCCCGGGCGCATGGACTTCGGCGCCGGGCCCCTGTATTGAAGAGGCCCGCGTCGTTGTCCGTCACCGCCCCGCCATGCCCAGGTCCGCACCGCTCTCACCCTTCCCGCGATGACGGCGATGCGTATCCTCACCTTCACCACGCTCTACCCCAACGCGGCCCAGCCCCAGCACGGCGTGTTCGTCGAGAACCGGCTGCGCAAGCTGGTGGCGAGCGACGCGGTCGAGGCGCGCGTGCTCGCCCCGGTGCCGTGGTTTCCGTTCGCGAGCGCGCGTTTCGGGCGCTACGCCGCCTTCGCCCGCGCGCCGCGCGCCGAGGTCCGCCACGGGATCGCGATCGACCACCCGCGCTATCCCGTGATCCCCAAGCTCGGCATGACGCTTGCGCCCGGCTTTCTCTATCGCGCGGCGGCGCGCGCCCTGCGGGGGTTGATCGCGGCGGGCGAGCGCTTCGATCTGATCGACGCTCATTACTTCTACCCCGACGGCGTCGCGGCCGCGCGCCTCGGCGAGGCCTTCGACCTCCCGGTCGCGATCACCGGCCGGGGGACCGATCTCAACCTGATCCCCCATGAGAACGCCGCCGCGCGGCGCATGATCCGCGCGACGGCGATGCGGGCCGACGGATTGATCGTCGTCGCCGGGGCGCTGAAAACGCGCCTCGCCGCCCTCGGCATTCCGGAGGCGCGCATCGCGGTGCTGCGCAACGGGGTCGACCTCGATCTCTTCCGCCCCCGGGACCGCG
>CAZHDF010000039.1:0-18374 GCA_964531525.1 uncultured Alphaproteobacteria bacterium | reverse complement strand
ATCGCGGTGCTGCGCAACGGGGTCGACCTCGATCTCTTCCGCCCCCGGGACCGCGCGCGCGTTCGCGCCGATCTCGGCCTCGACGGGCCGGTCATCCTGTCGGTCGGCAATCTCGTTCCGCTCAAGGGGCACGCGCTGATGATCGAGGCGCTCGCGACCCTTGACGGCCACGCCCTTCTGATCGCAGGCGCGGGCCCCGAGGAGGCCCGCCTCAAGACGCTCGGCGACCGTCTCGGCCTGTCGTCCCGACTGCGCTTTCTCGGCCGGGTCGCGCATGAGACGCTACCCGATCTTTACTCGGCGGCCGATGCGCTGGTGCTCGCCTCGAGCCGCGAGGGCTGGCCCAACGTGCTGCTCGAGGCGATGGCCTGCGGCACGCCCGTGGTCGCAACGGCTGTCGATGGGAGCCCCGAAGTGGTCGCCGCGCCGGCGGCGGGGCGCGTGGTCGAGACGCGGAGCGCCGAGGCGCTCGCCGAAGGCATCCGGGCGCTGCTCGCCGCGCCGCCGGCGCGCGCCGAGACCCGGGCCTACGCCGAGAATTTCGGCTGGGAGGAGACGACCCGGGGCCAGATCGCGCTGTTCGAGCGCATCCTCGCCCGCCGGCGGAACGCGGGATAGGCCTTCGCCATGTGGCTGGTCCCCGGCATGCTCAAGACGCTCATCCTGCCGCCCGCGAGCCTGTTGATCCTGGCGCTCGCCGGCTGGCTGGTCGGGCGGCGGCGACCCCGCCTCGGCCGGGGATTGATCGCGGCGAGCCTGATCGCGCTGTATTGGCTCTCGACCCCGGTGGTCGCGAGCCTCGCGCTCAAGTCGCTCGAACCCCCGCCGCTCGCGCGCGAGGACATCGCCCGCGCGAACGCCGGCGCGATCGTCATTCTCGGCGCGGGCGTCTACCGCGACGCGCCCGAGTACGGCGGCGACACCGCGGGCCCGCGCACGCTCGAACGGCTACGCTACGGCGCCTGGCTCTACCGAGAAAGCGGCGCCCGCCTGCCGATCCTCGTGACCGGCGGGCCGATCGACCCGGAAGACACGCCGGTCGGCCGGGTCATGGCGCGCAGCCTCGAGGACGAGTTCCGAGTGCCCGTGCGCTGGATCGAGGACGCGTCGCGCACCACCTACGAGAACGCGCGGGCAAGCCAGGCGATCCTGGCGCGCGCCGGCATCCGGCGCATCTTCCTCGTCACCCATGCGACCCACATGCGCCGGGCGCGCGCCGCCTTCGAGGCCGCCGGCCTCGAGGTCATCCCCGCGCCGACCCTTTTCCAGGGGCCGCTGGGACCAAAATTCAACGACTTTCTGCCCATGTCGGGCGCGCTGTCGGGAATCGGCTACGCGATCTATGAATGGGCGGGCCGCGCCTGGTACGCGCTGGCGGGGCGATAATCAGGCGGCGAATTCGCCGAGGCGCACGGGCAGGCGACGCGCGCCCCAATCGCCGGGACGGGCCTCGAACACGCCGGCGCAGGGCGCGCCGCAAGCCCGGCACCGCCCGTCGCCGGCGAGCGCCCAGTCGGTGATCACGTACCAGTCGCGCCCGATCAACCGCGCCCCGCAGCCGTGGCAATAGGTGCTGCCGCCCTCGCGGTCGTGGACATTGCCCGTATAGACGTAGCGCAGCCCCCGCTTCATGGCGATCCGCCGGGCGTGCGCCAGGGTCTCGGGCGGCGTCGGCGGATAGTCGCGCATTCGCCAGTCGGGATGGAAGGCGGTGAGGTGCAAGGGCACGTCGACGCCGAGACGCTCGGCGATCCAGTCCGAGAGCGCCTCGATCTCGGCGTCCGAGTCGTTCTCGCCCGGGATCAGCAGCGTCGTGATTTCGAGCCAGGTCGAGGTCTCGTGGCGAATATGGAGAAGCGTGTCGAGAACCGGCGCCAACTCCCCGCCGCAGAGCTTCTTGTAGAACCGCTCGTCGAACGCCTTGAGGTCGATGTTGGCGGCGTCGATCTCGCGGTAGAACTCGGCCCGCGGCTCGGCGCAGACATAGCCCGCGCTCACCGCCACGGTCTTGATGCCGGCGGCGCGGCAGGCACGCGCCACGTCGAGCGCGTATTCGTGAAACACGACCGGATCGTTATAGGTGAAGGCGACGCTTCGGCAACCGAGCTCGCGCGCCGCGCGGGCGATCGTCTCGGGCGCGGCGGCGTCGGCGAGGGTGTCGATTTCGCGCGACTTGCTGATGTCCCAGTTCTGGCAGTAGCGGCAGGCGAGATTGCACCCCGCGGTACCGAACGACAACACCGGCGTGCCCGGCAGGAAATGATTGAGCGGCTTCTTCTCGATCGGATCGACGCAGAACCCGCTCGAGCGACCATAGGTGGTGAGCACCATCCGCTCGCCCTCGCGCGCCCGCACGAAGCACAATCCGCGCTGTCCGTCGTGCAGCTTGCAGTATCGCGGGCAGAGGTCGCACTGAATCCGCCCGTCGTCGAGCCGATGCCAGTAACGCGCCGCGACGACGGCGGACGCCGAGCCGAGCGCCTCTTTCTCTCGTGTCGTCGGGTTCATGGTCCTTCTTCGGATTTGGGGACGCAGGAGGCCCGGATCAACGGGGGTCGCGGCGGCCGGACCTTTAAACCGGGACCGCGAGCGCCCAAGTTGTTAAGGATACGGCAAAACCCAGACCACGGAATCCCATGGAACAGGTGCGGCCGGCCGCCGTGGCCGGGCTGTTCTATCCCGGCGACGCACGCGAGTTGAAACGCGCGATCGAAGGCTATCTCGCGGAGACCGAAGGCCCTGGCGAGCACGCGCTCCGCAGCCAAGCACCCCGCGCCTTGATCGCGCCGCACGCGGGCTACGTCTATTCGGGGCCGGTCGCGGGCGCGGCCTATGCGACGCTCGCGCCCGCAGCCAAGGCCATCCGCCGCGTGGTTCTCGTCGGCCCGGCGCATCGCGAGGCGTTTCTCGGCATCGCCCTGCCGAGCGCGGCGGCGTTCGAGACCCCATTCGGCATCGTGCCGGTCGACGACGAGGCGCGCGAGCGTCTTCGCGCGCTGCCCGGGATCGTGGTTCTCGACCAGCCTCACCGGCTCGAGCACAGCCTCGAGGTTCAGCTTCCCTTCCTGCAATGCCTGCTCGAGCGATTCGCCATCGTGCCGCTGCTGGTCGGCGCGACGAACGCGGACGAGGTCGCGGCGGCGATCGCCGCGCTCGAGGACGAGGGCGAGACCGTGACCGTCGTCAGCTCGGACCTCAGCCATTATCACGACTACGACACCGCGCGGCGGATGGACGCGGCGACCGCGCGCGCGATCGAGGCCCTGCGGCCCGGCGCCATCGGCCCCGATCAGGCCTGCGGCCGGCTCGCGATCCAGGGGCTTTTGGAACGCGCCCGCGCCCGTGGGCTCAATGCGACGACGCTCGATCTCCGCAATTCGGGCGATACCTCCGGGCCGCGCGATCGGGTGGTGGGCTATGGCGCCTGGGCCTTTGCCTGAAGGCGCGGCCGATCCGGCGGCGCTGGTCGCCCGCCATGGGCCGGTCTTGATCGCGCTCGCTCGCGACTCGATCCGTCACGGCCTCGACCACGGCGAGCCCCCGGCGGTCGATCCCTCGGTCTACCCCGCCCCCTTGCGCGCGCCGGCGCCGAGCTTCGTCACCCTGCGGCTCGACGGCGAGCTCCGTGGCTGCATCGGCAAGGCGCGCGGGCAAGGGCCGCTGGTCGCCGATATCGCCGAAAACGCCTTCGCGGCCGCCTTCCGCGATCCGCGCTTCGCCCCGCTGGGCGAGGACGAGTTCGCGCGGATCGAAATCGCGGTCTCGGTCCTCGGCGCGCCCGAGCCGATCGCCGCCGAGAGCGAGGACGCGCTCTGCGCCGCGCTTCGACCCGGCGTCGACGGCCTGATCCTCAAGCACGGGGCCGGACAGGCTCTGTTCCTGCCCGCGGTCTGGGACATGTTGCCCGAGCCGCGCGACTTCATCGCCCATCTCAAGGTCAAGGCGGGGCTCGATCCGCGCGACTGGCCGCGGGATCTCCGAGCGCAACGCTTCGTCGCCGCGACCGCGACCGAACCGGTGCCCGCTTGATCGCGCCCCTTCAGCGGCCCCGCTGCGCCCAGACGACGCCCGTCAGGATCAACGCCCCGCCCGCGAGTTGCGCCCAGACCAGCTCGGTCCCGAGCAGCAGCGCGAAAAGCACCGCGAACACCGGGATCAGGTTGTTGTACATGCTCGCGACGGTCACCCCGAGCCGGCTCACGCCGAAATACCAGAGGAAATTCCCGAGGCTGCCGCCGACCAGCGCGAGATAGGCGAGAATGGCGAGCGAGCCGGGCGAGACGTCGACCACGGGCGAGGTCACGCCGGTCAGCGCCAGAATGGACGCAACTACCGCGAGGTTCAGCGCCCCGGCGGACGACAGGAGCGCCGCGACGCGAAGCTGCGACAACCCGACCAGCCATTGCTGCGACATTAGCGACTGCCAGACCCAAGCGATGGCGGCGAGCAGGACGAAGACCTCGCCGCCGCGCATGCCGTCGAACTCGCGCCCCGGAGCGAACACCACCACCAACCCGCCCGTGACCGCGAAGGCGACGCCGATCAACGCCGCCCGACGCAGCGGTACGCGGCCGAGCACCCAGGCCAGGATCAGCGCGATCACCGGGCTCGACGTCGAGACGACCGCCGCCGGCACCGCGCCCGAGGCGCCGATGCCCACCGTGATCAAGAACGTGAATCCGCCGAGGCCGAAGCCCCCCGCGAACCAGATCCGCCGCCAGGGAAGCGGGCCCGAAAGCGCGCGCCAACCCTCGCGCAAAACCAGGGCGGTGAGCAGGCCGAGCGCGGCGAAACCGAGGCGCGCGGCGGCCAGCGTCAGCGTGTCCCAGGTCTGGAGAAGCCGGTCGATCAGCGGGAAGAACGAGCCCCAGACCACCGAGGTCGTCAACAGGCTCCCGTTGGCGCGGATCCGGTCGCCCAGCCCGGCCGGGGGCCGCGTCGGAGGGGGCGTCTCGGGGGGCGCAGCCGCGGGAGGCGGCGCCGGCGGCACGCTCACGCCGTCCGCAACCAGACCGCGGTGTCGTGGAAGGCGGCGCCGCCCCGGGGCGGCGCGCGGTCGGCGCCGATCAGCAGGTTGACGCCGACGCCCTCCTCGAAGGTGGCGTTGGGCCAGATGCCCTCGATCACCAGGACGCCGCGCTGGAGCCCGTCGAAGGCGCGCGCCTCGACGACCAGGTCGCCGCGCCGGTTGCCGACCCGCACCCGCTCGCCCTCATTGACGCCGAGCGCGGCGAGATCGCCGGGATGGATCAGCGCGCGCGGGCGCACCGTCTTGGCCCGCGAGGTCGGCGTCTCGGTGAAGGTCGTGTTCAGGTAGTCGTGCGCCGGCGCGGTGACCATCCGGAAGGGATGCTCGGCGTCGCTCTCCTCGATCACGGCGAGATGGTCGGGCAGTGGCGGCATGACCGCATGCGCCGCGCCGATACTCGCCCAATCGGGAGCGAAGCGAAAGCGGCCGTCGGGCGCGCCGAAGCCGGCGATGAAATGGGCGGTGTCGAAATCGGGCTGACAGTCGATCCAGCGCAGATCGCGAAGTTCATCGACCCCCGGCCGGCCCGAGACGCGCAGGGTCTCGTCGACGATCTCGATCGCGGTCATCTCGAAGCCCCGGTGCCGAGCGCCGAGACGCTCGGCGAGCGCGCGGAGCACCTCGTGGTTCGAGCGCGCCTCGCCGAGCGGCTCGATGATCCGGGGGCCGAGCATGATGTGCTGATGCCCGCCGCCTTGATAGATGTCGTCGTGCTCGACGAAGGTGGTCGCCGGCAGCACGATATCGGCCATGCGCGCGGTCTCGGTCATGAACTGCTCATGCACGCAAACGAACAGGTCCTCGCGCTGAAAACCCGCGCGGACCCGCGCGTGATCGGGCGCGACCACCATCGGGTTGGTATTTTGGATCAGCATCGCCGTTACCGGCGGGCCGTCGCCGATGTCGGCCGCGTCGCCGGTCAGCACCGCGCCGATGCGCGACTGATCGAGCATCCGCACCGAGGGGTCGCGAACGTCGAGCCCCTCGATCAGCGTCTTGTCCCAGCCGTAGATCCCCTTGTTGGTGTAAAACGCGCCGCCGCCCTCGTGGCGCCAGGCGCCGGTCACGCTCGGTAGGCAGCTCACCGCATGGACGTTGGCGGCCCCGTTGCGGACCCGCGAAAAGCCGTAGCCGAGCCGGATGTAGCTGCGCTTCGTCGCGCCGTAGAGCCGGGCGAAGGCGACGATCTCGTCCTCGGAAAGCCCGGTGATCCCCGCCGCCCAGGCGGGTGTCCGGGTCGCGAGATGGGCTTCGAGCCGGTCGGGACAGTCGGTGTATTTCGCCATGTAGTCGCGATCGGCGAATCCCTCGGCGAACAGCACGTGCATCACGGCGCAGGCGAGCGCGCCGTCGGTGCCCGGCCGCACGGCGAGGTGGATGTCGGCGACCGCGGCGGTGCGGTTGCGATAGGGGTCGACCACCACGAGCTTCGCGCCGCGCGTCTTGCGGGCGCGCGCGACGTGATTCATGACGTTGACCTGGGTCGAGGCAGCGTTGCTTCCCCAGATGACGATGAGATCGGATTGCGCCATCTCGCGCGGATCGGGGCCGCGATAGACGCCGACGCCCGCGAGCCAGCCGGCGTCGACCAGCGCGGTGCAGATGGTCGTCTCCTCGCCCGAGTATTTCATCGCGTGGCGCAGGCGGTTGATGCCGTCGCGCTGCACCAGCCCCATGGTGCCCGCGTAGTAGTAGGGCCAGACGGCTTCGGGGCCGTGCGCCTCGGCGGCGCGGCGAAACGCCTCGGCCGTGACGTCGAGCGCCTCGTCCCAGGAAATCGGCTCGAACGCGCCGCTCCCCTTGGAGCCCACCCGCCGCAGGGGTCGGGTCAGCCGGTCGGGGTGGTGGACGCGCTCGGCGTAGCGCGCGACCTTGGCGCAGACCACGCCGTCGGTATAGGTCTGCTCGGCCGCACCGCGAACTCGCCCGATATGGCGCGCATCCAGCCGCTCGATCGCGAGCGAGCAGGTGCTCGGGCAGTCGTGGGGGCAGGCGGAATAGGCGATCTCGGTAGTCATCGAGGCTTCCTCGCAAAGGACTGGGCCAAGGAACCGGGCCGGGCGATGCTAGCCTAATTTGCGCGCGCGTGGAAACGCGGCGAACCGCGCACCGCCCCCGCAGTTTCGGCTTCCGCTCGCCCGGGCGCTGGGGCAGAGTAATGCTTCACCTCGGCGACGCGGATCATGGCCGGAAAAGCGACCTTCGACGTGACATTCTGGGGCGTGCGCGGCCGCATTCCCTGCCCCGGGCCGAAAACGGCGCGCTACGGCGGCAACACGCGCTGTCTCGAAATGCGCCTCGACGGCGGGCGGCTGATCTTCGACGCCGGGACCGGCATCCGCCCGCTCGGCAACGCGCTCGCGGGCGACGCCCCGGTTTCGGCCCAAATCCTTCTGAGCTACACGGGCCCGGAGTGCATTTCGGGTATCCCCTTCTTCATCCCCGCCTACGACGCGGGCAACGCCTTCCGCCTCTGGGCCGGACGCGGAACCGGGGGGCGCGCGCTTCGCGAGGTGCTCGCCGCCTTGATGAACGATCCGATATTCCCGGTGCCGGTCGATATCTTCGACGCCTGCTTCGCCTACGAGGACTTCAACCCCGGCGAGACCCTCGCTCCCGTCCAGGATCTCTCGATCCACACCGCGCGGATACACGACACCGCCGCGATCACCGGCTTCCGCGTCGAGGCGGCGGGCAAAAGCGTCTGCTACCTGCCCGACCTCGCCCTGCCCGAGAGCGACCCGGCCGCGCCCGCGCGCGCGCTCGCCGCCAGCGCCGATATCGCCATCCTGGGCGCCGGCGCGGGGACCGACGGCACCGCCGACTGGCGCGTCGCCTTGCGCTTCGCCGCCGACGCGGGCGCCCGGGTCTGCGTGCTCGCCCGGCACGAGCCGGACTGGGACGACGACACGCTCGACCGCATCGCCGCCGAGGCCGCGACCATCGTCCCCGGCGCGATCGTCGCGCGCGAGGGACTGACGCTTTCGGCTTAAGTCCTCCGAGCCACGACGCGCGCCCTCGGTGATCCCGACGCGCCCATGGGCGTGTCGGCAAGCGCGACCGCGCGCCCGAGCTTATGCGAGGAAAGCCTGCGTGGCGTCTGAACGCCCGCCGGGCCGGTTCACCGGCCCGGCGGTATAAGCTCTCACGCCGGGGTCGAGAGGGTCTCGATCACGTCGCCGGCGGGGGCCGCGCCCAGGACGTGGCGGCGGTGCCAAAGCGCGTAGAACAGGAGCAGCCAGGCGGCGAAGCCGCGGCGCTTGTCCGCCGGCGCGCGATAAAGCGCCATGACCGCCTCGGGCGCGCAGATCTCGGCCACGCCGGGCGCGGCGGCGACCAGGGGGCCGAGGCGTTCGCCCGCGCCCGCGACCCACTCGCCGACCGGCACCGTGAAGCCCCGCTTGCGCGCGAACGGCCGCGCCTCGGGCAGGCGCTCGTCAAGCCAGCGGCGCAACAGCCACTTACCGAGCCCGCGCTCGATCTTGAGCCGGTCGGGCAGGCGAAAGGCGACCTCGGCCACCACCGGGTCGAGAAACGGCGTCCGCCCCTCGAGTCCGTGGGCCATGAGGCAACGGTCGACCTTGGCGAGCAGGTCATGGGCGAGCCAATCGGCGCAATCGACCGCCTGCAAGACCTGAAGCCGACTGCGGCCGGGCCGGGCGGCGAGCGCCTCGGCCGCCGCGATGCCGTCGCGCCAGCCGGGCCGGGGATCGCGCAGGAGCCCGAGCCCCTCGATCAGCCCGCGTCGCCGGAACGCCTTGCCCCCGCGCCACCAGGGCCGCGTCGCCGAGCGATAACGCCCATAGCCCGCGAACAACTCGTCGCCCCCCTCGCCGGTCAGCACGACCTTGACCTCGCGCGCGGCGGCGGCGGCCAGCTTGTAGCTCGGCAGCGCCGCGTAATCGGCCACCGGATCGTCGAGCACCGCGGCGACCTCGGGCAACAGCGTCCAGAAGTCGCCCTCGTCGAAGGCGATCTCCACGTGCTCGGCCCCGACGGTCTTGGCGAGCGCACGGGCATGATCGCGCTCGTCGTGGGTGGCCGAGCCCGGAAAGCCGACCGTGTAGGCGCGCAAGGAACGCGCGCTGGTCCGCGCCATGACCGCGAGCAGCGTCGCGCTGTCGATCCCGCCCGAGAGGAACATGCCATAGGGCACGTCGGCGCGCTGATGGACCGTGACGCTGTCGTCGAGCGCGGCGTCGAGCCGTTTCAAGGCGTCGGCCTCGTCCCAGTCGGCGGGACCGCCTTCGGGCAGGGCGTCGCGGCGCAGGCGTTCGACGATCCGCCCCTGGGAGATCACCAGCGTTTCGCCGGGCAGCACCCGATTGACGCCCTCGAAAACCGTCTCGCGCCCGGTCGTGAACTGGAGCTGCAACAGCTCGTCGCGGGCGTGGGCGACGAGCGATCGCCCGACGAGCCCGGCCGCGATCAACGCCTGGGGCTCGGAGGCGAAGGCAATGCCGTCCGCGTCCTCGACGTAATAGAGCGGCTTGATGCCGAAGGGGTCGCGCGACAGCACAAGCCGGTCGGCGCGCGGATCGTAAAGCGCGATCGCGTACATGCCGCGCAGGGCGTCGGCATAGCGCAACCGGTCGCGATGGTAGAGATGGAGCGCCACCTCGCAGTCCGAGCCGGTGGCGAACCCCTCGGCGCCGAGCGCGGCGCGCTGCTCGATGTAGTCGTAGATCTCGGCGTTGGCGACCAGCACGGTGCCCTCGGGTCCGAACAAGGGTTGGTCGCCGCCCGCGAGGTCGATGATCGCGAGCCGCGTCTGAACCAGCGCGAGCCCGCCCGCGCGATAGCGCCCGCTGCCGTCGGGTCCGCGATGGCCGAGCGCGGCGATCAGCGTGTCCAGCGCCGCCTCGGCCGGCGCCGTCCCGTCGCGCCGCCAGACCCCCGCGATCCCGCACATCAGCCGACCGCCTCGGCGAAGAAGTCGAGCCAGCGGCGCACCACCACCGGCTCGGCGAAGCGCGTCTCGAAGACCCGCCGCCCGGCCTCGGCGAGCCGCGCGGCGAACGCCGGGTCGTCGAGCAGGCGCCGGATCTCGCCCGCCAGCGCAGCCGCGTCGTCGGCCGGCGCGAGCAGCCCGTTCGTCTCCGCCTCGATCAGCGCCGAGGGCCCCTGCGCGGCGGCGGCGACGACCGCGCGGCGCCGGGCCCAGGCCTCGATCACGACATTGCCGAGCGGCTCGTGGCGCGACGGGCAGACGAAAACGTCGGCCGCCGCGAAAAGCGCGGCCACATCGTCGCGCCAGCCGAGAAACCGCACCCGCCCGGATATGCCGAGACGCTCGGCCCGGGCGCGGAGCGCCGCTTCCTCGGGGCCTTCGCCGGCAAGCCAAAGCCAGACGCCGGGAAGCGTCGCGAGCGCATCGAGCAGAACGTCGAAGGCCTTGTTGCGATGGAGCCGGCCGAGCGCGAACAGAAGCGGCACGTCGGCGGGGGTGTCGAAATCGCCGCGCGAGGCGGCGGGCGCGGTTGCGTCGGCGACGAAGTTGGGCAGATAGCGCACCCGCGCGCGCGGCCAGCCGCCGGCGAGGATATGAGCGACCAGATCCTCGGTGTTGGCCACCAGCCAGTCGCAATGGCGATAGTACTTGAGATCGTAATAGCCCCCGAGCCGCCCGACATGGACGTAGTCGCCGCGCGGCACCGCGCGCGCCGCGCGGTTCATCCAGGAAAGCACGAGATCGGGGCGAAAGCGCGCGGCGAGGCGGCGCAGCCGAAGCGGGGTGAGACGGTCGAGCGGCCCGCCGAAGCGCAGCGTCGTAACCGGAACGCCGGCCTCCGCCAAGGCCGCCTCGCGCGCCGCGTGGGGGCGGATCGCCGCCGCCTGCTCGACGCCCGCGCGCGCGAGCGCCGGCACGAGGCGCGCGAAGAACGCCTCGGCGCCGCCCCGGCGGGCGCCCGCCATTACCTGGAGAACGCGCATCGCGGGCCGTGTCGCAGTGGACCGTGTGGCCGGAAGCGGCGAAGCGCGGTCATTCGTCCTCCAGCGTCGCCTTGAGATACGAGATCAACGGATAAAGCCCCGCGAACAGCGCGATCAGGAAGCCATAGCCCCCCTCGCGATAGCCCTTGCGCCCGACGTAGCACTTCAGGAAGCGCGAGAACAGCCGCCGGACGTTGTTGGCGAGGCTCTCGCGCGCGCCGCTTTCGCGCAAATCTCGCGCCCGAGCGCTGGTGTAGCGGTCGAGCCTGCGGATCATGTCGGAGATGTCGCGATCGACGTAGTGGATCATCCGCGCCTTCAGCCAGCGGCGCTCGCCGTCGAGCGTGACGCTCGGATGGATGCGCTGATCACCCCAGCGCTTGGCCCCGCGCGAGAACAGCCGCGCGGTCGCCGACACCCCCCAGGACGCGCCCCAGCCATGACGCACCAGCCGCGCGCCGATATAGTTGTCGTAGGGGATGAGAAAATAGCCCGGCCGCGCGGTCGCGATTGCCGCGCGGATCTCGGCGGCGAGCTCGGGAGTCACGCGCTCGTCGGCGTCGACCTCGACAATCCAGTCGCCCGAGCAGGCGTTGAGGCCCGCGTGGCGGCGCGGCCCCTCGATCTCCCAGGCGCCCTCGATCAGGCGGTCGGTATGGCGCGCGGCGATTTCCTTCGAGCGATCGGTGCAGCGGTCGAGAACCACGACGATCTCGTCGGCGAAGGCCAGCGTCGCGAGGCAGTCGTCGAGCTGCGCCTCCTCGTCATGGGCGACCACCAGGGCCGAGAGACGGGGCGCGCTCATGCCGGTCCCTCCCCCGCGTCGCGGCAACGCTCCCAAAGTGCGACCGCCGCCTCTTCGGCCGCCTCGACCGAAAGGCTGTCCATCAGGCTGCCGGTGGTGCGGTGATCGTAGCCCGGCGGAAACAGCTTCTTGTAGGGGATGGCGGTCCGCGCGACCGCCGTGTGCTTGCCCCAGGGGGCATAGACCTCGGGGTGGCTCGGGCCAAACAGGCCGACGGTCGGAATCCGCGCCGCGGCGGCGAGATGCATCAGCCCCGAATCATTGCCGATATAGAGCGCGCAACGCTTGAGCGCGGCGGCGGCGGTCATCAGATCGATCCCGCCGACCAGGTCGATGCGCCGATCCTCGGGCACCGCCTCGATCACCGGACGCGCGATTTCGCGCTCGTTCGCCGCGCCGAAGATCGCGATCCGCGCGCCGGGGAGAATGCCGTCGGGCGCGGTCAGTCGCTCGGCGAGGGCGATGAAGTTCTCGGCCCGCCAGATCTTGCCGCGCCAGTTGGCGGTCGGCCCGAGCGCGAGCACCGGCCCGTCCTCGGGGATGCGGCGCGCGGCCTCGGCCTCTTGGGCGGGCGTCGTCCAGACGCGCGGAGCCGGCGGCTCGGGCAGGCGCAAAACGCGGGCGAGCGCGATCAGCCGGTGGCGTTCCCCGGTCTCGCCCCAGTAGACCTTGCGTTTGCGGGCGAGCAGGAAATAGGAGATCAGCGAGCCGCGCAGGTCGATCACCATGCTCCAGCCCCACCAGACGCGAATGGCGTCACGCCACAGGTCGAACCAATGTCCCGCCCATTTGCGCTTCACCAGAACGATCACGCGCTCGACACCGGGGGCGGCCTCGAACAGGGGCGCGGCCGCGACCCCGCAGGCGACCGTGATGCGCGCGTTCGGGTATCGGTCGATCAGATGGCCGAGAAGTCCCGTGGTCAGCACCGCATCGCCGATGCGGGTCGCGGTCACGAACAGGATCCTCACCGCAGGAGCGCCTCGAACTCGGCGGCGGCGGCATCCCAGTCGCGCCCGCGCTGGGTGGCGCGCGCCGCCTCGCTGCGTCCCTCGAAGACGCCCACGTTCTCGAGAAGCAGAATCGCGCAGCTCGCGAACGCCAGATCGTCGGGCACGATGAACCCGGTCTCGCCGTCGACCACCCGCTCTCGCGTCGCGGCGAAGGGACGCGCGACCGCCGGCAGGCCGACCGCCTGGGATTCGGCGAGCGTCGCGCAATAGACCTCGGCCGCCGCGCCCGGGTAGAGATGCGCCCGCGCCTCGCGGTAGGCCTCGGCCATGTCGGGATCGGCGCGCGGCCGCAGGATGGTCACGCCGTGCTCGCGCGCGGCCAACGCCCGGTCGAGAACCGGCTGGATGCGCTCGGGCACATCGCCGCCCAGCAAGCCGCGATCGAGCGTCGCCGAGAAGATCTGCAACTCGGCGTTCTCGACCTTGGAACGGATCTCGCGCGTCCAAAGGTCGATCAGCCAGTCGAGGTCCATCAGCGGATGGGTGGTGACGACCGCGCGCGGCGGATTGGCGGGCGCCATGGGTTCGGCCTCGCGGAAGGTCGCGGCCAGCCCCGGCGCGATCTCGACCACGCGCCCGGCGAGCGCCTCGGGGACCGTCGCGGCGTGGCGCGGCCCGGCGACGACGATCGGCGCGGCGGCGTGGCGCGCGAGGATCTCCGGATTGGGCCCCCGGGCGAGATAGCCTCCCGGGCCCGCGATCCAGAGGATGCGCTTCGCCGCCTCGACCTCGAAATCGAGCAATGCCGGCTTGCGGTAGGCGATCAGAACGTCGCAGGATTCGGGACGCGGCGCTTCCCAGGGCTTCCACGTCACGCCATCGGCCATGATGGGAAAGCGGCAGCGGTTGACGACATCGACATCGTGGCCGCGCCGACGCAGCGCCGCGGGCAGGCTCGCGAACGCCTTCTCGACGCCGCCGAGCGGTTGGCTCGAGGGCGTGTAGCCGTCGAAGGGGAGCGAGTCGTCGACCAGGAGGATGCGCATCGGCCGGGTTATACGCAATCGCCCGGATCATGGCCAGGGATTGCCTTCGCGGGCGCGGGGCACCACCTCATCGGCGGACCGGAACATGCGGGGCGAGCGAACGGCGGATGACGAACGAACGATGGTATGCGGTGATCGAGGCGCGCGGCCTGCTGTCGCTCGAAGGCGAGGACGCGCGCGATTTCCTCCAAGGATTGATCTCCAACGACATTGGGAAAGTTTCAAGCAAACAAGCGATTTACGCGACGTTGCTCACTCCTCAGGGAAAGTTTCTCCATGACTTCTTCATCGCCGAATGGGACGGCGCGCTGCTGTTCGACTGCGAACGCGCGCGCCGGGACGATCTCGTCCGCCGCCTCGCCTTCTATCGGCTGCGCGCCCGGGTCGAGGTGACCCCCCGCGACGACCTCGCGGTGCTCGCGCTCTATGGCGATCGCGCGGGCGCGGCGCTCGGCCTCGACGACGCGCAACGCCGCGCGCGGCCCTTCGCCGGCGGCGTCGTCTTCATCGACCCGCGCCTCGCGGCGGCGGGGGCGCGCGCGATCCTGCCCGTGGACGAAGCCCGGGAGGCGGCCGAGGCGGCGGGCTTCGCGCCCAAGGACGCCGCCGACTACGACCGCCATCGGCTGGCGCTCGCCCTGCCCGACGGCAGCCGCGACATCCGGGTCGAGAAATCGATCCTCGCCGAGATCGGGATCGAGGGGTTGAACGGGCTCGACTTCGAGAAGGGCTGCTTCGTCGGCCAGGAAGTGACCGCGCGCAGTTACCACCGCGCGAGCTTGCGCAAGCGCCTGTTCGGGGTCGAGATCGACGGCCCGACGCCGGCGCCCGACGCGCCCGTGACCCTGGCCGGGCGCGCGGCGGGCGAGATGCGCTCGGCCGCCGGCGAACGCGGCCTCGCCATCCTGCGCCTCGACCGGGTCGCGGAAGCCGCCGAGGCCGATAGCGAGCCCCTGCGCGCCGGCGACGCCCGCCTCCGCCCCGTCAAGCCCCCCTGGGCGCGGTTCTAAAGTCCCTTTTCGATCTCGGCGCGGAGGCGGTCGGCGGTTTTGGCGATGGCGTCCATGTCGCCGGGGATGATCTCCCAGTTCATGGCGAGGCCGTCGTCCATGCGGCGCGGGATCACGTGCATGTGGAAATGCCGGACCGACTGGGCGGCGGCCGGCCCGTTGCACTGAAGGAGGTTGAGCCCCTCGGGCGCGAGCACGGCGCGCGCCGCGCGCGCGACCCGAGCGGCGGTCGCGGCGGTGGCGGCGATCGCCGCGTCGGAGACCGCGTAGACGTCCTCGAAATGGGCCTTGGGGATGATCAGCGCGTGCCCCTCGTTGACCGGGTTGATGTCCATGAAGGCGAGCGTGTCGTCGTCCTCGTGGAGCTTGAAGCAGGGAATCTCGCCGGCGACGATCTTGCAGAAGATGCACTCGGCCTGGTCGGGCGCGTCGGTCATGGCCTGTCCTCCCGATTGTTCAGCTCTTGTCCTCGATCGCGATCGCGGCCTGGGCGGCGGCGAGGCGCGCGATCGGCACCCGGTAGGGCGAGCAGGAAACGTAATCGAGCCCGACCTCCTGGCAGAAGCGGATCGAATCCGGATCGCCCCCGTGCTCGCCGCAGATGCCGAGCTTGAGGTCGGGGCGCGCGGCGCGCCCGCGCTCGACCCCGATGCGCACCAGCTCGCCCACCCCCTCGACGTCGATCGAGACGAAGGGGTCGCGCTCGACGATGCCCTCGCGGCGGTAGGTTTCGAGGAAGCTCGCCGAATCGTCGCGCGAAATGCCGAAGGTCGTCTGGGTGAGGTCGTTGGTGCCGAAGCTGAAGAACTCGGCGCCGCCCTCGCCCTCGGCGATCTCGCGAGCGCGCAGCGCGGCGCGCGGCAGCTCGATCATGGTGCCGACCAGATACTCGATCGCCACGCCCTCGGCCTCGGCGACCTCGCCCGCGACCCGGTCGATCAGCGTCTTGAGAATGTCGAACTCGCGCCGGGTCGCGATCAGCGGGATCATGACCTCGGGAACCACGGTTTCGCCGAGCTCCTTGCCGACGATCGCCGCGGCCTCGAAGATCGCGCGCGCCTGCATCTCGGAGATCTCGGGATACGAGATGCCGAGCCGGCAGCCGCGATGGCCCAGCATCGGATTGACCTCGCGCAGCCGCGCCGCGCGATAGCGCAGGGTGTCGAGGTCGAGCCCCGCGTCCTCGGCGAGCTCGGCGAGCTCGGCCTCGGAATGGGGCAGGAACTCGTGCAGCGGCGGGTCGAGAAGCCGGATCGTCACCGGCAACCCCGCCATGGTGCGGAACAGCGCGATGAAGTCCTCGCGCTGCATGGGCAGGATGCGCTCCAGAACCGCGCGACGCTCCTCGACGTCGGCCGCCAGGATCATCCGGCGCACGGCGACGATCCGCTCGGCGTTGAAGAACATGTGCTCGGTGCGGCACAACCCGATCCCCTCGGCGCCGAAGTCGCGCGCCGCCCTGGCGTCGGTCGGCGTGTCGGCGTTGGCGCGGACCCGGAGCTTGCGCGCCTCGTCGGCCCATTCCATGAGCGTGGCGAAATCGCCCGACAGCTCGGGCTTGACCATCGGCACCTCGCCCAGCATGACCTCGCCCCGGGTGCCGTCGATGGTGATGGTCTCGCCCGCCGCCACGGTCATGCCGCCGGCGCGAATGGTGCGCGAGCGCATGTCGATGCGCAGATCGCCCGCGCCCGCCACGCAGGGCCGCCCCATGCCGCGCGCGACCACGGCGGCGTGGCTGGTCATGCCGCCCCGACTGGTGAGAATGCCGCGCGCCGCGTGCATGCCGTGGATGTCCTCGGGGCTGGTCTCGATGCGCACCAGGATCACCGCCTTGCCCTGGCCGGCGAGCGCCTCGGCCTCGTCGGCGGTGAAGGCGACCACGCCCGCGGCCGCCCCCGGCGAGGCCGGTAGCCCGCGCGAAAGCACCTTGCGCGGGGCGTCGGGGTCGAGGGTGGGATGGAGAAGCTGGTCGAGCGAGGCGGGATCGACCCTGAGGACCGCCTCGCGCCGGTCGATCAGTCCCTCGCCCGCCATCTCGACCGCGATCCGCACTCCAGCCTGGGCGGTGCGCTTGCCGGCCCGGGTTTGAAGCATCCACAGCCGCCCCGACTGAACCGTGAACTCGATATCCTGCATGTCGCGATAATGGCGTTCGAGTCGCGCGAACACGTCGAGAAGCTGGGCGAACACCTCGGGCATCGCCTCCTCCATCGACGGCAGATCCTCGTCCGCGCCCTTGCCCGCCTTGGTCAGCGGCTGGGGGGTGCGGATGCCGGCGACCACGTCCTCGCCCTGGGCGTTGATCAGGAATTCGCCGTAGACCTCCTTGGCGCCGGTCGCGGGGTTGCGGGTGAAGGCGACGCCGGTGGCGCAGTCCTCGCCCATGTTGCCGAACACCATGGCCTGGACGTTGACCGCCGTGCCCCAGGACGCGGGGATGTCGTGCAGCCGCCGGTAGGTGATCGCGCGCTGGTTCATCCACGAGCCGAACACCGCGCCGATCGCCCCCCAGAGCTGCTCGAAGGCGTCGTCGGGGAACGGCTTGCCGAGCTTTTCGAGGACCAGGTCCTTGTAGCGCCCGACCAGGGTTTTCCAGTCCTCGGCGTCGAGGTCGGTATCGAGCGTCGCGCCGCGCTCGATCTTGTGGGCCTCGAGCACGTCCTCGAACTCGTGATGGGGGACGCCGAGCACCACGTCGCCGTACATCTGGATGAAGCGACGGTAGCTGTCATAGGCGAAGCGGGCGTCGCCGCTGCGGCGCGCGAGCCCCTCGGCGGTCGCGTCGTTGAGGCCGAGGTTGAGGACCGTGTCCATCATCCCGGGCATCGACGCCCGCGCGCCCGAGCGCACCGAGACCAGAAGCGGATTCTCGGCGTCGCCGAAGCGCGCCTCCATGATCCCCTCGACCGCCTCGAGCGCGGCCGCGACCTGATCCGCGAGACCGTCGGGATAGGCGCGGTCGTTCTCGTAGTACGCGGTGCAGACCTCGGTCGTAATCGTAAAGCCGGGCGGCACCGGCAGGCCGAGATTGGACATCTCCGCAAGCCCCGCGCCCTTGCCGCCGAGCAGATCGCGCATCGTGGCGTCGCCCTCGGCGCGGCCGTCCCCGAAGCTGTACACCCACTTGGTCATCGTCCCCTAGCCCTCGATCCTTGAGAAATCGGCGATTTCATCCATGGTTTTCCGAATCCGCGCGAGAAGCCGCAAGCGGTTTTCGCGCAAGTCCGGTCGGTCGCAGTTCACGGTCACATGCTCGAAGAACGCATCGACCGGCGCGCGCAGCGCCGCGAGCGCCGCCATCGCGGCCTCGAAGTCCTCGCGCCCGAGCGCCTCGCGCGCGCGCTTGCCCACGTCGTCGAGACAAGCGGCGAGCGCGCGTTCCTCGTCGGCCTCGAACAAGTTCGGGTCGGGCGCGCCGTCGTGGCGCGCGCCGTCCCTCTTTTCCTCGATGCGCACGATATTGGCGGCGCGCCGGTAGGCGGTGAGAAGATTGGCCCCGTCGTCGCTCGCGAGGAATTGCCCGAGCGCCTCGACCCGCGCCAGAAGCCGTACGAGGTCGTCGTCCGCGCGCGCCGCGAACACCGCGGAAATGAG
>CAZHDF010000038.1:8856-24139 GCA_964531525.1 uncultured Alphaproteobacteria bacterium | reverse complement strand
CGCCGAGCTTCTCGACGAAGATGGTCTGGGTCGGATAGGCGAACTCGACCCCCTCGTTTTCGAACCGGCGCATGATCGCGAGGTTGATCGTCTGCTGGGTGTCCATGTAGCTCGCGTAGTCGGGCACGGTCATGTAGTAGACGAACTCGAAGTCGAGCGACGAGGGTCCGAAGGCCTTGAAATGACCCCGGTCGAAGCGCGTATTCGGGGCCGCCTCGATGATCTCGCGGACAATGCCGGGGATCGCCTCGACCGTGTCGGGCGGGGTCTGGTAGACGATGCCGAAGACGAAGACGGCGCGCCGCTCGGCCATCTGCTTGTAGTTGCGCACCCGGCTTTGCAGGAGATCGTTGTTCGAGAAGATGATGGTCTCGCCCGAAAGCGCGCGCACCCGCGTGGTCTTGAGGCCGATCCGCTCGACCGTGCCGAGTTGATCGTCGACGACGATGAAGTCGCCGACCACGAACGGCTTGTCGAGGACGATCGAGAGCGAGGCGAAAAGATCGCCGAGGATGTTCTGGGTCGCGAGCGCGACCGCCAAGCCGCCGATGCCGAGCCCGGCGATCAACGCGGTTACGTCGATGCCGATGGTGTCGAGCGCGATCAATGCCGCGATCAACCAGATCACGAGCTTGAGCGGCGTCGAGAGCACGCCGAGCGCGGTCGCGCCGGCGGCGTCCTCGGCGATGCGCCGCGCCACCATGCGCGTGATCCAGACCGAGACCAGATGCGAGCCCCAGATCGCCGCCTGGGCGAGCAGCGCCACCACCATGGTCGCGTTGACCAGTCCACGCACCGATTCGGGAAGGGTCAGGATGATCGCGCCCACGTAAAGCGCGAGGATCAGCAGGAACAGTGGGTTCGTGCGGTTGATGATTTCGAGGATCTGGTCGTCGATCCGCGTGTCCGTCCGCTCCGCGAGCGTGGCCAGCCGGCGGGCGATGAACCGCTGGACGATGCGCACGGCGATATAGGCGACGACGGCGATCGCGGCGGCGCCGAGCCAGACGAGCAGGCCGTTGCCGTAGAATTCCGTGTTCACGATATCCATTGCGGCGGATCTCCCCCTCGAGTCCGGGTTTCACGCGATGCTCCCAAGCACGCGACGCCCGCGCTCCGGTGCTTGATCGGCGGCGGGCACGTCGCTACTCTTGCCGCCCGTTCCCGCTCCATTCAAGGCCCAAACGATGGATCTTCGCGACGACTTTTGCGCCCTTATCGGGAATACGCCGCTTGTCCGTCTCCGGCGGGCCTCGGATATTACCGGTTGCGAGATTCTCGGCAAGTGCGAGTTTCTCAATCCCGGCCAGTCGGTCAAGGACCGGGCCGCGCTCTGGATCGTGCGCGACGCCGAGGCGCGCGGCGCGCTGCGCCCGGGCGGCGTGATCGTCGAGGGGACGGCGGGCAATACGGGCATCGGGCTGACGCTGGTCGGCGCCGCGCGCGGCTATCGCAGCGTGATCGTCGTACCCGAAACGCAAAGCGCCGAAAAGCTCGACACCCTGCGGCTTTACGGCGCCGATCTCCGGCTTGTGCCGGCGCTCCCCTATTCCAATCCGGGAAACTACCAGCATGTCTCGCGTCGCCTCGCCGAGGAGATCGACGCCCGCGAGCCCAACGGCGCGATCTGGGCCAACCAGTTCGACAACACCGCCAACCGCCAGGCGCATTACGAGGGCACCGGCCCCGAGATCTGGCGTCAGACCGAGGGGCGCGTCGACGCCTTCGTTTCGGCGATCGGCACCGGGGGCACGATCGCGGGCGTCGGTCTCGCGCTGAAGGAGCGAAAATCCGCCGTCAAGATCGTGCTGGCCGACCCGCCCGGGTCCGCCATGTACAACTGGTACGATCACGGCGAGCTCAAGTCCGACGGCGGCTCGATCACCGAGGGCATCGGCCAGGGCCGGATCACCAAGAACCTCGAGGGCGCGCCGATCGACGCCCAGTACCGGATCGACGACGCCGAAACGCTCGAGGTTCTGTTCGATCTCGCGCGCGACGAGGGGCTGGTGCTCGGCGGTTCCAGCGGCGTCAACGTCGCGGGCGCGATCCGCGCGGCGCGCGATCTCGGCCCCGGCCATGTGATCGTGACGCTGTTGTGCGACTACGGCAACCGCTACCTCAGCAAGCTCTACAATCCCGAATTTCTGCGCGAGAAAGGGCTGCCCGCGCCACCCTGGCTCGATACGGCCAACGAGGAGACGGCATGAACGCGCCCCGGACGGAGCTGGTCTTTCAAGACGACGCCTACGCGCGCTCCTGCGAGGCGACGGTGATTTCGGTCGACCCCGAGGGCATTCGCCTCGACCGCACGGTGTTCTATCCGACCGGCGGCGGCCAGCCCGGCGATCGCGGCGTTCTGCGCTTCGACGGTGGCGAGGTCGAGATCGCCGAAACCCGCAAGGGCGAGCATCTCGCCGACGTGCTTCATATTCCGGTCGAAGGCGCCGCCCTGCCCGCGCCCGGCGCGACGGTCACCGCCGAGATCGACTGGGCGCGCCGCCACCGGTTGATGCGCATGCATACCTGCCTGCACCTTCTTTGCGCCGTGATCGACGGACCGGTGACCGGCGGCCAGATCGGCGACGGCCGGGGACGGCTCGATTTCGACCTTCCCGAGGCGACGCTGGACAAGGCCGCGATCACGGACGCGGTCAACCGCCTGATCGCCGAGGACCGCGCCGTGCGTCCGCGTTGGATCAGCGACGACGAACTCGACGCCCAGCCCGACCTGGTCAAGACCATGTCCGTCAAGCCGCCACGCGGCGCCGGGCGAGTGCGGTTGCTCGAGATCGAAGGCGTCGATCTCCAGGCCTGCGGCGGCACCCATGTCACGCGCACCGGCGAGATCGGCGCGATCACGGTCGCCAAGATCGAGAAGAAGGGCCGCCACAACCGCCGAGTCGTGATCGCCTTCGACGAATCTTGAGGAGAACCGCGCCGTGAGCGAGAACAAGATGGATTCGCTGGTCTCGACGGACTGGCTCGCGACCCATCTCGATGCCCCCGACATCCGGATCGTCGACGCCACCTGGTTCATGCCGTCGGCGAACCGCAACGCCCGCGCCGAATACGCCGAGGCGCATATTCCGGGCGCGGTCTATTTCGATATCGACGAGATCGCCGATACCACGCGCGATCTGCCGCATATGCTGCCGAGCCCCGAGAAGTTTTCGAGTCGGGTGCGCCGCCTCGGTCTCGGCGACGGCGTTCGGATCGTGGTCTACGATCAGGGTGCCTGGATGGCCGCGCCTCGGGTCTGGTGGATGTTCCGCACTTTCGGGCACGAGGACATCGCCGTGCTCGACGGCGGGCTCGCGAAGTGGCGCGCCGAGGGGCGGGCCGTGGACGACCATGTCGTGATGCCGCGCGAGCGCCATTTCACCGCGCGCTTCAATACCTTCCTGCTACGCGATCTCGACCAGATGCGCGCCAATCTGGAGACCGGACGCGAGTTGGTGATCGACGTCCGCACGCCGGGCCGTTTCGCGGGCACCGCGCCCGAGCCTCGCGAAGGGCTGCGATCCGGACATATTCCCGGCAGCCGCAATCTACCCTTCGGCAACCTGATCGATCCCGAGACCGGCAGGCTTCTCGCTCCGGAAAAGCTACGTCCGTTGTTCGACGAGGTGGGGATCGCGCCCGGCCAGGCGGTGGTCGCGACCTGCGGCTCGGGCGTCACCACCGGGGTGCTCGCGCTCGCCCTGCATGCGGCCGGCTATGGCGACGCCGCGGTTTACGACGGTTCGTGGACCGAATGGGGGAGCCGCGATGACACGCCGATCGAACCCTGATCCCCTGGCCGCGCGGGTCGTGATTCGCCCTTTCGCCGATGGCGACGAGGGCGCGGTGATCGCGCTGTGGCGGCGCGCCGGGTTGACGGTTCCCTATAACGATCCGCTCGACGATATCGCGTTCTGCCGGGCGACGCCGACGGCCGAGCTGTTCGTCGCCGAGGACGGCGATGCGGCCGGCGACGAGACGATCGTGGCGACCGCCATGGCGGGGCACGACGGGCACCGGGGCTGGCTTTACTATGTCGCGACCGATCCCGGACGCGCGCGTCGCGGCCTCGGGCGACGCATCGTCGCCTGGGCCGAGGAATGGCTCGCCGCCCAGGGGGTGCGCAAGATCAATCTGTTGATCCGAGAGGATAACGCCGGGGTGCGCGACTTCTACGCCCGCATCGGTTTCGAGGAGACCCCGCGCCTGGTCATGGCCCGCTGGCTCGACGACACCGATCCGACGGCGGGAACGGCGCGCGCGGCGGCCAACGACGATTCGATCGAAACCACGGTGACCTATCTCGAAATGCGCGCCCCGCCCCAACGTCCGGCGCGGCCCACGCCCATGAAGCGACTCGCGATTCTGCGCGCCGAGCCGCCGACGGTCTCATTCTACCGCTATCTCTACGAGCGGATCGGCGCTCTTTGGAACTGGACCGAACGCCGCCTGCTCGACGACGAGGCGCTCGCGGCGATCATCGGCGACGAGCGAGTCGAAATCTACGTTCTCTACGTCGCCGGCGTACCGGCGGGCTATGCCGAGCTCGACCGCCGGATCGAGGGCGAGGTCGAGATCGCCTATTTCGGTCTTCTGCCCGAATTCGTCGGGCGCGGCCTGGGCGCCTATTTCCTCGATTGGGCGGTGGCCGCCGCCTGGACCCGGGGCCCCGAGCGGGTCTGGCTACACACTTGCGACCTCGATCATCCGCGCGCGCTGAGCGTCTACCAGCGCGCGGGTTTCGTTCCCTACCGCCAGCAAATCGAACGGGTTCCCACGGAAGCCGCGGTCGCCGCCGCCGCGCGGCGGGCGCGGGGCGGCCCGGCGCCCTGAATCAAAAACCCGCGCGGAAGGTTCGTCCGCGCGGGTTCGATGGCTGGCCTTCGCGACGGCGCCTAATGGCGCAGGATCTGGCTGAGGAACAGCTTGGTGCGGTCCGAGCGCGGATTGTTGAAGAACTCCTCGGGCGCGTTCTGCTCGATGATCTCGCCGCCGTCCATGAAGATCACGCGGTGCGCGACCGCGGTCGCGAAGCCCATCTCATGGGTCACGACGATCATCGTCATGCCGGTTTCGGCGAGCTCGATCATCACGTCGAGCACTTCCTTGATCATCTCGGGGTCGAGCGCCGATGTCGGCTCGTCGAACAGCATGATCTTCGGGTTCATGCAAAGCGATCGCGCGATCGCGACGCGCTGCTGCTGTCCGCCCGAGAGCTGACCCGGATACTTGTTCGCCTGCTCGGGGATCTTGACGCGCTCGAGGTACTTCATGGCCGCTTCCTCGGCCTCGGCCTTGGGCTGCTTGCGCACCCAGATCGGGGCGAGCGTGAGGTTCTCGAGCACGGTGAGATGAGGGAACAGGTTGAAGTGCTGGAAGACCATGCCGACTTCCTTGCGCACCTCGCCGATGTTCTTGAGATCGTGGGTGAGCTCGATGCCGTCGACGATGATCTGCCCGCGCTGGTGCTCCTCGAGCCGGTTGATGCAGCGAATCAGGGTAGACTTGCCCGACCCCGAGGGACCGCAAATGACGATCCGCTCGCTGCGGTGAACCGTGAGGTTGATGTCCTTGAGGACGTGGAAATGACCGAACCACTTGTGGACGCCGATCATCTGGATCATGGCGTCGTCGGCCGGCGCCTCGATGGCGGCGTTGGTTGCTGTCGCTTCGGTCAAGGTAGCCTCCCGATCAATGCCCGGTATTAAGCTTTCGCTCGACATGCATGCTGTAGCGCGACATGGCGAAGCAGAAGATCCAGAAAATCGCGGCGGCGAAAGCGTAGCCTTCGATCGCCATGCCGATCCAGTTGGGATCCTGGGCCGAGGTCGCGATGATGTTGAGAAGATCGAACAAGCCGATGATCAGGACCAGCGTGGTGTCCTTGAACAGGCCGATGAATGATCCCACGATGCCGGGAATCACGATCTTGAGCGCCTGCGGCAGAACGATCAGGCGCATGGTCTTCCAGTAGGTCAGCCCCATCGAATCCGCGGCCTCGTACTGGCCCTTGGGAATCGCCTGCAAGCCGCCGCGAATGGTCTCGGCCATGTAGGCGGCCGAGAACAGGGCAATCGCGATCAGCGCGCGGGCGAGCTTGTCGAAGCTCACGCCCTCGGGCAGGAACAGCGGCAGCATCACCGAGGACATGAACAGAATCGTGATCAGCGGCACGGCGCGCACGAACTCGATGAAGCCGATGCAGAGCATCCGCACGACCGGCATCTCCGATCGTCGCCCGAGCGCCAGGAAAATGCCGATCGGCATCGAGGCGACGATCGAGGTGATCGCGATGACCAGGGTCAGGAACAGTCCGCCCCAGAGTCGGGTTTCGATGACCTGAAGCCCGAACACCCCGCCGTAGAACAGAATGAAGGCGATGAAGGGGTAGATGCAGAGCAGGAAAATCGCGAACCACTTCTTCCAGGGGAAGGCGTCGAACAGCAGGGGAATGCCCGCGCCGAGCATGAGAATCGCCGCGAGATTGATTCGCCACCGCTCGTCGACCGGGTAAAGGCCGTACATGAACTGCGGGAACCGGACGCGGATGAAGACCCAGCAGGCGGCGGTCTTGCTGCAATCGGCTCGCGAATCACCGACGAACGTGGCGTCGAAAACCCCCCACTGCAGCACTGGCGGAATCATGAGATAGAGGAGATAAATCGCCAGAAGCGTCAGCACGGTGTTCATCGGCGACGAAAACAAGTTCGCGCGCATCCAGCCGATCACGCCAATGTTGGTGATGGGCGGCGGCAGGTCGGGGCCCGGGGTATGGATGGTGTCCGTCATGGCCTACCTCTCCACCAGCGCGGTTCGCTTGTTGTACCAGTTCATGAACAGCGAGATCAGCAGGCTGATCGTGAGATAGACCAGCATCGTGATGAGGATGCATTCGACCGCTTGGCCGGTCTGGTTGAGCGTCGTGCCCGTGAACACGCTGACCAAATCGGGATAGCCGATCGCGACCGCGAGCGACGAGTTCTTCACCACGTTGAGATAGATGCTCGTCTGGGGCGGAATGATCACGCGCATCGCCTGTGGGATCACCACCAGGCGCATCACCCAGCCGGGCTTGAGTCCGATCGCGGCGGCGGCTTCCTTCTGGCCCTTGCCGACCGATTGGATGCCCGCGCGCACGATCTCGGCGAGGTAGTTCGCGTGATAGAGCGTCAGGGCGACCAGCAGCGCCGAGAACTCGGGCAGCATGACGTGCCCGCCCCGGAAGTTGAAGCCCTTGAGCTCGGGAAGCTCCCAGACGACCGGAAAGCCCGTGATGATCGTCGCGAGCGCGGGCAACCCCAGGATCAGTCCGAGGCCGACCCACAGCGTCGGGAATTGCTCGCCGGTGAGTTCCTGACGCCTCTTCGCCCAGCGCGCGATCCCGATCGTGGCCACGATCCCGAGGACCAAAGCCGCCGGAATGAACCAGAAGGCGGGCTCGACCGTGGGGCTGGGAATGTAGATGCCGCGCTGGTTGAGGAAGATGATGTCGCCGATCGACCAGCTTTGCCGGACCCCCGGCATCACGTTGATGGTGACGAAATACCAGAAAAGAATTTGCAGAAGCAGCGGGATATTCCGGATGATTTCGATATAGGCCTCGGCGATCTTCGCCAGCAGCCAATTGCTGGACAGCCGCATGATGCCGATGATGAAGCCGAGAATCGTGCACAGCACGATCGCGAGCCCGGACACCAGAAGGGTGTTCAGAAGGCCGACCCAGAAGGCGCGGCCGTAGGTCGAGGTCGCCGAATAGGGGATCAACGTCACCACGATGTCGAAACCCGACGTCGTGTTCAGAAAGTCGAAGCCCGAGGCGATGCCCCGCTTTTGCAGATTCGTGACCGTGTTGTAGGCAATATAGGAAACGGCGGCGATGACGAGCGAGAGCACCACGATCTGGATCAGGATCGCGCGGAATCTCGCGTCGGTCCAAATCGGCGGCCGCGTCAGCGCAGCGCCTTGCTTGGTATCGACTGCCATGGAATCAGCCCGTTGTCTGTTCGTATCGATGAGACCAACGGCGAGGGCATGCCCGGCGTCGCGCCGGGCATGCCCCGTCCGTTAGGAAACGGATACGATCAACGGAACGGCGGCGCGTAGAGAATGCCGCCCTTGTTCCAAAGCTGGTTCAGGCCGCGCGGCAGCCCGAGAGCCGTATTCACGCCGATCAGGCGCTCGAAGCTCTCGCCGTAATTGCCGACCTGCTTGATGATGTTGTACGCCCAGTCGGTGCTGAGATCGAACATCGGGCCGAAGTTGCCCTCGACGCCAAGCATGCGGCGAATTTCCGGATTGGTGCTGTTGGCCCGCATGTCGTCGACATTGGCCTGCGTGACGCCGAGTTCCTCGGCCACGACCAGGGTGTTCAGCGTCCAGCGAACGATGTCGCCCCACTGATTGTCGCCATGGCGGGTGACCGGACCGAGCGGCTCCTTCGAGATCAGCTCGGGAAGGATCATGTGCTCGTCGGGATTGGCGAGCGTTGCCCGGATGCTCGCGAGACCCGACGAATCCGTCGTGTAGGCGTCGCAGCGGCCGGAAATATACGCGTTCTTGGTCTCCTCGCCGCGCTCGAAGACGACCGGGTTGAGCTTCATGTTGTTGGCACGGAAGTAATCCGTGAGGTTGAGCTCGGTGGTCGTGCCCGTGGTCACGCAGACGGTCGCGCCGTCAAGCTCGCGCGCGCTCTTCACGCCGAGATCCTTGCGCACCATGAAGCCCTGGCCGTCGTAATAGTTGACGCCCTGGAAATCGAACCCGAGGTTGACGTCGCGCGTGAACGTCCAGGTCGTGGTCCGCGAAAGCAGATCGACCTCACCCGACTGAAGCGCCGTGAACCGCTCCTTCGCGGTCGTCGGCACGTACTTCACCTTGGTGTTGTCGCCGAAGATCGCCGCGGCCAGCGCCCGGCAGACATCGACGTCGACGCCGGTCCACTTGCCCGAATCGTCGAGATAGGCGAAGCCGGGGCTCGTGCCGGTACCCACGCCGCAGGTCACGAAGCCCTTTTCCTTGACGGACTTCAGTGTCTGCTGGGCATTGGCGGTCCCCCCAACGGCCATGACGGCAAACGCCGCGGTGGCCGCAACGACAAATAGTGGTCTCATTGGATGACGCTCCCTGTTTTAACCCAATTGGTTCGGTCGTGGGCGTTTCTTGGGCCGCCCGACGCGTTTCGGCGATCATTGCCGGATCGTCCGTCCCGGGTCAAACGCCTTTTGACCTCGCCGTCGTGAAAGTTAGCACAGCACCCGTCCCCGTCAAGCGCGCCCCTTGCCTGGTCGAATGGTTGGGAGCGTTCGAGCAAGGGAAATGAATTTTTCTTTCCTGTCCGTATATTGTAAGGGGAATTGAAGGCGGAGTTTCAGATTCGCGGTGCGCCTTCCCCGGGCGCAACCCCGACGAGAAGAAAGTTCGGCGACGGCGTCAGCCCGTCCCGCTCACGAAATCGTGACGCCGGGCGCGGACGCGTCCGATCAGCCCCGCGGCCGCTCCGACGACGAGAAACAGGACGATCGCCGCGACCACGATCGCGGGTCCCGCGGGCGCGTCCCAGGCGAGCGAGGCGGAAAGTCCGCCGAGGATGCCGAGGACGCCGATCCCGCTCGCCGCGAGCGCCATGGCGAGCGGCGTGGCCGCGAGGCGGCGCGCGGTCGCCGCCGGGATGATCAGAAGCGAGGTGACCAGCAACAGCCCCGCGACCTTGAGCCCGACCGCGATGACAACGGCGAGCATCACCGTGAACGCGATCCGCACGCCGGCGACCGGCACGCCCTCGACCCGCGCCAGTTCCTCGTGCACGGTCGCCGCCAGCAACGGCCGCCAGATCGCGACGAGCACCGCCAGCACCAGGCCGCCCCCCGCCCAGATGCGAACCAGATCGCTCCGCGAGGTCGCGAGAAGGTCGCCGAACAGATAGCCCGCGAGGTCGATCCCCATGGTCCCGAGAAGGGCGAGCGCGACCAATCCCGTGGCTAGCGCGCCGTGGGCGACGATGCCCAGCACCGTGTCGCCGGCGAGCATGCGCTGACGCTCGAGCGCCAGCACCACCAGCGCCATCGCGACGCAGACCAGGATGATCGCGAGATCGACGTCGAGATCGATCAGAAGGCCGAGCGCGACCCCCAGCAGCGCCGAATGGGCCATGGCGGCGCCGAAATAGGCCATCCGCCGCCATAGCACGAAGGCCCCGAGGGGGCCGGCGACCAGCGCCATGCCGATCCCGCCCAGCAGCGCGCGGACCAGAAAGTCGTCGAGCCAGTCAGCCATGCTTGCGCCCCTTGCGGGCGCCGTCGGGCGCGATCACCGCGCCCGCCGGATCGTGAACATGATCGTGGCTGTGGGCGTAGACCGCGAGCCCCTCGAGCGGGCCGAACAGCGAGAGGTAAGCGGGATGGCGGCTCACCGCCTCGGGGTGGCCGGTGCAGCAGACGTGATGGTTGAGGCAGACCACCGTATCGGTCGCCGCCATCACCAGGTGGAGGTCGTGCGAGACCATGAGAACGCCGCAGCCGCGCCGGTCGCGAATGCGCGCGATCAAGTCGTAGAGCTCCCCCTGCCCGGTCACGTCGACGCCCTGGACCGGCTCGTCGAGCACCAGGAGGTCGGGATCGCGCGCCAGCGCGCGGGCGAGCAGGACGCGCTGCATCTCGCCCCCCGAAAGCCGCTGGATCGGGCGGGCGGCGAGCGCGCCCGCGCCGACCTCGTCGAGCGCCGCCGCCCGGGCGTCCCGCGTCGCGCGTCGCCAGGGCGGCCGGGTCGCGTCGGCCAGCGCGAGAAAGCGCGCGACCGTGAGCGGCAGGGTCTCGTCGACCGCGAGTCGCTGGGGCATGTAACCGATTCGCAAGCCCGGGCGGCGCCAAACGGTGCCGCGCTCGGGCGTGGCGAGCCCCAGGACCACGCGCACCAGCGTCGTCTTGCCCGAGCCGTTGGGGCCGATCAGGGTGACGATCTCGCGGGCATGCACTTCGAGCGAGACGTCGTCGAGAACCAGATGGTCGCCGAAGCCCAGGCGAATGCCTCGCGCGGCGGCGAGCGGCGCGGCCGCGCCCCGGGCGCCCCCCTCAGCGCGCGTGTCCACGGGCCGCGTCCTCCTCCTGACAATGAGCGCAAAGCCCGGCAATCTCGATGGTTTCGCCGGTGATGCGGAACCCCAGGACGCGCGCGCCCTCGCGAATCGCCGCCCGGATGCGCGCGTCGCTTAGCTCGGCCGCGTTGCCGCACCCGGTGCAGATCAGGAATTGGCCATCGTGGGGCCGTCTAGGATCGGGGCAGCCGACATAGGCGTTTCGCGATTCGATGCGGTGAATGAGCCCGTGCGCCAACAGGAAATCGAGCGCCCGATAGACCGTGGGCGGCGCCGCCCGACGGCCTTCGCGGCGCAGGGTCTCGAGAATGGCGTAGGCGCCGCGCGGCGCGTGATCGCGCCACAGGATCGCGAGCACCTCGCGGCGTAGGCGCGTCAGCCGCGCCCCGCGGCGCGCGCAAACCCGCCCCGCGGCCTCGAGCGCCTCGGCCATGCAGCGGTCGTGGTCATGCGCGCGGCCGGCGAAGATCTCCGCGTCGCTCATCGCGTCGCCGCAAGGTGCGTCGTCATCGGCATGGGCCCGGAGTTTCACCGTTGGGAAAATTAGACGGCATTACGGTTAATCGTAAAATCAAAGGATTGCCGCGATTTCGTGAGAGATGGGTCGAGAAGCGCAAACGGGTTTATTGACACGCCCCGATCCCAAAACGTAATAATATAACATTACATAATCGACGACATGGAAACAAGCCGGCCGCGACGGCGCCCCGAAAATCGCCCGCCGCGCGCCGCTTCGTGTCGCCCCCCGGCCGTCCCCAATCGAAAGAGCGATTCCCGTGTTTCGACTTTCCCTTCCGCGCGGCTTGTTGGCGCTCGCTCTCGTCGCGGGTCTCTTCTCATCGACGACGCGCGCCGCGCCGCCGCCGCGCGTCGAGGCGAGTATTCTGCCCATCCAGTCGCTCGCCGCCGGGGTCATGGCGGGCGTTGCCGCGCCCGGCGTGATCGTGCCCGCGGGCGCTTCGCCCCACAGCTACGCCCTGCGGCCGTCGGAAGCGCGCCGGATCGCCCGCGCGAATCTCATTTTCTGGATCGGAAGATCCGGAGAACCATTTTTGGATAAAACACTTTCGTCGCTCGGCGATCCAACGCGCGCGATCGCCTTGACCGATCTCGACGGGCTCAAGCGTTTGGCGGCGCGGAGGCCCGGAGTTTGGCGCAAGACGGGTTCGGCGACCGATGGCGACCACTTGAATTCCGCGATCAAATCCATCGATTCCGGGAGGGTCGATCCTCATGTCTGGCTCGACCCCGCCAATGCCCGCGTGATCGTTCGCGCCATGGCCGCGGCGCTGGCGCGCGTCGATCCCGGGCGGGCGGCGATCTATGCTCGGAACGCGACCGCGCTGGAGGCCCGGCTCGACGCCCTCGACCGCGCGATCGCCGCGCGCCTCGCGCCGGTCGCCGGGAAGGCCTATGCCGTTTATCACGATGCCTTCCAGTATTTCGAGGCGCGCTACGGCCTCGCTCCGCTGGGCGCGCTGATCGCCTCGCCCGACCAGCGCCCAGGCGCCCGGCGGACGGCGGCGCTCCGCGCGGAGATCCTTCGCGCCCACGCCCGCTGCCTGTTCGTCGAACCAAGGATTTCGCCCGCCCTTCTCGCGCCCGTGATCGCGGGAACCGGCGCCCGCCTCGCGGTGCTCGATCCCCTGGGATTCGGACTGGCGCCGGGGCCGGACGCCTACGGGGCATTGATGCGTGATCTCGCCGAGGCCCTGCGCGGCTGTCTTCTCGGCGAGAAATAGGCCCGCCCGCAAAGTTTCTTGACGGGGCCGCGCCGGCTGCGCGCAAATGCCCGAACCCGGCATCGGAACGGGTGTCCGGCGGCATCGGGAGCATTGCATGGCAGAAAACAACGAACGCACGGACTGGAGCGAAAGGGATTCGGCGCTGTTCATCGACGATGGCGCGGTTTTCGTGCCCGACCGCGATGTTCAGATCGAAACCGTCGCGGCGCTCATCCCCGAGGCCAGCGCGCCCGTGCATGTGGTCGAGCTCTGCTGCGGCGAAGGGCTGCTGGGCACGGCGATCCTCGCGCGCCATGAAAGCGCGATCCTTCACGCCTACGACGGTTCACCCGCCATGCGTGAAGCAGCGTGCAAGAGATTGGAACCATTCGGAAACCGCGCCGAAGTCACGGCCTTCGATCTGGCCGGCGACGACTGGCGGCGGTTTCCCTGGCCGGTTCATGCCTTCGTCTCCTCGCTGGCGATCCATCACCTCGACGCCAAGGCGAAGAAGCGGCTGTTTCGCGATCTCGCCCGGGCGCTCGCGCCCGGCGGCGCGCTGGTGATCGCCGATCTGATCGCGCCCGCGAGCGCCGAGGCCCGCGCGGTCTCGGCCCGGGCCTGGGACAAGGCCGCGCGCCGCCAAGCCCGCGCGGCGACCGGGGACGAGCGGGCCTTCGCTCGCTTCCAAGCCGAGAAATGGAACTACTTCGCCGATCCCGCGCCTGATCCGATCGACAAGCCCTCGCCGCTCGCGCGCCAGCTCGCCTGGTTCGAGGAAGCCGGGCTGATCCATGCCGACGTCCACTGGCTCCACGCCGGCCATGCGATCTTCAGCGCCCGGAAACCCGCGCCGAAGGCGTCCGAATCAACTTCGAGATAAACCTTCGAAATAAGCTATAGTAAGCTGATTTTGAATAAATTTGCATATGCAGATCAATGAAATGGCGCGCCCTCCAGGATTCGAACCTGGGACCTACGGCTTAGAAGGCCGTTGCTCTATCCGCTGAGCTAAGGGCGCGTTCGTTCGTCAGCCTAGCACGGCGCGGGCCGCGCCTGAACGGTCTCGGTTCCGGGCGAGCGGCGGGATGGCACGGAAGGGATGGCGCGAGCGAATGGCCCGGGCGCGCCGCCTACTCCTCGATCCGCCCATAGCGGAAGTTGTCGGCGTAGGACTTGGGGCGCGGGATGCGGTCGCGCGGCTGCTCGACCTCGTAATCGAGGCCGTGGCGGCGGGCGAAGGCGATCGCCTCGTCCAGGCTGTCGAAGCGCAGCCGAACCTGGCCGTTGGTGTCGGCGCGCGCGATCCAGCCCATGAGCGGCTCGACCGTCGCCGGCGTCGCCGGCTCGAACTCGACGACCCATTTGCGGGTGTTGGCGAGCCCCGACTGCATGGCCGTCTTGGCCGGACGAAAAATGCGTGCCTCCATCGACTTCCTTGCCTCCATGGATCGCGGCGCGGCGCCGAGGGCTGTATAGCCAGCGCGAGCGTGCCTGGCAAGTGGAAGGCGCGCGCCCGCCCCGACATCCGCCGCGAACGTTAATCATTGTGGCGAAACGGTATGACAAGCGTTCGCAAGGCGTTCCGAAAGCGCGATCGGCGACCGACGACGACCCGCCGACCGCCCCCGAACGTTCGATCGACGTTCACGTTCGATCCGCGCGCGTCGCCCGCGCACCGGCCGTGGCGCGCGGCCAATGTCGGACCAAGAAACCGCGAATGGTTAACGACATCGCCCGAGCTTTTGCCCATGCCTTTGTCGCGTTGGTCGGGGCGGCGTGATTCGAACACGCGACCCTCTGCTCCCAAAGCAGATGCGCTACCAGGCTGCGCTACGCCCCGAAACGACGGCGGACCGTGTCGTGGCGTGAGCATTACACGATGCGCTCCGCCGCCACAAGAGGGCCCGCCGGCGAGGGTGGTTTTGACATTTTCGGGCGAACGGCTCAGATTTCCGGGCTTCGCGCGGCGGTGACGCCGGCGGCGAAGGGAAACGCGGGAGACGGGATTGGACCATTTCTTCTTCGGCACGCTGATGGATCGCGAGGTGCTCGAGCTCGTCATTGGCCGGCCGATCGAGGACGCCGCGATCCGGCCCGCCCATCTCGACGGCTACCGCCTGCTGCGCGCCGCCGACGACCCCTACCCCGCCCTGGTTCCGGCGCCCGGCGCGCGGGTCTCGGGAATCGTCGTCTCGGGGCTCGACGCGGCGGCGGTCGCGCGCCTCGAATGGTTCGAGGGGACCGAATACCGCTCGCGCCCGGTCGAGGTCACGTTCGCCGACGGCACGCGCGCCACGGCGCTGATCCAGAGCCCGACCGAGACCCTCGACGTCGGCGAGGCGGACTGGACGCTCGACGATTGGGCGCGCGAGGAAAAGCCGCTTCTGCTCGCGCTTACGCGCGCTCATATGGCGCTGATGGGACGAGTCGATATCGAGGAGGCGATCCGCCGCTGGGACGCGCT
>CAZHDF010000038.1:0-8756 GCA_964531525.1 uncultured Alphaproteobacteria bacterium | reverse complement strand
AAGGCCCGGGCGAAGAACCGCGAATAGCCGGAAAGGTTCAGTTCACGGCCGCGAGCGCGTCGGCGCGGACCCGATCGCCGGGCGCGATGCCGAGGCGCTCGGCGGTGCCGGCGGCGAGCTCGAGCACCGCGCTCACCGGCCCGCCCGAGGCGATGGTCTTCTCGGACAGCGGCGTCGTGCGTCGGGCGATGCTCAGGATTCGCCCGTCCTCCTCGATGAACAGCATGTCGAGCGGAATCAGCGTGTTCTTCATCCACATGCGGACCTCGCCCGGCTGATCGAAGACGAAGAGCATGCCGCCGTCGCGGGCGAGTTCGGTCCGGTACATCAATCCGCGCTGGCGCTGGTCGACGGTGCGCGCAACCTCGACCGTGAAGCGCCGCGCGCCGTCGCGGGTCTCGATCACCACCTCGCCGCGCCCGAAGACGACCTCGGCCTGGGCGAGGCGGAAGCCGGCCAGCGCCGCGTCGTCCGGCGCGGTCGCATGACTTGCCCGCACCGGCGCCATAAGCAGGATCGCGGCCGCCAAAATCCACGCGCCGGCGACCCAAGGCCGCGCGCCCGACAGATCCAAACCGATGCGAAAACGGGTCAAACCTCGGCGATCTCCGCAACCTGAGGTCCCTTGGCGCTGTGGCCGATCTTGACCCGCACCTCCTGGCCGCGATCGAGCACCGTGATGCCGCAGCGGCGCAGCGTCTGCATATGGATGAAGATGTCGGGCGAGCCGTCCTCGCGGGTGATGAAGCCGTAGCCCTTGATGGGGTTGAACCACTTGACCCGCGCGAACACGAAATCGCTGACCTCGGCGAGCGGTTCGTGGTGGCTGCGATCGTAGCCGAGCGGCGAGCGCGTGCGCCGCCGCATCGGAGGCGTCGCGGTCGAGACGTCGACGGTCAACACGCGCGTGACTTGCAACCCCTTCGGCCCGCGGGCGACCGCGCAATGCACCGTCGCCCCGCCGTCGAGGGTCTGGAACCCCGCGTCGCGCAGGGCCGAAAGATGGAGAAAGATATCCGCGCCGCCGTCTTCGGGGACGATGAAGCCGAACCCCTTCTCGGCATTGAACCACTTTACGGTTCCGCGAACCTCCGAATCTTCGCCATCCCCCAGGCTACCACTGTTGTTATCGTAATCGTCGTCCATGAGCCAATGCCTACACAGCCCCATTTTCATGCTAGCACGTTTGCGCACCCCCGACAATTCACCGACGCGCCGTCGAGGCGCGATTCCACCCTCGCGCGCGCGGTGCCCTGAACCCGCCCCTTGGCACGATCGGAGGCGCAACCGGTTCCATAATCGACCTTTTCCGGGTTCGACGGGGGATTTGGCTCTTGGCCGCCGCCGGACCATCGGGCATACTCTGCCCGCGTCAAGGAGGGGGTGACCGCATGGCCCGAGGCCGTGGCCCGGCCAGCGGTTTTAGAGTCGCCGAAACGGGGAGACCGGGGGTCGTTTTGATCCACGCAATCAGTCTTTATGCGGCCCTGTTCGGCATCTGGCTGCTTCTTTCGGGGATCTTCAATTTTTTCTTCCTCGCCGAGGCCGCGGTGAGTTGCGCGCTGATCGTGTTCATCGTGCGCCGCATGGACCTGATCGATCGCGAAGGCGTGCCGGTCCATGTCTCGTGGCGGTTCGCGCTCTACCTTCCCTGGCTCATCTGGCAGATCATCGTCGCGAACGTCGACGTCATCCGCCGCATCCTCGATCCCCGGCTGCCGATCGATCCGGCGATGCGCTGGGTGCCGGCGCGCCAGCATAGCGACCTTTGCCGCGCGATCTTCGCCAATTCGATCACGCTGACCCCCGGCACGGTTTCGATCGACGTGGACGCCGACCGGATCCTGGTGCATGCGATCGACCGCACGGGCCTCGACGACCTCGATGCCGGCGCGATGGAAGGCCGCGTGCGCGGGCTGGAGGACTAGGGGCATGTTCTCGTTCGCGGCGGCCGCGCTGGTCATCGCCATGGGGCTCGCGCTGGTGCGCGCGGTGGCCGGGCCGACGATTTACGACCGGATTCTCGCCATCAACGCCCACGGCACCAAGACCGTGCTGCTGATCGCGGTGGTCGGCTTCCTCACCGGGCGACCCGATTTTCTCGATCTTGCGCTGGTTTACGCGCTGATCAACTTCATCGGCACGCTGGCGGCGCTCAAGTTCTTCAAGTTCGGCGCGCTCGGGGATCACGAATGAGCCTGATCGCCGATATCGCGAGCTGGACGCTGTTGGTCGGCGGCGCGGTCTTCGTCGTGGCCGGCGGGATCGGGCTGGTCCGGCTTCCCGATTTCTATAGCCGGATGCACGCGGCGGGTTTGGTCGACACCATGGGCGCGGGGCTGATCGTCGCCGGGCTCGCCATCCAAGCGGGTTTCACGCAGGTGACGATCAAGCTCGGGCTGATCCTCGTGTTTCTGTTCTTCACCAGCCCGACGGCGACCCATGCGGTGGCCCATGCGGCGCGGGTCGGCGGACTCAAGCCCTGGACCAAGGGAAAAACGGCCGACGGCGAGACCGTCCGCGGCGACGAGGACGGCCGGGAAAGCGGCGGAAAGGACGGCGCGTAATCGTTACGGTGCACGATATTCTCCTGCTCGGTCTCCTCATGGCGACGGCGGTCGCGATCGTGCGGCTGCGCAACCTGGTCGCCGTGGTGATCCTGCTTGGCCTTTACTCGCTGTTGATGGCGGCGGTCTGGGTGCTTCTCGACGCGGTCGACGTGGCCTTTACCGAGGCGGCGGTCGGCGCCGGGATCACGACCGTCCTGATGCTGGCCGCGGTCTCGCTCACCAGCCGCGAGGAAAAGCCCGCGGGGAAGCCGTCGGTGCTCGCGCTCGCCCTGGTCGCGGTGACCGGGGCGGCGCTTCTTTACGGGACCGCGGACATGCCGCCGTTCGGCAACCCCGACAACCCGATTCACCGCCACGTGGCGCCGCGCTATATCTATGATTCGCCCGCCGAGATCGGCATTCCCAACATGGTGACGTCGGTGCTCGCGAGCTATCGCGGCTACGACACCCTGGGCGAGACGACGGTGGTCTTCACCGCCGGTGTCGCGGTGCTTCTTCTGCTGGGCGGGCGGCGGCGCAAGGATAAGGCGGACGGGCCCGGTACGTCCGGGGCGTCGGGGGAGGACGGGTCATGAAGGACCTGATCGTTGTTCGCGTCGTCACCAAGCTATTGATCCCCTTCATCCTGCTGTTCGCGCTCTACGTCCAGACCCACGGCGACTACGGCCCCGGCGGCGGCTTCCAGGCGGGGGTCATCTTCGCCGCCGCCTTCATTCTCTACGCGCTGGTTTTCGGAATGACGAATGCCCGGCGCGCGATGCCCGAGCGGCTGATGCTCGTCCTGGTCGCGCTCGGCGTGCTGCTTTACGGCGGCGTCGGGGTGGCGGCGCTCCTGCTCGGCGGGCGCTACCTCGAATACGCGGTTCTCGTGGCCGATCCGGTCGAGGGCAACGAGATCGGCATCTGGCTGGTCGAGCTCGGCGTCGGCATCACGGTCGCGGCCGTGATGATGACCATCTTCTTCACCTTCGCGTCTCGAAAGCGTTGAGATGGACGTGGTCGGACATTTCAACTACTGGGTCGCGATCGCGCTAATGATGACCGGCTTCTACCTGGTCATCTCGCGTTCGAACCTGATCAAGAAGCTGGTCGGGTTGAACCTGTTCCAGACTTCGGTCTTCCTGCTCTACATCACCATGGGCAAGGTCAAGGGCGGCACCGCGCCGATCGTCAAGGAGGGGTTCGATCTCTACACCAACCCCCTGCCCTCGGTCCTGATCCTCACGGCGATCGTGGTCTCGGTCGCGACCTCGGCGGTCGCGCTCGCGATCATCGTGCGCATCCGCGAAGTGTACGGCAGCACCGAGGAAGACGAGATCCTGCGTCGGGACCGGGAATGATCGCCGCCAACCTGCCCGCGCTCCAGGTCGTGGTGCCGCTTCTGTCGGCGCCGATCTGTGCACTCCTGCGCGGTCGGCGTCTGGCCTGGGCGTTCACGGTCGCGATCACCTGGATTTCGTTCGCCATCGCCGTGACGCTTCTCGCGCGCGTCGCGTCCGACGGCGTGATTTCCTACGAAATGGGCAACTGGGCGGCGCCCTGGGGAATCGAGTACCGGATCGACCGGCTGAACGCGCTGGTCCTGCTGATCGTGACCGGGATCGGCGCCCTGGTCGCTCCGGCCGCGCTGCGCGGGATCGAGCGCGAAATCCCCGCCGAGCGCGCGCCCCTGTTCTTTACCGTCTTCCTGCTCGCCTTCGCCGGGCTTCTCGGCATCACGATCACGGGGGATGCGTTCAATCTTTACGTCTTCCTCGAGATTTCGTCGCTCGCGAGCTATGCCCTGGTCGCCCTCGGCCCCGATCGCCGGGCGCTTACCGCGGCGTATCGCTACCTGGTGCTCGGCACCATCGGCGCGACCTTCATCCTGATCGGCGTCGGGCTTCTCTACATGATGACCGGCACCCTCAACATGGCCGATCTCACCGCCCGCCTCGTGGCGGTGAACGGAACCCGCGCGATTCACGTGGCATTCGCCTTCATCGTCGTCGGCGCGGGGCTCAAGCTGGCGCTGTTTCCGCTCCATATGTGGCTGCCCAACGCCTACACCTTCTCGCCCTCGGTGATCTCGGCCTTTCTCGCCGCGACCGCGACCAAGGTCGGCGTCTATGTGTTCATTCGCTTCGTGTTCACGATCTTCGGGGTGGCGTTCTCGTTCGAGGAGATGCCGCTCGGCGAGATCCTGCTGATCTTCGGCCTGCTCGCCGCCTTCGTCGCCTCGATCGCCGCGATCTTTCAGAACAACCTCAAGCGGATGCTGGCCTATTCGTCGGTCGCGCAAATCGGCTACATGGCGCTCGGCATCGGATTCGCGAGTGTCAACGGCCTGATCGGCACGCTCGTCCATCTGTTCAACCACGCACTGATGAAGGGCGCGCTGTTCATGGCGCTCGCCTGCGTGTTCCATCGCCTGGGCTCGGTCGATATCGGCGATATCCGGGGACTCGGCCGGCGCATGCCGCTGACCATGGCGGCCTTCGTCGCGGCCGGGCTCAGCCTCGTCGGCCTGCCGATCACGGTCGGCTTCGTTTCCAAATGGTATTTGGTGCTCGCCGCCATCGAGGCGGGCCTGTGGCCGATCGCCGTGGCGATTCTGCTGAGTTCGATGCTCGCGCTGATCTATATCGGCCGGGTGATCGAGGCGGCCTATTTCCAGCCTCCGCCGCCCGGCGCCCCGCCGGTCGAGGAGGCGCCCTGGGCGATGCTCGCGCCGACGTTGGCGCTCGCCGGGGCGAGCATCTACTTCGGCCTCGATACCGAGCTGACCGTGGGGACCGCCCGCGCGGCGGCCGAGGCGCTGATGGGAATCCAGCCGTGAGTGCCCCGGCTCTGATTCTCGCCGCGCTCGGCATTCCCTTCGCGGCGATACCGCTGATCTGGATCGCGCGCGGCAATCCCGACCGGCGCGAGGCGGTCACCCTGCTCGCCGGCGCGGGGCTTTTCGCCGCGGTCGCCGCCCTTGCGCCGATCGTGATGAGTGGCGGGCGCCCCGGCGCGGATCTGTTCGAGGTGCTGCCGGGTCTGGCTCTCGCCTTCGAGGTCGAGCCGCTCGGGCTCCTGTTCGCGCTGATCGCGAGCACGCTCTGGATCGCAACCTCGGTCTATTCGATCGGCTACATGCGCGGCAACAAGGAGCTGCACCAGACCCGCTACTACATGTTCTTTGCGCTCGCGCTCGCGGCGACCATGGGTATCGCCTTCGCGGCCAATCTGTTCACCCTGTTCATCTTCTACGAGGCGCTGACGATCGCGACCTACCCGCTGGTGACCCACAAGGGAACCGACGAGGCGCGCGCCGGTGGGCGGACCTATCTCATGATCCTGCTCACGACCTCGATCCTATTCTTCCTGCTGGCGATCCTGTTGACCTGGCAGGCGACGGACACGCTCGACTTCCGCGCGGGTGGCATTCTCGCGGGCCAAGCCTCGCCGACCCTGATCACCGTTCTCCTGGTGCTCTACGCCTTCGGGATCGGCAAGGCGGCGCTGATGCCGTTTCATCGCTGGCTGCCCGCCGCCATGGTCGCGCCGACGCCGGTGAGCGCGCTGCTGCATGCGGTCGCGGTAGTCAAGGCGGGCGTGTTCACGGTGCTCAAGGTCGTGATTTATATCTTCGGCATCGACACGCTCGCCGCGATCCCGGCGAGCCGCTGGATGGCCTATGCCGCCGCCGTGACGATCATCGGCGCCTCGCTGATCGCGCTGACCCGCGACAATCTCAAGGCGCGGCTCGCCTATTCGACCGTGAGCCAGCTCGCCTATATCGTGCTCGGCGCCATGCTCGCCAATCGGCTCGGCGTGACGGGCGGCGCGATGCACATCGCGACCCACGCCTTCGGCAAGATCACCCTGTTCTTCTGCGCCGGCGCGATCTACGTCACAACCCACAAGACCGAGGTGAGTCAGCTCGACGGCCTGGGGCGGCGCATGCCGATCACCATGGCGGCCTTCTTTCTCGGCAGCCTTTCGATCATCGGCTTGCCGCCCATGGGCGGGCTGTGGAGCAAGTGGTACATCGCGCTCGGCACGCTGGACGCGGGCAGCCTTACGCTGCTCGCCGTGCTCATGGTGAGTTCGCTGCTCAACATCTTCTATCTCATGCCGATTCCGGTGCGGGCCTTCTTCCGCAAGCCCGCCGAAGTCGCGCCCACCGAGGGAATCCGCGAGGCGCCTTGGCCCTGCCTCGCCGCGCTCGTCTTCTCGAGCCTTGGCGCCTTCGCCCTATTCGTCTACCCCGACCCGCTCTTCCGCTTGGTGAGCGCCTTGTTCGCGAACTGAGGATTTCGCCATGGAACGACGTCATATCTTCGACGATCCGAAGAACGTAAAACGGCTTTTGCGCGTGTTCTTCGTCATTTGCGTCGCTGTCCTCGGCCTCGATCTGATCTTCGACCGCTACGTCATTCACCCCTGGGAAGGAATCTTCGGCTTCTACGCGATCTTCGGCTTCGTCGCCTGCGTCGCCCTGGTGCTGATCGCCAAGGAGATGCGCAAGGTCGTGATGCGCAGGGAAGACTACTATGATCGTTAGCCTCCATCCCGCATTGATCTTCATGATCGGCGCCGCGGTGGTGGCGATCGCGCCCGGGAGGCTGCGCGGCGTTCTCGCGCTGGCGACGCCGATCGCGGCGTTTGCGAGCATGGTCCTCGCCGCGCCCGAAACGCCCGTGAGGCTGGCGTTGCTCGATTACGAGCTGATTCCCTATCGCGCCGACCGGCTGAGCCTGCTGTTCGGTTATCTGTTCAGTCTCGCCGCCTTCATCGGCGGGGTCTATGCGCTGCATATTCGCGATCGCCTCCAACAGGTTGCGGCGCTCGCCTATGCCGGGACCGCCGTGGGCATCGCGTTCGCGGGCGACATGATCACGCTGTTCGTGTTTTGGGAACTCGCCGCGATCACCTCGGTGTTCCTGATCTTCGCGCGACGCTGCGAGCGTTCGACCCGGGCCGGGTTCCGCTATCTCGCCTTTCAGGTGGTCTCGGGGCTGATGCTGCTCGCGGGCGTGCTGATCATCGCCCGGGAGACCGGTTCGATCGCCTTCGACGCCATGGTTCTCGACGGGCTCGGCCCGTGGCTCGTCTTCCTCGCCTTTGGAATCAAATGCGGCTTTCCGCTGCTGCACAACTGGCTGACCGACGCCTATCCGGAAGCGACGCCGACCGGCACCGTGTTCCTGAGCGCGCTGACCACCAAGGCGGCGGTCTACGCGCTCGCGCGCGGCTTCGCGGGCACCGAGATATTGATCTACATCGGCACGGCGATGACCGTGTTCCCGATCTTCTACGCGGTGATCGAGAACGATCTCCGCCGCGTCCTCAGCTACAGCATGATCAACCAGATCGGCTTCATGGTGGCGGGCATCGGCATCGGCACCGAACTCGCGCTCAACGGCGCGATCTCGCACGCCTTCAACGACGTGATCTTCAAGGGCCTGCTGTTCATGACCATGGGGGCGGTGCTGCACATGACCGGGCGGATGAACGGCTCGGACCTCGGCGGGCTCTACAAGTCGATGCCCCAGACCGCCGCGCTCTGCATCGTGGGCGCGGCGTCGATCTCGGCCTTTCCCCTGTTCAGCGGCTTCGTCTCGAAATCGATGGTCATGGCCGCCGCGCTCGAGGAAGGCTATGGCTGGGTCTGGTTGCTTCTGCTGTTCGCCTCGGCGGGCGTGTTCCACCACGCGGGCATCAAGATCCCGTTCTTCGCCTTCTTCGCCCATGATTCGGGAATTCGCGTCAAGGAGCCGCCGATCAACATGCGGATCGCCATGCTGATCAGCGCGGTGCTCAGCATCGGCATCGGCGTCTATCCCTGGCCGCTTTACGCGCTTCTTCCGTTCCCGGTCGATTACGTGCCCTATGGCATCACCCATGTGGTGACCCAGGTGCAGCTCCTGTTCTTCTCGGCGCTGGCGTTCGCCTGGCTCAAGCTCTCGGGGCTTTACCCGCCCGAATTGCGCTCGGTGAACATCGACGCCGAATGGACCTATCGCTGGCTTGCCCCGCGCCTGTTCCGGGGAATCGCGACGGCCGCCGGTCGCGCGACCGGGGCGCTCGGCGCGGTGGCGTCCGGCATGATCGGCGGCACCGTCAACGCGCTGCGCCGTCACTACGGGCCGCGCGCGGCGGCGGCGGCGGGCGCGCCGATCGGAGGCGCGACCGCTTGGATCGCGTTGTTGCTCGCGC
>CAZHDF010000037.1:0-24260 GCA_964531525.1 uncultured Alphaproteobacteria bacterium | reverse complement strand
GGACCGGCATCATGATCCTGACCTACATGTTCGCCCTGATGGGCATCCAGTCGGCTCCGGCCTTCACCATGTGGTCGTTCTCGAACAAGAGCCCCGAGCCCTTCGCGCCCCAGCAAGTCTGGGCCTCGTCGTTCGGCATCGGCCTGATCCTGTTCGTGTTCACCGCCATGCAGGGTCTCGGCAGCCACATGCTGGGCGCGGATCTCGCGTTCCTCGCCAAGTTCCCCGATCTCGCCAATCCGGTGATGCTCACGGGGCTTGCGCGCGACGCCAACCCGAACATGTCGACGGCGGAAATCGAACAGCTCGTCAAGGAGGGACTCGCGAGCCTCCAGGCCGGAACCGGTCCGGGCGGCTTGATCGATCTCATGAAGTCGGCGGGCAAGCAGGGCATGCTGGTGCCGCAGCTCATCCGTCTCATGGGCGACACGGCGCCCTGGCTCGTCGGCCTGTTGTCGGTCTGCGCGCTGGCCGCCATGCAGTCGACCGGCGCGGCGTACATGTCGACCGCCGGCGGCATGCTGATGCGCGATCTGCTGAAGCACTTCGTGATGCCCAACGCGAGCCACCAGGCCCAGAAGTTCTGGGGCCGGGTCGGCGTTCTGATCATCGTGCTCGCGGCGCTGGTCGTCGCGACCACCTCGAAGGACGCGCTGGTGCTGCTGGGCGGCCTCGCGGTGGCCTACGGCTTCCAGATGTGGCCTTCGCTGATCGCCGTCTGCTACTGGCCGTTCATCACGCGCCAGGGAGCGACGGTGGGCCTGCTTCTCGGCCTGATCGCCGTGACCCTGACCGAGACCATCGGTCAGCAGCTCGGCATCACCGCCTGGGGCCGCTGGCCGCTGACGATCCACTCGGCCGGCTGGGGCATCTTCTTCAACCTGGGCGCCGCGATCCTGGTGTCGATGGTCACCCAGGACAAGGACGCTCTCGAGCACCGCATGAAGTTCCACAACTTCCTGCAGGAGCACGCGGCCCTGTCACCGGAGAGGCGCAAGCTGGTGCCGACGGCCTGGATCATCACGTTGGTCTGGTTCTTCTTTGGAATCGGTCCGGGCGCGGTGATCGGCAACACGATCTTCGGCAACCCGAACGACGCCACGACCTGGGTCTTCGGCATGCCGTCGATCTGGGCCTGGCAGATCCTGTGGTGGGCCTTGGGCGTCTTCATGATGTGGTTCCTGGCCTACAAGATGGGCATGTCGCGCGTGCCCGAGCGCGAGGTCGTCGCCCTCGTCGAGGACATCGGCGATCTCGGCGAAGGCAAGGCGCGTCTCGACGTCGACGCTCCCGGCTCCTAAGCCGAAGCGTTCGAACCATCGCATGCTATCGTCGCATGCACTGGGGGCCGCCCTGGCGGGCGGCCCCCTCCTTTTTCGCGGCGCCGACCCGCGATATAATCCAGACGCGATACGATCGGGCGCGAGCACCCGGGCTACCCCTCCCTTCGCGAACGCGCGAGGAACGGACGGAACGAGGTGGGTTCGCGCGACACCATGACGACGGCCGGGCCATGATGTATTTCACCATTACGACGGCGCTGCTCGCGGCGCTTCTTTTCATCCCGACCTCGCGCCTCGTTTTCGTGCTCAGCGTGCGACGGGTGGAGCGCAGGACCAAGACCAAGCTCACCCCCGAGGAGGTCGCCGGCCAACGCCGCCGGGCGCGCTTCGTCGCGCTTCTGCTCGTCATCCCCTTCGCTTTTCTCTTCAACTACAATCTGATGTTCACCGTCATCAAAAACCTGTCCGGCGGGCCTGGCTGATGGATGATCGCGTCTATAAGCTCCTGCGCAATTTCGCGATCCTCTTCGGCGTCATCTGGCTGGGGTGGGAGGCGTACAACAGCCTGCTCAACACGGCCCCGGGCGATGCCGAGTTCCTCGCCGCCGACCGGTTCTTCGAGGACGGCGACTACGAGCGCGCGCGAGAGAACTACGAGGCCGCGCTCAAGCTCAAGGAGGCGCCCGACAAGGTCTACGCGCTTCGCGGCATTGCCCGAAGCCTGATGCAGCTCGGCCGCAACGAGGAGGCGCTCTCGGTCTTCAACGAGGCGATCTCGCGCGAGCCCGACTTCGCCGCGACCTACGCCAACCGGGGAATCCTCTACGACCGCATGGGCCGGTACCGCAAGGCGATGGCCGATTACGAGACCGCGCTGCGCCTCGATCCCAAGATCGCCGACGGGCCGAGCTGGATCACGCGCTTCCTGCGCAACCAGCCCGAAAAGCCGCCGACGATCGCCGACCGCCTGGCCTATCTGCGCGCCCAATACGCGCTGCCCGAATCCGAGCGCCAATTCAGCGCGCCCGAAATCGACGCCGAGCAACGTCCCTACAAGATGTAGCGCGCGAACGCCCGGCGGGCCGGGCGCGTCGGTCTCAGAACAATCCCAGGATGTCGACGAACAGCACGCGCAGCATGAAGATCAGCCCGATGCAGCCGAACAGGATATGGACCCATTCGGTATTGCCTTCCTTGTCGCGGTAGGTCAGGCCGTGATAGGCGATAAACCCGGTCACGCCGACGAAGATGAAATCGATCAGGCTGCCCCCCATCGCGCCTCGCACTCCTTGGCTGTTCGCTCCTCGCCCGCGCCGCTCTAATAGCAGGGTGGGAACAGGCAATACTTGTCCGCGGCGAGTTGGGCAAGCAGCAAAAGCACGATCATGGCGGTCGCCAGCGTCAGGGCGAAAAGTCGGCCGCGCTTGATGTCGTCGGCGGTCGCGTAGCGCCGGGGGATGCCGAAGTTGGCGGGGTCGAGCCGTCCCTTGCTCTGATGCTCGCGCGCGCGGGTGACGAAATGGCGCACCCAGGGCGGCACCACGTCGTTGAACATATAGGGGGTGAAATAGCCCTCGATCGTCGCCTCGTCGCCGGCTTGACCGAACCACAGCCGATAGGCGATCTCGAACAGGCGGAACTCGCTGATGCCGAGAACCGCCGATATGTCGAGCACCCCCTGCACGTCGTCGGGGATGCTCTCGTCGAAATACCGCTTGCGCGCTCGCATGGCCCACCGGCGCGTTCCGCCCGCGGCCGCGCCGCCCTCGTTTACCCGAACTCGACTATAGCGCGCGCGAGCGCCCGGGAGAAAGCCCCGAGCCCCGACCTCAAGCGAAGTTGACGCGCCGCGAGCGGCGCGGGCGTGGCGCGCCTTTACAGGGTTGGGAAAAGCGGAAATACTGAAACCGGATTAGCGGTGTTAAAATGGGTAGGTCGCTTACGGTCGGAAAGCAGGGAAGTCCGGGGGCGCGGCATAAACGGCCGATCTGCAAGACGCGGAAAGCGCGGTCCCTTGGCAATTACAAGGATTCTACGAAATATGTTCGATTATACGTTCATTCATTGGCTTACATTTTTTGCCGCGGCCATCCTGCTCAACCTATCGCCGGGGCCCGATATTGCCTTTATTCTTGGCCAAACGGCGAAAGGCGGTTCGAAAACCGGCTTCGCGGCAATGTTTGGAATCTGGGCCGGGGCCGGCACGCATGTTTTGTTGGCCGCCCTCGGCCTTTCGGCGATTCTCGCCACGTCGGCCACGGCTTTCTCGGTCGTGAAATGGGCCGGGGCGGGGTATTTGATCTGGCTCGGAATCAATGCCCTCAGATCGAAGGGCGGCAAATTCATCGCGGATACGGATTCCATGAAAACGCCGAAGTGGAAAATATTCAGGCAAGGGATTCTCGTGTCCCTGCTCAACCCGAAGGTCGCAATCTTTTTCCTTTCGTTTCTTCCCCAATTCGTCGTCGAGGGCGCGGGCCCCGCTTGGGCCCAGCTCTTCCTGCACGGCAGCCTCATCATCGTCGTCGCCGCGTTTATCGAGCCGCCCCTGGTCATGGTCGGGGCGAAACTAGCCGTGGCTCTGCGCAACAACAAAAAACTCGGAATCTGGCTGGATAGAGGCTTGGGCACCCTGTTCGTGAGCCTGGGTCTGCGACTGGCCCTGAGCGAGAAATAGCGGGCTTGCGGTGGCCGATGCGGCGATGGCCCCAGGCGGTCTTTGGAGTCGATATTTGGAATGGTGGGCCCGGCAGGATTCGAACCTGCGACAACGCCGTTATGAGCGGCGCGTTCTAACCGCTGAACTACGGGCCCGCCGCACCGTAGCGCACCAGCCCCGGCCGTCAAGCCCGGCGGGTGGGCGAAAAGGCGGATTCCGAAACGATACGGGGCGGGGTTTTCCCCCCGCCCCGACGCGACCCCTCGGGGGCCGGTTTTGCCCGATTCCGCTCGCGATCAGAGCATTATTCATTCAGGCGGCACCGGCCCGCTCCCCCATCCGGCCACCCAACGGAATCGTACGCTGTGGGTGGCCGAGTGGGGGAGCGGGCCGGTGCGATTCCACGTGAATGGAATTTACTCAGAAATCGAGGAAGCTGCGGAGCTTGCGCGAGCGGCTCGGGTGCTTGAGCTTGCGCAGCGCCTTGGCCTCGATCTGGCGGATGCGCTCGCGGGTGACCGAGAACTGCTGGCCGACCTCCTCGAGGGTATGGTCGGTGTTCATGCCGATGCCGAAGCGCATGCGCAGCACGCGCTCCTCGCGCGGCGTGAGGCTCGCCAGAACCCGCGTCGTGGTCTCGCGCAGGTTCGACTGGATCGCCGCATCGAGCGGCAGCACCGCGTTCTTGTCCTCGATGAAGTCGCCGAGATGGCTGTCCTCCTCGTCGCCGATCGGGGTCTCGAGACTGATCGGCTCCTTGGCGATCTTGAGCACCTTGCGCACCTTCTCGAGCGGCATGCCGAGGCGCACGGCGAGCTCCTCGGGCGTCGGCTCGCGGCCGATCTCGTGCAGCATCTGGCGCGAGGTCCGGACCAGCTTGTTGATCGTCTCGATCATATGCACCGGAATGCGGATGGTGCGCGCCTGATCGGCGATCGAGCGGGTGATCGCCTGGCGGATCCACCAAGTGGCGTAGGTCGAGAACTTGTAGCCCCGGCGATACTCGAACTTGTCGACCGCCTTCATCAGGCCGATGTTCCCCTCCTGGATGAGGTCGAGGAACTGGAGCCCGCGGTTGGTGTACTTCTTGGCGATCGAGATGACGAGGCGGAGGTTGGCCTCGACCATCTCCTTCTTGGCCTGACCGGCCTCGCGCTCGCCCTTCTGCACGGTCTTGACGATGCGCTTGAACTCGCCGACGTCGAGCCCGACCTCGGTGGCGATCTCGGCGATTTCGCCGCGGATGCGATTGACCGCCTCGGCCTCGCGCGCGGCGAAGGTCTTCCAGCCGCGCTCGGGAAGCTTGCCGACGCGCTCGAGCCAGTTGGGTTCGAGCTCGTGGCCCTGGTAGTGCTCGAGGAAGCTCTCGCGCTTGACCTTGTGCTTCTCGGCCAAGCGGAGAAGCTGACCCTCGCGGCGGACGAGCTGGCGGTTGACCGCGTAGAGCTCCTCGACCAGGGCCTCGATGCGCGCGTTGTTGAGATGGACGTCCTCGAGCAGGCGGACGATCGAATCGCGCGCGCGCGCGTACTTCTTATCCTGGGCGGGCGTCGTCTCCTCGCCCGCGAGCGCCGCGGCGAGGCGCTCCTCGTGGAGCTTGCGGATCCGATTGTAGGCGCGGCTGACCTTCTTGAAGGTCTCTAGGACCTTCGGCATGAGGGCGCGTTCCATCGCCGCGAGCGAGATCGCGCCGTCGTCGCCATCATCGTCGTCGTCCGAGGCGGTAGTGTCACCTTCGGCCTTGGCCTCGCCGGGCTTGGCCTCGCCGGGCTTGGTCTCGGCGGGCTTGGTCTCGGCGGCCTTGGTCTCGGCGGCCTTCTCGGCGGGCGCGGGCGCGGCGGTCCCATTGCCTTCGGCCGGCGCGGCCGCGCCGTTTCCGGCGGGCGTGGTGCTGTTGTCCGCCGCCTTGGCGACCGGGGTGCCATAGGTCGCGTCGAGATCGATGATGTCGCGCAGCAAAAGCCGCCCGGCCTCGAGCTCCTCGCGCCAGAAGACGATCGCGCTGAGGGTGAGCGGACTTTCGCAGATGCCCGCGATCATCGCCTCGCGACCGGCCTCGATCCGCTTGGCGATCGCGATTTCGCCCTCGCGCGACAGCAGCTCGACCGAGCCCATCTCGCGCAGATACATGCGCACCGGGTCGTCGGTCGTGCCGACGTCCTCGTTGGCGGTGGTCGCCGCCGGCGTCGCCTTGGGCGCCTTCTCGTCGTGGCTCGCTTCCGCGTCCTGCTCCTCACCGTCGATGACGTTGATGCCCATTTCGGACAACGTCGCCATGGTGTCCTCGATCTGCTCGGACGACACCTGCTCGGGCGGCAGCGCGGTGTTGATCTCGTCATAGGTGACGTAGCCGCGCTCCTTGCCGCGCGCGAGCAGCTTCTTCACCGTGGCGTTGGCCTGGTCGATCAGCGGGCTGTCGGGCGTGGTATCCTCGCCCGTCTCGACCTCTTCTTCCTGCGTGGAAACCTTGGTAGCGGCCATGCGTTCATGACTCCTGACGTCAACTATCCCCTCGAACGCGCCGCCGCTTTTACGGTCGGCGCGGTTTTTCGCCTTCAGGCGTCGGCCTCGTCCCCCGCTTCGTCCCCCGGCTCGGGCGCGGGTTCGTCGAGCAGGGCGATCTCGCGTTCGTTGCGTTCGATCTCGCGCTTGAGCGCCTTGAGGCGCGCGAAATTCTCGTCGGTCATGTTCTCGGCGAGGTCCCGTTCCGCGGCGCGCAATTCCGCCTTCATCGTCACCGACCGGCCATGGCACGACAACACATGCCGCCATCCCCTTTCCAGTTCCGACAGCGGCACATCGGCCCCGAGGTACTTATCCTCCAGACGGCGCTCCGACCAGTGAAGGGGCGCCGACAAACGCTCGACGGCCCGCGAAAACCCCTGGGTTGACAGGTGGTCTTTAAGCCCCGCCGAGTCAAGGTCCGGCGCGCGAATCGCGATTTCTAGGATGGCGCGGCGCAGCCTGTCAAGCTCGGGGCTCGAAAGCGGAGCGGCGGTGAATTCCTCCTCGATGCGGGCGAGAAGCTCGGGCCGGTTGACGATCATGGTCACGAGCAGCCGTTCGCGGCGCTCGGCGAGCCCCTCGGCGCCCTGGCCCAGCGGGTCGGGAATGCGCGGGCCGGGGAACCCCGTGCCCGCCCGGGGAAAGCCCCTTTGGGCGAAGTTCCCCCGGGGAAAGTCCCCTTGGGCGAATCTTCCCGGGGCGAAGTCCCCCCGCCCCCGGGGTCGCCGCGCCGGACGCGCGCCGCCCCGGCCGAACAGCGCATCCAGGCGGTCGCGGATCGCGCGCCCGTAATGGCCTCGCACGCTCTCGTCCCCGATCCGGCCGATCGCCTTGCGAAGCGCCTTTTCCAGCGCCGCGCAGCGCTCGGGCGTGTCGAGGCGCCGGCCCTCGGTCTCGCGTTCCCATAGGAGGTCGATCAACGGCCGGGCGGCATCGAGCGCGGCGCGCACCGCCGCCGCGCCGCGCCGCGCGAGCAGGCTGTCCGGGTCCTCGCCCGGCGGCAGGGCGGCGAAGCGCAGCGAACGGCCGGGCGCGAGCAGCGGCAGCGCGCGCTCGGCGGCGCGCAGGGCGGCGCGGTGGCCGGCGGCGTCGCCGTCGAAGCAGACGATGGGCTCGGGCGCGATCCGCCACAGAAGCCGGATCTGATCCTCGGTCAGCGCGGTGCCGAGCGGCGCGACCGCCTGGGGCACGCCGGCGCGGTGGAGCGCGATCACGTCCATGTAGCCCTCGGCGACCACGATCTCGCCGCTCTCGCGCGCCGCCTTGCGGGCGAGCGCCAACCCGTAGAGAAGCAGCCCCTTGTGGAACAGCGGGGTCTCGGGCGAGTTGAGATACTTCGGCCTCCGGTCGCCCATCGCCCGGCCGCCGAAGCCCACCACCCGGTCGCCCTGGTCGGTGATCGGAAAGATGATGCGGCCGCGAAAGCGGTCGTAGGACGCGCCGCCGTCCTCGGGCGCGATCACCAGCCCGGCCTCGATCAGCGCCTGCTCGGCGATGCCCGCGCCGGTCAGCGCGCGCTTGAGCCCATGGCGGTCGTCGGGCGCGAAGCCGAGGCGAAAGCGCGCCCGGATCTCGGGCGAAAGCCCCCGGCCGTCGAGATAATCGCGCGCCGCCGCCGCGTCCGGACCGGCGAGCGCGGCCTCGAACCAGGCGCAGGCGCGCTCGAGCACCTCGTAAAGTGAATCGCGTTTCCTGGCCGCCTGGCGGTCCTCGGGCCGGCGGGCGGGCATCTCGAGCCCCGCCGCCTTGGCGAGCCGCTCGACCGCCTCGGGAAAGGGCAGGTTGTCGGCGCGCATGACGAAGCCGATCACGTCGCCATGCGCCCCGCAGCCGAAGCAATGAAAGAAGCCCTTGTCGTCGCTGACCGTGAACGACGGCGTCTTTTCCTTGTGAAAGGGGCAAAGCCCGACATGCTCGCGCCCGCGCCGGGTCAGGCCGACCCGTCGGCCCACCAGGTCGGAGATCGACACGCGCGCCCGGATTTCGTCGAGGAACTGGGGCGGGAAGCTCATCCCGGGGCGGCGGTCAGCTCAGCGCCTTCTTGACCAGCGCGCTCGCCTTCGCGAAGTCCATCCGCCCGGCGTAGCGCTGCTTGAGCGCCGCCATGACGCGGCCCATATCCTTGAGGCCGGTCGCCTCGACTTCGGCGATGACCGCGTCGACCGCGGCCGCGATCTCGTCGTCGCCGAGCTGGCGGGGCATGAAGCTCTCGATGACGCCGATCTCCTCGGCCTCGCGCTCGGCGAGATCGACGCGTCCGCCCTCCTCGTAGAGCTTGATGCTCTCGCGGCGCTGGCGGATCATCTTGGCGAGCAGCTCCAGGATTTGGGCGTCGTCGATTCCGTCGGCGTTGCCCGTCGCGCGCGCTGCCACGTCGCGATCCTTGACCGCGGCGAGAATCAGACGAAGGGTCGAGACCTTGCACGAGTCCTTGGCCTTCATGGCGGCCTTGAGCTCGTCCTGTAGACGCTCTCGTAACATCGGCTATGATTCGGGTGGCTGTCGCGAAAGCGCAAGCATAGACCGAAAGCGGCGCGCTGGCAAACGCTATATTTTATATAACTAACTGACACAAAACACTTTTTTCTTTCCGACGGGGGTTGACCTCGCCCGACGATTTGCTTATGTTCCGCGCGGACTGCACGGCCCGAGCGCGCCGGGCCGGTCGCGACCGCCGCGGGACAAACTAGAACCGACAATGCCAGACGCCATGACGCCGCCTGCCCCCTCGGCCACGGCGGCGCTCGTTCTTGCCGACGGCACGGTCTTTCGGGGCCGTGGACTGGGCGCCCACGGGCGGCGCGTGGGAGAGGTTTGCTTCAACACCTCGATCACGGGCTATCAGGAGATCCTGACCGATCCCTCCTACGCCGGGCAGATCATCACCTTCACCTTTCCCCATATCGGCAACGTCGGCGCGAACCCCGAGGATATCGAGGCGACCACCCCCGCCGCGCGCGGGCTGGTGCTGCGCGCCGAGGTAACCGGGCCGTCGAATCACCGCGCCAAGGGCCATCTCGACGACTGGCTGCGCGCCAACGACCTGGTGGGCATCTCGGGCGTCGATACGCGCCGGCTCACCCGGCATCTGCGCGACCGGGGCGCCCAGGCGGCGGCGCTGGTCCACGACGAGGCGGGCGCGATCGACGCGAACGCGCTCGCGGCCGAGGCGCGGGCTTGGCCGGGGCTCGCCGGCATGGACCTCGCGCGCGAGGTGACCTGCCGCCAGACCTACACCTGGGACGCGACGACCTGGACGCCGGAGGCGGGCTTCGGGCAGCTGACCGCGCCGCGACACCGCGTGGTCGCGATCGATTACGGAGCCAAGCGCAACATCCTGCGCTGTCTCGCGAGCCAGGGCTGCGCGGTCACGGTGGTGCCGGCGACGGCGAGCGTCGAGGAGATCCTCGGTCACGCGCCCGACGGGGTGTTCCTGTCCAACGGCCCGGGCGACCCGGCGGCGACCGGCGAGTACGCCGTGCCCGTGATCCGCGAGCTGATCGCGCGCGGCCTGCCCGTCTTCGGCATCTGCCTCGGCCACCAGATGCTGGCGCTGGCGCTCGGCGCGCGCACCGAGAAGATGCATTTCGGCCATCGTGGCGCCAACCATCCGGTCAAGGACCTCGCCACCGGCCGGGTCGAGATCACGAGCCAGAACCACGGCTTCGTCGTGGTCCGCGACAGCCTGCCCGAAGGCCTGCGCGAGACCCATGTCTCGCTGTTCGACGGCTCGCTCGAAGGCCTCGCGCTGACCGGGCGGCCGGTGTTCTCGGTCCAGTACCACCCCGAGGCCTCCCCCGGCCCCCAGGACAGCCACTACCTGTTCGACCGCTTCGTCGCGATGATGGCCGATGCCTAGGCGCGCCGATACTCACGGCGGCGCGGGCGCGTTCGCCCCCCCACCCCGGCCCTCCCCCACGTGGGGGAAGGGAGTCGTGGTCGCCGCCGCATCGCCCCCTCCCCCCGCGTGGGGGAGGGTTGGAGTGGGGGGCATTCCGGAAGAAACGGCTATACTCGCCCCACGCCCACGACGCGCGCCCGCGCCCTCCGCAAGACCCCGACCGACGCCGAGCGCCGGTTGTGGGCGCGCCTGCGCCACCGACGGCTCGACGATTGCCGGTTCCGCCGCCAAGCGCCCATCGGGCGTTACATCGTCGATTTCGCCTGTTTCGAGCGCCTCCTCGTCGTCGAGATCGACGGCGGCCAGCACGCGCGCCGGCGGAACGCGGACGCCGCGCGCACGACCTGGCTCGAAGGCCAGGGCTTCAAGGTTCTGCGCTTCTGGAACAACGACGTTCTCGGCAATACCGATGGCGTCGTCGCGGCGCTGCTCGACGAGCTGCGGGCGCGGCGGGGCTGCGAAGGCGACATCTGAAAGGTTTGGGTGGTCATGGTTCCCCCCCACCCCGACCCTCCCCCACGAGGGGGGAGGGCGTGGTTTCGGGCGTGTCGCCGGGTGGCGCGAGAACAAAATCGGGGGCGCGGGCGCGTTCGTCCCCTCCACCCCGGCTCTCCTCCACGGGGGGGGAGGGAGTCGAGGTTGCCGCCGCATCGCCCCCTCCCCCCTTGTGGGGGAGGGTTGGGGTGGGGGGGCCGCCGGGATGCGGACTCATGCCTAGGCGCGGCGACATCGAGAGCATTCTGATCGTCGGCGCGGGGCCGATCGTGATCGGGCAGGCCTGCGAGTTCGACTATTCGGGCACTCAGGCCTGCAAGACGCTGAAGGCCGAGGGCTATCGGATCGTGCTGGTGAACTCGAACCCGGCGACGATCATGACCGATCCGGACCTGGCCGACGCCACCTATATCGAGCCGATCACGCCCGAGATGGTCGCCAAGGTGATCGCGCGCGAACGCCCCGACGCCCTGCTCGCGACCATGGGCGGGCAGACCGCGCTCAACATCGCCTGCGCGCTCGCGCGCGACGGCGTGCTCGACGCCCACGGGGTCGAGCTGATCGGAGCGAGCGCCGAGGTCATCGACAAGGCCGAGGATCGCGAGAAGTTCCGCGCCGCGATGGAGCGCATCGGCCTCACCTGCCCGCGCAGTCGGCTCGCCGGCAGCCGCGAGGAGGCCCGCGCGGCGCTCGAATACGTCGGCCTGCCGGCGATCATCCGGCCGAGCTTCACCCTGGGCGGCGCGGGCGCCGGCGTCGCCTACAACCGCGAGGAGTTCGAGCTGGCGGTCGGCGCGGGCCTCGACGCCTCGCCCACCAGCGAGGTGCTGATCGAGGAATCGGTGCTCGGCTGGAAGGAGTACGAGCTCGAGGTCGTGCGCGACCGGGTCGACAACTGCATCGTCGTCTGCTCGATCGAGAATATCGACCCCATGGGCGTGCATACCGGCGACAGCGTGACCGTGGCGCCGGCGCTGACCCTGACCGACAAGGAGTACCAGGGCCTGCGCAACGCCTCGATCGCGGTGCTGCGCGAGATCGGCGTCGATACCGGGGGTTCGAACGTCCAGTTCGCGGTCGACCCCGCCGACGGCCGCGTGGTGGTGATCGAGATGAACCCCAGGGTCTCGCGCTCCTCGGCGCTGGCGTCCAAGGCGACCGGCTTCCCGATCGCCAAGGTCGCGGCCAAGCTCGCCGTCGGCTACACCCTCGACGAGATCGACAACGACATCACCGGCGTCACCCCGGCCTCGTTCGAGCCGACCATCGATTACGTGGTCACCAAGGTGCCGCGCTTCACCTTCGAGAAGTTTCCGGGGACCGAGCCGCTGCTCACCACCTCGATGAAGTCGGTGGGCGAGGCCATGGCGATCGGACGCTCGTTCGCCGAATCGCTGCAAAAGGCACTGTGCTCGCTGGAGACCGGCCTGACCGGCCTGAACCCGCCCGAGGTCGAGGGCTACGTCCCGGGCGGCGACATCGCACCGCTGCGCGCGGCGCTGGCCCAGCCCCGGCCCGATCGGCTGCTGGTGATCGCCGAGGCGCTGCGCGTGGGCCTCGACGTCGACGAGATCCGGACGCTCACCCACTACGACCCCTGGTTCATCGAACGCATCGCCGAGATCGTCGCCGCCGAAGCGCGGATCGCCGCCGACGGCCTGCCCGACGCCGCCGCCGGGCTTCTCGCGCTCAAGAAGATGGGCTTCTCCGACGCCCGGCTCGGCGCGCTCGCCGGGATGCCCGAGAGCGAGGTCGCCGCGCGCCGCGAGGAATTGGGGATCGGCGCGGTGTTCAAGCGGGTCGACACCTGCGCCGCCGAGTTCGAATCCCAGACGCCCTACATGTACTCGGCCTACGAGGGCGACGGCGCGGGGCCGCCCGAATGCGAGGCGCGGCCGAGCGCGCGGCGCAAGGTGATGATCCTCGGCGGCGGCCCCAACCGGATCGGCCAGGGGATCGAGTTCGACTACTGCTGCGTGCACGCGGCCTACGGCCTCGCCGAGGCGGGGTTCGAGACCATCATGGTCAACTGCAACCCCGAAACCGTCTCGACCGACTACGACACCTCGGACCGGCTGTATTTCGAGCCGCTGACCGCCGAGCACGTGATCCGGATCGCGCGCACCGAGGCCGCGCGCGGCGAGCTTCTCGGCGTGATCGTCCAGTTCGGCGGCCAGACTCCGCTCAAGCTCGCGCGCGCGCTCGAAGCGGCGGGCGTGCCGATCATCGGCACCTCGCCCGACGCCATCGACCTCGCCGAGGACCGCGAGCGCTTCCAGCGCCTGCTCGCCGATCTCGGGCTGCGCCAGCCGGCCAACGGCACCTGCCGCTCGATCGACGAGGCGCTCGCCATCGCCGAACGGATCGGCTATCCGGTCGTGGTGCGCCCGTCTTACGTGCTCGGCGGCCGAGCGATGGAGATCGTGCACGACGCCGACGCGCTCGCCCGCTACATGGTGAGCGCGGTCCGGGTCTCGGGCGAGAGCCCGGTGCTGATCGACGCCTATCTTCAGGACGCGACCGAGATCGACGTCGACGCGGTGGCCGACGGCGAGGAGGTCTACGTCGCCGGAATCCTCGAGCATATCGAGGAGGCGGGCGTGCATTCGGGCGATTCGGCCTGCTCGCTGCCACCTCATTCGCTCGCGCCCGAGATCCTCGCCGAGGTCCGCGAGCAGACCGCCGCGCTCGCCCGGGCGTTGGGCGTCGTCGGGCTGATGAACGTGCAGTTCGCGGTCAAGGACGACGACGTCTACATCCTCGAGGTCAATCCGCGCGCGAGCCGCACGGTGCCCTTCGTCGCCAAGACCATCGGCGTGCCGATCGCCAAGATCGCGGCGCGGGTGATGGCCGGCGAGCGGCTGGCGTCCTTCGATCTTCAGCCCCCCGCCCCCGACCATGTGGCGGTCAAGGAGGCGGTGTTCCCGTTCGCCCGCTTCCCGGGCGTCGATATCATTCTCGGGCCCGAGATGAAATCGACCGGCGAGGCCATGGGGCTCGACCACGACTTCGCCCGCGCCTTCGCCAAGTCGCAGATCGCCGCCGGCATGGGGCTGCCCGAAAGCGGCACCGCCTTCGTCTCGGTGCGCGACGCCGACAAGCCCGCGATGGCGTCGCTCTGCCGGGAGCTCATCGCGCTCGGCTTCACGCTGGTGGCGACCCGCGGCACGGCGGCCTTTCTCGAAAAGGCGGGCCTCGCGGTCCAGGTCGTCAACAAGGTCGCCGAGGGCCGCCCCCACTGCGTCGACGCGATCAAGAGCGGCGAGGTCGTTCTGGTGTTCAACACCACCGAAGGCGCGCAGGCGATCGCCGATTCCTTCGATTTGCGGCGGGCGACGCTGCTCGGCCATATTTCCTATCACACCACGCTCGCGGGCTGCCGCGCGATGGTGCGGGCGATCGCCGCCGCGAGGGCGGGGAATCTTGAAGTCGCCCCCCTTCAAGCCTATCGTAATAGGTCGACGCGCGCCCGGGGGGACGGCAAGACTCCGGCGCGCGACGCGACGGCCCCGACGAAAACGGGACCGGCAGCAACCGATCGGGCGTGTTGAGGCGAGACGTGGGAATGGAAAAAGTACCGATGACCGACCGGGGGTTCACCCGCCTGTCGGATGAGCTTCGCCGCCTCAAGACCGTCGAGCGCCCGGCGGTGATCCGCGCGCTCGAGGAGGCGCGCGGGCACGGCGATCTTTCGGAGAACGCCGAGTATCACGCGGCCAAGGAGCGCCAAGCCTATATCGAGGGCCGGGTGATGGAGATCGAGGACAAGCTGAGCCGCGCCGCCGTGATCGACGTCGGCAAGCTGTCGGGCGACGGCGTCAAGTTCGGCGCCACCGTGACGCTCGCCGACGAGGACACCGACGAGGAAAGCACTTACCAGATCGTCGGCGTCGACGAGGCCGATATCAAGTCGGGGCTGCTGTCGGTGACCTCGCCGCTCGCCCGCGCGCTGATCGGCAAGAACGTCGGCGACAGCGTCGAGGTAAGCGCCCCCGGCGGCGCCAAATCCTACGAGATCGTCAAGGTTCACTACAAATAACCCAGGCGAGCGACCATCCGCCGCGCCGCTGTTGGGTCGTCACCGACGGCCGCGCGGGCAACGAAAATCCCTGCCTCGGGCTGGCCGAGGCGGTGGGGCTCGAAACCACGGTCAAGCGCGTGCCGCCGCGCGCGCCCTGGAGTCGGCTACCCCCGCAGCTCTGGTTCGCCCCCTTGCGCGCGCCCGTGCGGGGAAGCGATTCGCTCGCGCCACCCTGGCCCGATCTGCTGATCGCCGCCGGGCGGCAGTCGGTCGCGCTCTCGATCGCGCTGCGCCGGCGAAGCGGCGGCGCGATCTTCACGGTTCAGATCCTCGACCCCGCCGTGTCGCCCGCGCGGTTCGATCTCGTCGTCGCGCCCCGGCACGATCGGATTCACGCCCGCCATGCCGGCGACAACGTCATCGCGACCCTCGGCGCGCTGACCCGCGTGACGCCCGCGCGACTCGCCGAGGCCGCCGCCGCGAACGCGCCGACGCTCGACCACCTGCCACGCCCGCGCGTCGCCGTGCTGATCGGCGGCGCGAGCAAGACCCACCGCCTCGACCGCGCCACCGCCGCCGCGATCGGCGAACGGCTCGCGGCGCTGTCCCGTGATCAGGGCGCGGGGCTGATGGTCACCGCGTCGCGGCGCACGCCCGCCGGCTGCGCCGCCGTGATCCGCGAGCACCTCGGCTCGGCGTCCGCCGTGATGTGGAACGGCCAGGGAGAAAATCCCTATTTCGGCTATCTCGGGCTCGCCGACGCGATCGTGGCGACGAGCGATTCGGTCGCCATGGTCTCGGAAGCCTGCACCACCGGCAAGCCGGTCCACCTGATCGACCTGCCCGGCGGATCGGCCAAGTTCGACCGCTTTCACGCCGAGCTTCGCGCGCGCGACCTCGCGCGGCCCTTCGCCGGGCGGATCGAAAGCTGGACCCCGCCGCCCCTCGACGAAACCGCGCGCGTCGCCGCCCTGGTCCGCGCCCGCCTCGGCCTCGCCTGAGCCAATCCGGAGGCGCGCGCCCGGCGATCTCGGATGGCCCCGTTCCCGTCCGCCCTTCCACATCCCTGCCCACGTCCGCATTCTTAACGGCCCCTTCTCGGGTGGATGGATAAAAATCATAATTTGGAATAATTCTATATTGCAATACGGAGTGGAATTCGCTATATCGTGTTTAGATCAATTCCATACTTAGACGGAGAGAACGGATGTCAGACAACATTAACGGAGCCACCCTGGCCCAGCCCGCGACCCTGATCGGCAAGCCCGCGCCCGACTTCACCGCCGCGGCGGTCGATGCGGACGGCATGATCGTCGAGGATTTCAACCTGGGCCGCCACCTCGACGGCGCCTATGGGCTGGTGTTCTTCTACCCGCTCGATTTCACCTTCGTCTGCCCGTCCGAGATCCTCGCCTTCGACAATCGGGTTCCGGCATTCGAGGAGCGCGGCGTCAAGATCGTCGCGGTCAGCGTCGATTCGCAGTACACGCATCTCGCCTGGCGCGACACGCCGGTCGAGAAGGGCGGGCTCGGCCCGGTACGCTTCCCGCTGGTCGCCGATCTCTCGAAGTCGATCGCGCGGTCCTACGGCGTCTTGCTCGACGAGCAGGTCGCGCTGCGCGGCAGCTTCCTGATCGACCGCGAGGGGATCGTTCGCCATCAGGTGATCAACGACTTGCCGCTCGGGCGCGACGTCGACGAGGCGCTCCGCATGGTCGATGCGCTCCAGTTCCACGAGGAGAACGGCGAGGTCTGCCCCGCCGGCTGGCGCAAGGGCAAGCCGGGCATGGAGGCGAGCGCCGAGGGAGTCGCCAAATTCCTGGCCGCTCACGCCGAGACCCTTTAATCTGCGCCGGGTCGGCTCCTAGGGGCCGACCCGGGCTTTCCCGCGATTTTCGCGACCACGCTTTCGGGGACCGAACATGACCGAAACACAGCACGCCCGCGTTCTCATCATCGGCGGCGGACCGGCCGGCTACACCGCCGCGATCTACGCCGCGCGGGCCAATCTCAAGCCGCTCGTGATCCAGGGCATGCAGCCCGGCGGCCAGATGACGATCACCACCGAGGTCGAGAACTACCCGGGCTTCGCCGAGGTCATCCAGGGCCCCTGGCTGATGGAGCAGATGGAGGCCCAGGCCCGCCATGTCGGCGCCGAGATGATCGCCGACACCATCGTCGAGGTCGATCTCGAAAGCCGGCCCGTTCGCTGCGTCGGCGACAGCGGCGCGGTCTATACCGGCGACACCCTGATCATCGCCACCGGCGCCCAGGCGCGCTGGCTCGGCCTGGAGAGCGAGGAAAAGTATCGCGGCGCGGGCGTCTCGGCCTGCGCGACCTGCGACGGCTTCTTCTTCCGAGACCGCGCGGTCGCGGTGGTGGGCGGCGGCAACACGGCGGTCGAGGAGGCGATCTTTCTCACCAATTTCGCCTCCAAGGTGACATTGATCCACCGCCGCGACGCGTTGCGCGCCGAGAAGATCCTGCAGGACCGCCTGTTCGCCAACCCCAAGATCGAGGTGATCTGGAACAGCGTCGTCGACGAGGTGCTGGGGACCGACGACCCGCCCGGCGTCACCGGCCTGCGGCTGCGCGATACGCGCTCGGGCGAGACCCGCGAGATCCCGGTCGACGGGCTGTTCATCGCCATCGGCCACGACCCGGCGACCGCGCTGTTCCGCGGCAAGCTCGACATCGACGAGGAGGGCTATATCCGCACCGCCCCCGACAGCACCGCGACCAGCCGGCCCGGGGTGTTCGCCGCCGGCGACGTGCGCGACAAGGTCTACCGCCAGGCGGTGACCGCGGCGGGCATGGGCTGCATGGCGGCGCTCGAGGCGGAGCGTTATCTCGCCGCGCGGGAGGCCGGGGAATCGGCGGCCGCCGAGTAGTCGTCCCGCCCCGTTCCTTCATGGTTTCTTAAACGGGAGTGCATGGTACAGTGCGCTCCCGTTTTTCCATTTTCGTTCCTTTTTCTTTTGGCGTGGGGCGCCCGAGCAGCGAGCGATGGACTGGGACAAGCTTCGCATCTTTCACGCCGTCGCCGAGGCGGGCAGCTTCACCCATGCCGGCGAGGTTCTGAACCTGAGCCAGTCGGCGGTCAGCCGCCAGATCAGCGCGCTCGAGCAGGATCTCCGCGTGCCGTTGTTCCGGCGTCACGCCCGCGGCCTGATCCTGACCGAGCAGGGCGAGCTTCTCTACCGCACGGCGCGCGACGTCCTGGCCAAGGTGGCGCTGACCGAGGCCATGATCACCGAGGCCAAGGACCGGCCCAAGGGGCCGTTGACGGTGACGTCGACCGTCGGCTTCGCGACCATGTGGCTCGCCCCCCGGCTGATCGACTTCATCGATCTCTATCCCGAGATCACGCTGACGCTGATCGCGAACGACCGCGACCTCGACCTCGGCATGCGCGAGGCCGACGTCGCCATCCGCATGCGCCCGCCGACCCAGCCCGACCTCATCCAGCGCACCTTGATGACGGTGCATCTGCACGCCTACGCCTCGCCCGCCTATCTCGCCAAATGGGGCACGCCGACGACCCTCGACGAACTCGAACAGCACCGGGTGATCGTCTATGCCGACGGGCCGCTCACGCGCTACATCGACCCCAACTGGCTACTGCGCGACCAGAACGGCAAGCCCGCCGCGCGGCTGCCGACGCTGCGCGTCAACTCGATCCTGACGCTCCTCCAGGCGGTCGAAAGCGGGCTCGGCATCGGCGCGCTTCCCGACTATCTGGTCGAGAACAGCGCCAACCTGGTTCGCGTGCTGCCCGAGGTCGACGGCCCCAACCTCGAAACCTTTTTCGTCTACCCCGAGGAGCTTCGACACTCCAAGCGCATCACCGTATTCCGCGACTTCCTGCTGGAAAGGGTCAAGGAAACACGCTTTTAGCGCCTGATGAGTTTAAGTCGGCACCGGCCCGCGCCCGCGCCTATCCCCGAACGCATAGTCGCGAATGCATAGACCGAAATGCATGGCCGCGTCGGGATCGCGACCGGACCGGCGCGAGCTATGCGTTTGATGCATAGCCGCATTGCCCTTCAAGGGCTGGAAACTTTCGCCGTAGACTTCTATTTAACCAATCAGACGAACGTTGCTGCACCGCAATATGTGACGCCGCATCGTTCACCGCCGGATAGCCCCCTGTTCGGCGGTAGTGGTTCCGGGCGCAACACCCGGAGCAGAGGGTCTTTGGATCCTACGTCTCCCAGACGTGAAGCCTCCCTGTATAACTTCCCGCTAGGTCAATGACCTAGCGGGACTTTTTTTGCCTAAAATCGGCCTGGGGTAACATCTGGGGTAACGGCGGGGCAAAAACTGGTGGCCGTTGGCAGCGCCGGTCCTGCGGGCGATCGCCGATCGCCGGGAACCGCAGGGAAGTCGGCTCGCCTGGGTTATTTTTGTTCAGAAACAGATTCTTATTCACTTGATCATCGGTACGGGCAGAACGCTCATCGGGACCGCGGACAACCCAAGGAAGAACCGATGAGCAAGCTCACCGGCACGCAACTGGTCGCCCAAGCCGCAACAGAATTGATTCCCTATGACCCGAATATGCTCTAACGAACGGTGATCGTGCCGACCATGCCGAACAGCGCATGGCCCGGCACCGTGCATTCGAGCCGGTAGACGCCCGGCCGCACCGCGATGAAGTCGAGCTCGCGCGTCGCCTTGGGCGCGATGGCGATCGTCTTGACATAAGGCATCGAGACCGCGACGGCGCCATTTATGAGCCTGGCCGCGGCGATCGCTTGGAAGAACCCCTCCGAGACGAAGGTGTGGCTCGTCGTACCAACGTTCTCGATCCTCAACCGGTAGGGCTTTCCCGCCTCGAAGGCGATGTCGGCGGGCGCGAAGGCGTACTCAGAAAGCGTCACCTCGACCGCCGGGGCGCGCGACCAGTCGATGCCGCCGACGCGGGCGGCGGCGTCCGCGACATAGCTCGGCGGCGGCTTCTCGAGGATCACGTCGCGCGCGACGCAGCCGCCGAGGGTCGCCGCCGCGAGTACTGTGGCCGCAATCCGGTTGAAGGTTCCCATCGCTGCCTCCTTCCGTGTTCCAGGGCGTTTCGACGGTAAAGCGGCCGAGCGCCGCCCCCGTCATAGAGACATACGCTCGGAACACGCGCCTTTTCCCGAGATCTGCATCAGAGAGGCAAATTTGCGGAAGGTCTGTCCGTTCGTCTACGGGCTGCTGAGACAAATGCGTTACCCAGCCTAGTTGCCTGGCCCCTCTTCCCTTCCAGGCTAGCATCGGCGGCCGCCCTCCGCTAACGTTCTAACGGAACCACTGCGAAGGCGCGTCAGTTCCGTGGGATGGCTTTGTGGTGAGGGCCTTCCAGATGGAGGGGCACGAGATGAAGCAAGGCCTAAAGATCGCACTATTGGCGCTCGCGGTGGGCTTCTCTATCCCCGCTTCTGTCGTGGCGGGACAGTTCGAGGATGGGCAGGCGGCCTACTTCAATGGAGACTACGCGACCGCCCTTCGCCTTTTGCATCCGCTGGCCGAGCAGGGAGACGCCGAAGCCCAGTTCAACCTCGGCGTCATGTACGACAAAGGCCAGGGCGTGCCTCAGGACTATGCCCAGGCCGCGAAGTGGTACCGGAAGGCCGCAGAGCAGGGCAATGATGAGGCCCAGAACAACCTCGGCACCATGTACGCCTACGGCAGGGGCGTGCCGCAGGACTATGTCCAGGCCCACATGTGGTTCAACCTCGCGGCTTCGCGCGGTAATGCCTTCGCGACCAAGAACCGTGGCATCATTGCCCAGTTCATGACGCCGGAGCAGATCGCGGAGGCACAGCGTCTGGCCCGCTCATGGAAGCCGAAATGACCGGCGGCTTGACCTTTTAGAAAGAGCCCCGCCCCTCACGACGAGAAGCGGGGCCCTCGGAACCTCTATTGGCGTACGGGTTGCTGGGCCTTCACCAGGCCCTCGTAGACGTCCCACAGCTCTTTGATGTGATCCTTGAGGCGATAGGCCGCCCAACTGACAACCTCGACCCGCTTCAACTCGCCTTCCTCCATCTGGTGGATGAGTTCGATGAGAACGTCAGTGGCGCTCTCCGCATCCGACAACGGGTCTTCCAGGTCATGGACCGACCGCCTCGCGCTTGCGCCTGCACCACCGTTTCCAGCCGCTGGCCCGCGCGGGTGGTTGTCGGGATGTGATGCCGTGTCCGCGTGAAGTCCGATCATCTCGCTGCCTCCTTGTGCTTCCATCGCCAGCGGGCGGCGCTGGCGTCCGGGGCTGACAACGCGATGTAGCGCGCGCCCGATTGCCTTTGGGCCGGAGCCTTGGACATGCGCAACCGGACCCCGGACACAGGGCATACGAAACCCGCGCTTACGGGGCGGGAACCGGCTACATGCGGCGTTGTCAGCGCCAAGCAGCATTAAGGCGCCCTGCGCAGGCGCAGTCAAGACGCCCGCGCGGGCATGAGGTCCACCACGTTACTCCAAATGGCCGCTACATCGGCCAAACGCGTCCTCCAGCGCAGATGTTTCACGCTCGGGAATGATTCCCTCCGTGGGAGGTCTCCATGTAGTGTCGAATTGGAGTGGCCATCAACAAGATGCGTTACTCCGCCGGTTCAAAGGTCTCAGATCCCGACAAGCCGTGAGGCCTGTAGCCCAACGACATTGGCTTGGTCAGCCTCCATAGCTTGAACGTTGATATCTTCAAAAGCAGCAAGCGCTTCGTCCAGTGTCTCACGCGGTCCGCCGTTGGCTGGAGGCACGTAGACGACTTCGATATCAACGTTATGCGGGACGTCAATGTGTCGCGCCCCCAACTCTGCCGTTCCCCCATGTTGCCGGATGTCGCCCACTGTCCACGCCCATGCCTTGACCCTCTTAGCGAGGTCATCTTGGTTGGGCACCTGAAAGGACCATGTCTGCGCAAGCTGAACTGCACGACCGTTTGCAACAACGAAATCAAAGCGTTCCTTGTGGTGCTCGCCTTTAACGTTTGCTCTTTCCTCAAAGTGCTCTTGCCGCTTCAGGCCAGCCTCTCGGTATGCTCGTCGTATAGCAGCCAAGGCCTCGTATTTCTTTTTGAAAGTAAATTGGCGGGTCTCGGGCTCCACGATAAACTGCTTGAACAAGATGTCGAGCGCCTCATCAACATTCTCGGCGACAATCACAGCAGGCGTCGAGAATTGAACGACGTTTCTTGACTCCTCTGACAGACGCTTAAGCCACTCCTCGGAAAGCTGCTCACAAGCCGAATCGAACCGGCCCGTCTCCACTGCTCTGGTGTACCGAGCAACCTCCCGGCCCATGTCTTCTACAAAACCCCAGACCTGATGGAGCAGTCCCACATCATCGATGTAGCGAGCGCGCCTCAGATTCCCCACTGACCTGATGTCCCACTCTGATGACTCCTCGCTGCCGGCAAGAATACCGACGTTCACGAACTCGCCTCGGACCAGGTCTGGTACGAAACGAATCACGCTGTAGACATATTTCATGTTGTCCTCTTGAGCCGATGTCTGATGCGTCGTGCAACAGCAGGGGCGCGCTTCTCAAGAAAGAAGCCAACACATTCAAGCTCATTGTCTTCGACGGGCCAGTTGGATGGTATCATTGCAAGCGCTCGTCGAAGGTCTTCTCTTTGTACCGCTTCTAGCGCTTTCGCCACCTCGTCGACGATTTCCTCGCTGATCCCGTCGAGATTTTCCACAAGTTCATGGGGGTCTTCGACGTGCGTCTCGAGCTCGGCGACGGACCAAGTTGGACCCTCCGGCGGAAGATACCACCCGTGGTCATGGCTATAGAAACCGTTATCTTCTCTTACAGCACGTAGGCCCTGAACGTCTCCGCCCCAGCACCAGTCGTAGAGGGCCATGACAAAAGCGTGACGGCGTGAATTGTCGTCATCAAGGCGATGGTCGAGAACTCTGGTAAAAACGACGTCCTCCACGTTAAGAGAAGCGTGCGCAATCCGGGGCACAAGTTGGTGACCCGGCCGAAACTCCCAGCCGGCGAACTCTTCCCCAATAGCAATAGTCCGAACCTTGCATGTGGGAGCACCGATTAAGCTGCCTGCGCGGCCTACGATCTGTTCCGTGATCGGGACTCGTTCGCCTTGGGCGTTGTTGAGAGGCTTAATCCAATAATGTCGCTCGTCGTCAGCCAAGCCAAGGAACGCACCCGATCCGCCAGCCGAACTCTGCCGCACGGCGAGCTTGAGTGATACCTCGGCCGTTGTCACCCTCTGTCCCGCAAGCAGCCCATTCCAGTCGGCTCGTTGCACTGCGGGAAGCGCGGGGGCGGCCTCACTGCGATCTGCATCCGGTTTCATTCACGAGCAAACTTTTCGGCAGTGAGACAATCCCTAATGCTCGTACCGCTTGAAACGGTGCTTCTGGATTTTCCCGACAAACGGCTATACGCATCGGCAATGCTAACCTGCGGCATATGAATCGTCTATGCCGTCCAGCTAACGCAAGCCAAGACTGGGTACGCAGCACTGAGCGCAAAGAGTACACCAGTCTATGGCCCATGCGTAATCCGCGGCATCCCAGCGGGTGAATGCTTCGGTCATGGCTCGCTTCTTCAACAGGATGCCCCATCGTGGAGCACCACCTCACCGCGAGTCAGGGCCGCGAGGGCTTCGGTGGCCCAGGTCCATTGATTGAGCTCGTGTTTCTGGAACCAAACGAGCATCGAGGCGATCAGCCGTTGCCTGGTCTCTGGGTCGGGCGCTTCCTCGATCTGCGCGATGCGCCGGTCGACCTCTTCACGCGGCAGAAGCTCGGATTTCTCGCGCGCCAAGGTGATGACCATCGCCGCCGATTCGGCGTTCAGACGGTCGACCTCGGTTGCGCCCGGGCGCTCGGCGGCGGCCTCGAACTCGCGCGCCATGGCCAGCGCGCGGTCGCGGAGCGCGTCGATCTGGGCTGCGATCTGGTCGTCCATCACTCGAACCGCGGCCGGATTTCTGCAAGCTCGATGAGGTGTTCGCGGACATGGCGTTCGAGGGCCACGTGCATCTTGTGCGGGTCGACCCCGAGCTCCGCCGCCATCAGCGCCGACACCCGCGCCGGCCAATTGAGCCAGGCGTCCCGCTCCTCCCGCGCCAGCCGGAACACATGCGCCACGGCCCGCGCGCGGTCGACCAGCTCGCCACGCCGCGCTTTCAGTTCGATCTGGGCGCGCTCGGCCTCTGTCTGGGCGCGTTTCGCATCGCCGAGCATCTTTGCCGCGCGAGCCTTCAAGTACGTGTCCGCGACCTTCCCGCTCGCCACGATTGGGCCCGGGCCGTCTTCGCGATGGGGCCCGGTCTCCGGTACCGGGTCAGCGGCCTCGCCGGCGGCGTGAATGCCGCGATCCCGATACCGCCCGGGCTGGGGGACGCGGCCTTGCAACCACTCGAGGGCGCGGTCA
>CAZHDF010000036.1:0-24394 GCA_964531525.1 uncultured Alphaproteobacteria bacterium | reverse complement strand
CCATATTCTACGATCCCGTGGGTGGCCGGGCGGGGGAGTGGGCCGGTGCCGATTCCATGCAAAAACATCATGCGCTAGGCAAGCGCGAGGTCGATCAGCTTTTCGGCGGCCTTGCGCGCCTTCCCGACATGGTCGCGCTCGTTGCAGACATGGGCCATGACGATGGCGCCCTCGACGAGCAGGCCGAGCTCGGCCGTCAGCTCGTCCGGGTCCCGGGCGCCGGCGGCGACGGCCAATTCGCGCAGATAGGCCAGGATCAGGCGCTTGTGCTCGGCCGAGGCGGCGTGGATGGGGTCGTCGGCGTCGCCGTACTCGGCGCAGGCGTTGATGAACATGCAGCCCGAGAAGCCGGGGCCGCGCACCCATTCCTCGATGGTGTCGAAAACGGCGAGCAGACGCTCGCGCGGGCTGCGCGCGCGGCGCTCGACGGCGCGCATGAACCAGTTGCGGAATTGCTCGTCGCGCCGCCTGAGCGCCGCCAGGATGAGCTCGTCCTTCGACTTGAAGTGCTTGTACAACGTCATCTTGGCGACCCCGGCCTCGGCCAGGATCTTGTCGATGCCGGTGGCGTGGAAGCCGTCGCGGGAGAATAGCTCCAGCGCGGTGTCGATCAGGCGATCCCTTCGCGTCGTTGTCGCGGTCGTCATGGTTTCGCGATCCCGTTCATATACAAACCTGTCCGTAATAAGTTCCGATTTCCGACCGAGACACGGCAGGTCATCGTGCCGGTAAAATGCCGCCGGCATTATATATGTTCACGCAACATAATGATATAGCTTATATATATCCAAACCAGAAAGAAGACGGCTCAATCTTGGCATGATGGATTTCACGTTATGCTTGACATAACAGACAAGTCTGTCTATCAACTCGCAATCGAATATCATTCACGCGGAAGGACGTCCAATGACCGGGTTCGTAAGCGACATCGCCTTCACGCCGGCCGTCAAGGCGGCGCAGGAAAGCCGGGGGTCGCGCGCCGTCTACGCCCGGCCCGGGCGTGACTGGCAATCGACGGTGACGGCCGATCTCGCCCAGTTCATCGTCGAGCGCGACTCGTTCTATCTCGCGACGGCCAGCGCCGAGGGGCGCCCCTACATCCAACACCGCGGCGGGCCCAAGGGCTTTCTCAAGGTGCTCGACGACAAGACGCTGGGCTTCGCCGACTTCGGCGGCAATCGCCAGTACATCACCGTCGGCACCCTGAGCGAGAACGACAAGGCGTTCATCTTTCTGATGGACTACGCCAACCGCCGCCGCATCAAGATCTGGGGCCGGGCACGGGTCGTCGAGGATGATCCCGCCCTGGTCGAGCGCCTGTTCGTCAAGGGCTATCGGGCGCGCCCGCAGCGTGCCGTCCTGTTCTCCGTCGAAGCCTGGGACGTCAACTGCCCGCAGCATATCCCCAGGCTGTTCGGCGAGGAGGAGGTCGTCCAAGTCGTCGCTCCGCTGAGGGCGCGCATCGCCGCGCTCGAGGCCGAGATCGCCGGCCTGCGCGGGGAGAAGCCGCCGCGCCACCGGGAAGGAGCGGAGACATGACGAGAGGCTCGATGTCGTGGTTCTCGACGCCGGCGATCCCCGGCTGCCCGCCGACGCCCGAGACGCTTCTCAAGTGCCTGCTCGCCCTTCTGTCGAGCCCCGGCCGGGCGCGAAATCCGCTTGAAAGGGTCGGGCGCGCCCCCCATCTCCGAGGCAATGCCCACAAGAGGAATGTCGGCGCCGGTCTCGACGGCACTTGGCCCGGGACCCGACGGGCCGACGGTCGTCTGGACAGGCGGAAGGTAAGCGCCCTCATGCATATTCACGAGACGCGCCCGCATCGGACGGCCGCGCCCCCGAAGCGCCGAACCTACGAGCGAATCGCCGGGCTTTACGACCTTCTCGATCTTCCGTTCGAATACGCGCGTTACCGGCCGCTGCGGCGGCGGGTCTTCGAAGGCGTCGGCGGGACCGTGCTCGACGCGGGCGTCGGAACCGGCCGCAACTTGCCGTTCTATCCGCCGGAAGCGCGCGTCGTCGGCATCGATTTCAGCGACGCCATGCTCAAGCGGGCCGAGCGCCGGCGCGCGCGGCTCGGCGCGACGGTCGATCTCCGCTCGGCAAGCGTGCTTCGCACCGGCCTCCCGGACCGGCACTTCGACTTCATCGTCGCGACGTTTCTGTTCTGCGTCCTCGACGACGCCGACCAGCGGCCGGCGCTCGAAGAACTGGCGCGCATCTGCAAGCCGACCGGCGAAATCCGCATCCTCGAATACGCTTGGCCCGAGAGCCGATTCAGGCAGGCGGTCATGCGCGCCTGGGCGCCTTGGGTCCGCTGGGCCTATGGCGCGGCCTTCGACCGCAACACCGAGCAATACATCCCCGCGGCGGGGCTCGAGCTGGTCGAATGCATCCCCCTCCACGACGACATCATCAAGCTGATCGTGGCCCGAGTTCGCCCCGGGGAGGCGTGAGGCGGCTTTCGGCGGGACGGGGTCGGGTCGGCGAAACAGGGGAAAGACCATGTCGCTCAAGAATTCGAGGTTCGGTTGGCTTGCCGGCGCCGCCACGGCATTTTCGCTGGTCGCCTGTTACGGGACCCTGGCGGTCATCGCTCTTCTCGGGACCCTCGGCATCGTCATCGCGCTCGATGAAGCGCTCTGGGCCGGAGCGATCGTCGCCTTCGCGGTTCTCGCGGTCGGCGGTCTCGGTCTCGGTCTGATGCGGCACCGGCAACCATGGCCGGTCTTGACCGGCGGGCTCGGGGCGGCCGTTCTCGGTTACACCATGTACGCGCGGTATGACCGCCTGACCGAGATCGCGGGGTTCGTCCTGCTATGCCTCGCCGCCTTCTGGGACTGGCGGCTTCGCCGCGGGGCCGCGCCGGCGGCGTAGCTCGATCCCTCGACGGATGAGCGATGGCGTTATGGCCGATGCATCCCGGCGCCGGCCGGTGGAACGATGCTTTCGGATATTTGAGCAGGTGATGGCGTGACAATGCCGTTTCAAGGCTGTTAGTGTATGAGAGGAGGCTTATACAAAGGGAGACTTCAAAATGCGAGTTACGAAATTCGGGCTCGTCGCTCTCGCGGCGAGCGTTTCGCTTGCGTTCGCGGCAAGCGAAGCGAATGCCGCGAAATGCCCGATCAAGATCGGCGGCCTGGCGCCCCTGTCGGCGCCCGGTTCGGTCGTCGGCGGCGAGGCAATGCGCGACGCCATGCTGTTGGCCGAGAGGGACATCAACGCCGCGGGCGGCGTTCTGGGCTGCGATATCAAGGTCGTCATCACCGATACCGAGGGACTGCCCGAGAAGGCGTCCGCGGTGATGGAGAAGCTGATTACCCAGGACGGCGTCGCCGCGGTCGGCGGCGGCTATCACAGCTCGGTCGGCGTGGCGTCGAAGGACGTGGCCAATGCGCGCAAGATCCCGGTCGTCTTCGCCGAGACCTGGAACGACACGATCACGGGCGACAAGCAGAAGTACATCTTCCGCATCGCGCCCTTGAGTTCTTGGGCGTCCGGCGTGATCTGGAAGTTCGCTTCCCTGGCGCCCGGCGTCAAGAAGGTCGTGATCGTCACGGAGAACACCGATTACGGCATTCCCGCCGCCGAGGAGACGGCGAAGGGGCTGGCGTCGAAGGGTATCGACAGCGTGACCTTCAGCGTCGATATCGGCACCCAGGATTTCGCCGGCATCGTGGAGCGCGTGAAGGCCGAGAAACCCGATTACATCATCGTTCTGACGACCGGCGAGACGGGCTTCAACTTCACCCAGCAGGCGGCCGACGCGGGCATCGGTCCGCAGGACATCATGTTCCACGCCAACCAGGCCGGACTGGAAAGCAAGTCGTGGTGGGAGAACGTGCCCGACGGCAACCTGGCCTTCATGGCCCGGATCGGCGTGCCCGAGACGATGTACAACAAGAGCGCCCTGAAGTTCGCGGCCGACTATAAGGCCAGGACCGGCAAGGACGGCGTCGAGAGCTATGCGCTCGAGGCGTATGATTCAATCGGAATTCTCGCCCAGGCGATCAACGAGGCGGGCTCGACCGACGGCGACGCGATCGTCAAGGCGCTCGAGAACATCTCGTACGACGGCGTATTGGGGCGCATCTACTTCCCCTACGGGACCAAGAAGGATCCGAGCGTGGACGGCAAGGGCGACGAGTGGTGGCACCAGTGGCCCGACCCCGCGATCACGATGGTTCAGTACCAGAAGGAGGGCGAGCCCTCGAACACCATGACCATCGTGTATCCGGACGCCTACAAGACCGGCGATCCGATTTTCGTCAACGCCCAATAGCATTGAAGAAACTCGTTGGCGACAGGGCCGCAACGCGCGCTCTGTCGCCAACCTTGCTTGTCTTGCTTCAACGGCTTGATTGAACGGCGTTTGACATGGAATTCCCTGGCATTTTTTGGTGGTCGGTCCTCTGGATAGTCTCTTGGGGCGTGATCGGCAGCATCGTGACCCGGCGGGTCTATCTGCGTAGGGATCTCGACACCTCGAACGCGACCCTCGGCGGCTCGCTGGTCGGCGCCGCGTTCGGCCCGGTCGGTCTGGTGCCTCTGTGGCTGAAGACTCCCATCATCACCAACAAGCTCATCGTCCCGTCGGCCGTGACGGCGGTGGTTCTGATCGCCGGCGCGTTCGCCTTCGCCGATCCGAGCAACAACTGCGTCATCAACGGCTCGTTCGTCGTTTCCCAGATCACCAACGGATTGATTATCGGGATCATCTACGGGCTGATGGCTCTCGGCCTGACGCTTATTTTCTCCATTCTCGGCATCGTCAGCTTCGCGCACGGCGAGTTCTACATGATCGGCGGCATGGTCGTTTACTTCGTGACCGTCGTCTGGTTCCCGGGGATTTCCCCGATCCTCGGCGTTCTCGCGGCCTGCGCCGTCGCCTTCACTCTCGGCGCCGTGTTCGAGCGGCTGTTCCTCACTCCCATGTACGACGGGAAGATCGAGCGGCCGGTGGAATACGGAATTCTCGTCACCTTCGGGCTGGCCTTCACGATCCAGTATCTCGTGCAGGCCCTGGCCGGCGCCAACCCCGTCAAGGCCAAGCGGTTCTTCGATTTTCCCAGGATCCGTCTGCCGTCCAGCGCCGATCCGTGGCTGATCAAGACCAGCCGGGGCAACATGGAGCTGTTCGATACGATTTCCATATCGAACCCGCGCTTCGTCGCCGCCGTGATTTCGGTCCTGGTGCTGCTCGGGCTTCTGTTCTTCCTTTATCGGACCTGGACGGGCAAGGCGCTGCGCGCCGTCAGCCAGGACCGCGAGGCGGCGGCGATCGCCGGGATCAACCCGGACCGGATGAACATGCTCGCCTTCGCGCTCGGCGGCATGCTGGCGGCGCTTTCGGGGGCGACGCTGGTGCAGGCGTTTTCCTGGCTTCCCCAGGTCGGCATGATCCCCGCGCTGCGGTCCTTCGTCATCGTCGTCCTGGGCGGGCTCGGGTCCTTGCCGGGCGCTTTCCTCGGCGGCATTTTCGTCGGCCTCGTCGAGGCGGCGGGGACGGGGTGCATTCCCGACCCGCAAAAGGCGGCCTCCTACATACCCGCCTACGGAATGATCGTTCTTACCCTTACCCTGCTGCTCAAGCCGACCGGATTGTTCGGGCGCAGGTTCGCGAGCGGGGCGCACGGCAAGTTTTGAAAAAGCGACACACTCCCCATCTGATCGGCCTTGTCCTGATCGCCTTCTTCGCGGTCTTCCCGGTCGTCTATACCGGGAACGACTACTCCTACATCATGCACATCTTCATTACGGCGTTCTTCTACGCCATCCTCGCCTCGAGCTGGTCGATGCTCGCCGGTTACGCGGGCCAGTTCTCGTTCGGGCATATGGCGTTCATGGGGCTCGGGGCCTATACGACCGGCCTGTTCTCCCATTACCTCTACCTGACGCCCAAGCCGACCAATCTCTGCACCGAGTTCGCGTTCGGGGACAGCTATCTGGTGATCGTCGATCCCATCGGCGTGACGTCGAGCACGCTGGCGCAGGACTGCCTGACCAAGGCCATGGCGATCTGGGGGCCGGGCGTCGAGGTCACGCCGATGCCGATCTGGATCGGCATCCTGCTCGGGACCCTGATGGGGGGGATTTTCGGGCTTTTGATCGGGCTGCTCGTGCTACGCCTCCGCGCGGCCTATCTGGCGCTGTTCACGCTCGGGTTCTCCGAGATCCTGCGCGCTGCGATCAGCGCCGAGATCAAGATCACCCGGGGGCAGGCGGGGATCGAGCTGCCGCATCTGTTCGAGAACGGCGTTACGCTGTTCGGCTATTATTTCGACAAGACCGCCAAGCTGCCCCCCTATTACGTGATGTTCGGGCTTCTGCTGGCCTGCCTCGCCGTTCTGGCGTGGCTCGCCAAGTCGAAGTTCGGGCTTTTCGTGCGCGCCTTGCGAGAGGACGAGGACGCGGCGGCGGCGCTGGGCGTCAACACGACGCGCTACAAGGTTCTGGTTTTCGTCATCACCTCGATGATGGCCGCGATCGCCGGCGCCGTTCAGGCCCACTACATCGGCATCATCACGCCGAACAACCTCATCATCCTGCAAATGAGCCTGGTCGTGGCCATGGCGGTGATCGGCGGGCTGGAAAGCTTCGTCGGCGCCGCGCTCGGGGCGATCGCCATCGAGTTCATTCTCGAAATGCTGAGAAACAGCTTTGATATCGGCGGCGTGACGATCGACATGACGGTCTGGCGCCTCGTCTTCTTCGGCGTGCTGCTGATGTTGACGCTGCGCTTCTCGCGCAACGGGCTGATCACGCCGCTGATCGACTATTTCGCGCGCGCCCATGTGGCCGAGGAAACGGTCGCGAAGCGCAAGACGTCCTCGGCGGCGGAGGGGGTCCCGAAATGATCGAGCTTTCCGCGAAGGACCTGAACAAGCGTTTCGGCGGCCTGCACGTTCTCAAGGACGTCTCCTTCGAGGTCAGGGGGCCCGAGCTGATCGGCCTCATCGGACCCAACGGCGCGGGAAAGACCACCCTGACGAATATCCTCGACGGAGCGATCAAGCCCAACAGCGGCACGGTCTATCTGAACGGGCGGCGGATCGACCAGCTTCCCCCCTTCGAGGTCGCGAAGGCGGGGCTCGGCCGAACCTTCCAGGTGACGCGTTCCTTCCGTCGGATGACCGTGCTCGAAAACCTGTTCGTTCCCGCGCAGGCCAAGGGCGGCCGGCAGAGCGCCGCCGAAATTCTCGAAAAGGCGATGGGGGTGCTCGAGTTCCTGACCATCGACCATTTGCGCAACGAGTACGCCCGCGCGCTGTCGGGCGGCCAGCAGAAGCTGCTCGAGCTCGGGCGCCTTCTCATGCTCGATCCCGACGTGATCATTCTCGACGAGCCGTTCGCCGGGGTCCACCCGCGGCTCATGGAGATCATCTACGGCTATATCCGGCGCGTGAACGAGGACGGCACGGCCGTCATCATCATCAGCCACCAGATGGATTCGATCTTTTCGCTGTGCCGACGCCTTCTGGTGCTGAACTACGGCGACCTGATCGCCGACGGCCCGCCCGAGGAAGTGAGAAAAGACCCCGCCGTGATCGAGGCGTATCTCGGAACCGACGATGCCGACGACGACGAACCCGGCGTCGAAAACAAGACGTCGAGCTAAGCGATGACCGATACCAAGGACGTCGAAACGATCCTGGAAATCAGCGATCTTTACGTTGGTTACTACAAGGATCTGAACATTCTTCAGGATCTGAACATCAAGGTCCGGAAGAATCAGATCACCGCGATTCTCGGAGCGAACGGGGTCGGCAAGTCGACCGCGCTCAAGGCGGTGTTCGGTTTTCTGCGGCCGAACGCGGGCGATATTCTGCTCAACGGCGAGAGCATCCTGAACGTTCCCACCTACGACCGGATCCTCAAGGGGCTGGCCTATATCCCGCAACAGCCCGGGGTTTTCCGCGATATGTCGGTCGAGGAGAACCTGGAGCTGGGCGGCTGGACCTTTCGCCGCGACAAGAAACAGATCAAGGAAAAGATCGAGGCGAACTACGAGCGCTTCCCGATCCTGAAGGAGAAGCGCAAGCAGATTACGGGCGAGCTTTCGGGCGGCCAGCAGCGGATGGTCGAGATCGGACGGACCCTGATGGCGGAGCCCCGGGTTCTGCTCGTCGACGAACCGACGGCGGGTCTGTCCAAGATGCTGGCCGAGGAGGTCTACGAGATGCTGACCGTCCTCACCCATCGCGACGACTTGGCGATTCTCTTGGTGGACCAGGAAATCCGTCATGCGCTGAAGATCGCGGACTACGTCTACGTGCTCGAGCTCGGCCGCAATAAGTACGAAGGCGTCGCCAGCGATTTCGACGACCTGGAAAAGGCGTTCTGGGTCTGAGGGAGGGAACCGGGACCCCCGAAGCAGTCCCGGGACACGCCCCCTAGAAGGCATCGCGCGGGGCCGGCGCTGTCCCCGTGCTTTTTCCGTCGTCGCGGCCGGAAGGAGAGGGCGTTTGGGACAGATCGACCGAACTCCCCATTCGCGCCGGCTTGCAAGGCGCGGCGTTCTCGGCGGGCTGGCCGCCGTCGGGACGCTGCCGTTCTGGCGCCCGGCGCTCGCGCGCGCGCCCGACGTGGCGGTGATCGGCGCCGGAGCCGCCGGGCTCGCCGCCGCTCGGACCCTGATTGCGCGGGGGCGCAGCGTCGTCGTCGTCGAGGCCCGGGACCGGATCGGCGGGCGCGCCTGGACCGACGAGACGACCTTCGGCGTGCCCTACGACTGGGGCTGCTCGTGGCTCCATCAAGCGGACCGCAATCCCTTCAAGAAGATGGCCGACGCCTGGGGCTATACGACCCTCTACCACGACGATGCCGAGGAGCGCCTGTTCGTCGGGAAGCGGCCGGCGAGCGCCGCGCAACGCGCCGCCTACGAAGCCGCCTGGACGGCGCTCAACCGCGCGGTGAGCCGCGCGGGGCGCGCCGGCCGCGACGTGCCGGCGGCCTCGGTCTCGCCGCGCGCGCTACCCTGGATCGGCACCGCCGAGACTTGGCTCGGGCCTTTGGACATGGGCATGGACGTCGAGGATTTCTCCTGCCTCGACTGGTATGCGATGGACGATCTCGAACCCAATTATCTGATCCGCGAAGGCTTCGGCGCCCTGGTTGCCCGGTTCGGCCGGGGCCTGCCGGTGCGCTTGAACACCCCGGCGAACCGCGTCCGCTGGGGCGGGCCGGGGGTGGTGGTCGAGACGCCCGCGGGCGACATCGGCGCGCGGGCCGCGATCCTGACCGTCTCGACCGGAGTCCTCGCCTCGGGAGGGATCGCCTTCGACCCACCGCTGCCGGTCTGGAAGCAGGAGGCGATCGGCGCGTTGCCGATGGGGCTCCTCGCGACGATCCCGCTCCAGTTCCGGCCCGGCGTCCGGTTCGGCCTGCCCGAGAACGGCTGGCTCACCTATCGGACCGGCGGCGGCGATGCTTGCTTCTTTCTTTGCTGGCCGTTCGGGCGCGATCTGATGGTCGGCTGGGTGGGCGGCCGTTTCGGCTGGGCGCTGACCGGCGCGGGCGAGACGGCGGCCGTCGATTTCGCGCGCCGAACCCTCGGCGACATTCTCGGCCGCGACGCGGTCGAGCGCGCCTTCGTCAAGGGCGGCTTCGCGCCCTGGGGGACCGATCCCTGGACGCTCGGTGCCTACGCGAGCGCGATCCCGGGTGCGTACGGCGCGCGCGCCCTGCTGGGCAAGCGGGTCGGCGAGCGCCTGTTCTTCGCCGGCGAGGCCTGCGCCGGCGGCTTCGCCCAAACCTGCGGCGGCGCCTACAAGAGCGGCGAGGCCACCGCTCGCGCCGTTCATAGCGCCCTCGGGTAAGGGGCGATATCCGGAATTCGCGCCTACGGCTCGGGATGCGGCACCACGTCGGCGATATGGGCGACGCAGAAATCTTTGAACAAACGCACCAGGCGCGGGATCTTGCGGTCGCCGGAGTAGACGGCGGATAACTTGGTGGGTGCGAAACGCCAGTCGGGCAGGACCTCGACCATGGCGCCCGCCGCAACTGCCTCTCCGCAAAGGATCGAGGGGAATTCGGCGATCCCCAGGTTCATCTCGACCGCGCGCCGAATGCCGGCGTAGTCGTTCAAGGTCAGGGCGCCCTCGATCGGAATCCTCGCGATGTTCCGGTGCTTGACGAGCTGCCAGACGATGCCCTGATGCAGGTTGGCGAAGGCGATCAGGCGATGGTCCCTCATGTCCCGAGGACGTCTCGGCATACCCGCCGCCGCGATATAGTCGGGCGACGCGACGAGGAGATGGCGGTATCGCAAGAGTTCGCGGGCCGCCAGGCGACTGTCCGCAAGCTCGCCGACGCGCAGCGCCAGATCGACCCCGTCCTCGATCAGATCGACCTTTCGGTCGGTGACCCAGAGCCGGATCACGGCCTTGGGGTAGGTCGCTTGAAAGGCGGCGATCAAGGGAACCGCCAAGGCGTCGGCCAGGCTGGGCGCGACGGATAGGCGGAGAGTTCCGGAGACCTCGGCCTGTCGATCGTTGATCATCGCCGTGCCGGCCTCGAACTCCTCCAGGGCGCGGCGGCAATATTCGTAATAATGCCGGCCGATATCGGTGAGGCGGTGCCGGCGCGTCGATCGCTCGAGCAACCGCACGCCGAGATCCCGTTCGAGTTGGCCGACCTTGCGGCTCACCGTGGAGATCGGCACGCCAAGGCGCTTGGACGCTTCCGAGAAGCTCTTGTGCTCGACGACCTTGGCGAACAAAGCCATCGCGTTGAAATCCCACATGTGTTTTAGGCTTCCCATATATGGAAAAATAATTCCCAAAAATACCATCTAATCCCACAAAGGGAAAAATTATACGGTCCTCCGACATCGATGAATCGCGTGCAACAAATGGAGAGACCATATGAAAGCGGCAGGCAGAATCGCCCGTCTTTTGGCGGCGATATCGATCTTGGCCACGGTGGGGTTCGTCGGCGGGTTCGTCGACCGGGCGCGCGCCGGACAAGACGGCGACAAAGAGCGGATCATCACCGTCATCGAAACCTATCGGCGCGCCTTGAACGGCAACGACGTGGGGGGCGTTCTGAAACTCTATGCGGAGGACGGCGTCTTCATGCCCGAGTACAGCCCGTCCTCGGTCGGTTTGGCCGAGATCCGCAAGGCGTACGAAAGGGTGTTCAAGGCGATCGATCTCGATGTGGGATTTCGGATCGTCGAGGTCGAGGTGCTGGGCGACGATTGGGCGTTCGTGCGGTCGACGTCCGACGGCACGATCAAGATCAACGCCTCGGGCGCCGAGGTCGCCAACAACGGCAAGGAACTCTTTTTGCTGCGGAAACTAGCGAACGGCGAATGGAAATTCGCGCGCTACGCATTTTCCTCCAATACGCCCCCGCAATAGGTTCCGGAAAGGGGAGGGCCGCTTGACGGCCGATTGAACGTCCCCCGCGTCGGGGTCACCGCTCCGGCGTCTTGCCGGTCGCGCGGGCGCGCAGCACCCGGCGCATCACCTTGCCGGTCGCGGTCAGCGGTAGCGAGTTCACGAAGGCGACCTCGCGCGGATACTCATGCGCGGCGAGGCGGGTGCGAACGAAAGCCTGGATCTCGCGGGCCAGCGCCTCGCCCGGCCGCGCGCCCGAGCGCAAGACGACGAAGGCCTTGACGATTTCGGTCCGGAGCGGATCGGGCATGCCGACGACCGCCGCCATGGCCACCGCCGGATGCTTCATCAGGCAATCTTCGACCTCGCCCGGACCGATCCGGTAGCCCGCGCTCGTGATCACGTCGTCCTTGCGTCCGACGAAGTGGAAATAGCCCTCGTCGTCGCGGCGCGCGAGATCGCCGGTCAGGCACCACTCGCCGGCGAACTTGGCCGTCGTCGCTTCCGGGTTCCGCCAGTATTCGAGGAACATGACCGGGTCGGGACGACGGACCGCGATCTGCCCGACCTCGCCCGCGGGGAGCGGACGGCCGTCGTCGTCGACCACCTCGACCGCGTGGCCGGGCACCGCGCGCCCCATCGATCCCGGCTTGATCGGCATCACGTCGGCGCAGTTGGCGACCACCAGGTTGACCTCGGTCTGGCCGTAGAACTCGTTGATGGCGAGGCCGAGCGCCTCTTCTCCCCAGGCGAGCAGCCCGGCGCCCAGGGTCTCGCCCCCGCTGCCGACGCTGCGCAGGTCGTGGTCGAAGCGGGCGCGCGGGTTCTCCACCTCGCGCATCATCTTGAGCGCGGTCGGCGGCAGGAAGACGTTGCGCACCTTGTGGCGCGCCATCAGGGCGAACGCCTGCTCGGGGTCGAACTTGCGCGCCCGGTGAGCGAGCACGGGCACGCCCGAGAACCAGGCCGGCAACAGCACATCCAGCAGCCCGCCGATCCAGGCCCAGTCGGCCGGCGTCCAGAACAGGTCTCCCGGCCGCGGAAAGGAGCGATGGGGGAACGAGACCCCCGGCATGTGGCCGATCAGCACCCGATGCGCATGCAGCGCGCCCTTGGGCGGCCCCGTGGTGCCCGAGGTGTAGATGATGAGCGCCGGGTCGTCGGCCGCGGTCTTGACCGCTTCGAACGAGTCCGAGGCCCGCGCGAGCAGATCGGAGAAGGTCTCGGCTCCGGACGCCGGCTCGATCGAGACGATCGGCCCGAGCGCATCGAGCCGGTCGCGGATCGCCGCGAGCCGGGCTGCGCCCGCCGCGTCGGTTACCACCGCGCGCGCCCCCGAATGATTGAGTCGGTATTCGAGCGCGTCCTCGCCGAACAGGGTGAACAGCGGCACCGCGATTGCGCCCAGCTTGTAGACCGCGAGATGCGTGATCGCGGTTTGGGGCCGCTGGCCGAGCAGAATCCCCACCCGGTCGCCGCGTTCGACCCCCAGTCCGCGGAGCGCGTTGGCGAAGCGGTCGGAAAGCGTCTTGAGGCGGGCGAAGTCGTAGGTCTCGACGCGGCCCGCGCCGTCGTCGTAGATCAGCGCGACGCGCGCGCCCGTCTCGCCCTCGGCGAGAGCGTCGCAGGCCGCGACGCCTATGTTGAAGCGCGCCGGAATGCGCCAGCGGAAGGCGCGGCGAATGGCCTGGTACGACATTCCCCGGATGACTCCTCAAGATCCGTCCGACGATAGCCGAGCAGGCCGGATCGGGGAATCAAAACAGGGCAACCGCATTCGAAGCCGTCGCGGCGTTCCGGTCGGGGCGGCGAAAATCGCCGAACGCGATCGCTCCGGAGCTCCTTTCAAATCCCATGGCCGTCATAAGTAATTGGGAGTAGCATGGTCCCCGGGCCAAAACAAAATCCCGCGCGCGCCTTGCATAGTCCGGCGCTAGAGGCCCCATAAAAAAATGGCTTGTCGCCTGAAAAAAATGACGCGGCCCCGGTAAGACGTGGCGGGTCTTGTCGTGCAGTGGAGGAAAGGTCTTATGGCTAAGCATATCAGCGACAGCAAGTGGGATGCGGTTCTTAAATCAATGGATCGCCGCGATTTCATCACGACGTCGATTACCGCCGGCGCGCTCACGCTCGCGCCGCGCTTCGTGCACGCGGCGGCGGCGGAGACGTATCGTCTCGGTCTTCTGCTCCCGGTCACGGGCACGGGGGCGAACTATGCCGATGGGGCGATCAAGGCCGTCACGACGGCGGTCGCCGACATCAACAGCCGCGGCGGCTTCCTGGGGAAGCACCCGATCGAGGTCAGCTATCGCGACACCCACACCAAGCCCGACGTGACCGCGCGCGAGGCGCGCGACGTGATTGCGCGCGATCGTGTGCAGACGATCGTCGGGACCTACTCGAGCGCCAGCGCCATGGCGCTCCAGGAGATCATTCACGAGAACAAGATTCTGCACTTGGCGGCGACCAGCAACAGCTCGAAGATCGTCAACGAGAACTACACCCCCTACACGTATGAGTTCTGCCCCAACAGCCGCATGCAGTCGGGCGCGGTCGTGGTCGCCGTGGCGCGCATGATCAAGAAGAACGGCTGGAAAAGATACGTCACCATCGGTCAGGACTACGAGTGGGGCCGCGATACGCAGAATGGCTTCGTGACCGCGCTGGCGGAACGCGCGCCCGAGGCCAAGATCGCGAAGGCGCTGTGGGTCAAGCTGGGCGAGACGAATTTCGCCTCGTACATCACGGCGATCATGGCGATGAAACCCGATTTTCTATACGGGGCGATCGCCGGCAAGGACAACCGCACGTTCATCCAGCAGGCCCAGCAGATGGGCATGTTCAAGCGCATCCCCTATCCCGGGGGCCTGATCTCGGTGACCGAGCTCGAGCAGCAGAAAAAGAGCCTGCCGCGAGGCATGATCGGCCTCGCCCGCGCCCCGTTCTTCGCCCATCTCGACCAGCCCTTGATGCAGAAGTACATCAAGATGAACCGCGCCAAGTATGGCGAGGACGCCTATCCGACCGATTGGGCGGTGATGCACTACGACGCCATCTACGGCCTCGAGCAGGGCATCAAGAAGGCGGGGACCATCGAAACGGAGGCCGTGAAGGCGGCGCTCAAGGGCGCGACGATCGACACCGGCCGCGGACGCCACTCATTCCGCATCTGCAACAATCAGCTCGACGCCCCCGCCGGCTATGTCGGCGCGGTCAAGGACTATCCCGAGTATCCGTTCCCGATCTATGATCTCGACACGATGATCATCGTGCCGGCGAAAGAGGTCTGGATTCCAACCTGCGAAGAGGTGAACAAGCTTCACAAGAAGCGGGCCTAGTCCTCGCGTCGCCGCCGCTCGCCACGGAGGTCGGAAATCGAACCTCCGTGGCGCGGCTCTCTTCAGGGCTCATGACCGCGCCACACGCGGAGACGCGCGATGCCTCTCGATCCGAGCTTTTTGTTCGTGCAGCTTCTGGCGGGGCTCTCCCGCGCGATGATCCTGTTCCTGCTTTCCGCCGGGTTGTCGCTCATCTTCGGCGTGATGAACATTCTCAACTTCGCTCACGCCACTCTGTGGCTGCTGGGCGGTTACGTCACATTCAGCGTATTCGAGTTTGTCGGGCGCTACCTCGGCGGGGGCGCCGCCGCGCTCGCGATCGCGATCGTGGTGGCGACGGCGTTCATGGCGGTCCTCGGCTTCGTGATCGAGCGCGTCCTGGTCCAGCGCATGTACGCGCGCGAGCTTCCCGAGCAGTTGCTGCTGACCTTCGCGATGATCTACATCATCGACGACCTGATCCGCATCATCTGGGGGGTCGAGGATCGCTCGATCTTCTTCGGCATCGAGCCGATCGAGATCTTCGGCGCCTTCGTCAACCCGTATTACTTCGTCATCATGGGCGCCGGCGTCGCCGTCGCCGCCGGCCTGTGGTGGTTCCTCCAGAAGACCAAATACGGCAAGATCGTGCGCGCGGCCGTCTACAGCCGCGAAATGGTCAGTGCGCTCGGCATCCGCATCCCGTTGATCTACGCCGGCGTGTTCGCTCTCGGCGTCGCGATCGCCGCGTTCTCCGCGGGGATCGTCCTGCCCCTGATGCCGATGTCGCTCGGCGTCGATATCCACTTGATCGTCCAATTGTTCGCGGTCGTCGTCATCGGAGGATTTGGCAGCATCCTGGGGACGTTCGTCGCCTCGCTGATCGTGGGCGTGGTGTATGCCTTCGCGATCCTCGTGTGGCCCGATGGCTCGCTGGCGATCGTATTCCTCATTGTCGTGGCGGTGCTCATCGTGAGGCCATGGGGCCTGTTCGGCACCGAGCTTCGGTATTGATCGTGGGTGGCGTTTTACGATGACGACTTCAGAATCTCCACCTCGGACGTCGAGCTTGATAGGGCGGCTTTACGGCACCGTGGGCATTTCGGTTGTTCTTGCCCCCGTTCTTTTGGTGCTGTTCCTTCTGGTGCCGATTATCTCGGGCGTGTTTTGGGTTCAGGTCGCCACCGAGATCCTGATCCTCGGGCTGTTCGCCATGAGCTTCAACTTGATCTACGGCTACATGGGCCAGATTTCGTTCGGACACGCCGCCTTCTTCGGCCTCGGCGCCTACGCCACGGCGATCCTCTTTCGAGAGTTCTCCGCCAGCACGGGCGAGATCGGCACATGGGCATTTTTCGCTACGCTTCTCATCGGCCCTCCGGTCGCCGCGGTGGGCGCTCTCGTGGTGGGCTACTTTTGCATCCGGCTGACCGGCATCTACTTCGCGATCCTGACGCTGGCGTTCGGCGAGCTGCTTTTCTCCCTGGTGTTCTCGTGGTACGGCTTCACGGGGGGCGATAACGGCATCCAGGGTCTGCTGCCGCCGCCATTCTTCCGCGACGCGACCGTCTACTACTACTTCACGTTGGCCATCGTCGTCGCCGCCCTGCTGGTGATGCGGCGCATCGTTCAGTCGCCCTTCGGCTACACGCTCCGCGCCATGCGCGACAATCAGCAGCGCACGCGCTTCCTGGGCATCAATGTCCGCAAGCACATGCTGGTCAACTTCGTGATCGCCGGGGCCTTCGCCGGCATGGCGGGCGCGTTGTGGGGCCCGTTCACGCGCAGTGTCGGGCCGCTGCTTCTCGGCTGGCAGGAATCGGCGATCGTCGTATTCATGACGCTGATCGGCGGCGCCAGCTTCTTCATCGGACCCATGGTGGGTTCGATCGTCTATACGTTCCTTCAGGCCTATGTCACCGGGTTCACCCAATACTGGCCGTTGACCATCGGGCTCATCATCCTTGCCATCGTGCTGTACGCCCCCGGGGGCCTGCTGGGACTTCTCGGCGCCTGGTTGAAGAAACGCCACAAGCCGCGCGATGCGCGAACCGTTCATGACGAGGGTGCGACGGTGCGCTCGGAACCAGCGCCGACCGGGCGGGAAGGGGCCGAGTAATGACCCAAAAAATTCTCGACGTCACGGGCCTGAACAAGCGGTTCGGCGGGGTGGCCGCGACCCACGACGTCGATTTCGAAATCGCGCGCGGCGCGCAAGAGGCCATCATCGGCCCCAACGGCGCCGGCAAAAGTACGTTCTTCAACCTCTTGACGGGCTATCACCGACCCGATTCGGGCAGGATCGTCTTCGACGGCGCGGACGTGACCGGCTGGGCACCGCACAGAATCGCCAAGGCGGGCGTGTCCCGCGCCTTCCAGGTCAGCACCATCTTTCACGCCATGACCGTGTTCGAAAACGTGCGCACGGCGGTTCACGCCCAAATGGGAAAGTCGTTGAGCCTGTTCGGGCGCGCCGACCGCGTGGGCATCGAGGAGACCGAAAGAATCATCGATCTGTGCGGCCTCGCCGACCGCCGCGAAACGATCGCCGGCGCGCTTCCCCAGGGCGACAAGAAGAGGCTCGAGTTCGCCATCGCCTTGGCGGGCGAGCCGAAGCTCGTCCTTCTGGACGAGCCGACCGCGGGCATGTCGCAAGAGGAGACCCACGAGACGATGGCCCTTGTCGACAGGCTGAATGCCGAGTTCGGGCTGACCATCCTGTTCACGGAGCACGACATGTCGGTGGTTTTCAACCATGCTCAAAAGGTCACGCTGATGCACCGCGGCCAGGTCATCGTCCAGGGGACCCCGGCCGAGGTGCGCGCGAACGAAACGGCGCAGAAAATCTATCTGGGCGAGCACCACCTATGACAATCCGGCTCGAGCTTCGCGACGTTTCGACCCATTACGGGACGAGCCACATCCTGTTCGATGTCTCCTTGGAGGTGAACGAAGGCGAGGTCGTGTGTCTGCTGGGGCGCAACGGCGCGGGCAAGACGACGACGATTAGGACCATCATGGGTCTCGCCAAGGCGTCGGCCGGCGCCATCACCTTCCGCGGACAGGATATCGTCGGCCTGCCGCCATATGCGATCGCGCGCCTGGGCATCGGGTATGTCCCCGACGACAGGTTGATCTTTCCGGACCTCACGGTGCGCGAGAACCTCGAGATCGCCATCAAGAAGGGGATCGCGCCGAACGGCGTTCCGTGGACGGTCGACAGGGTGTACGAGCTTTTCCCGCCGCTCGTCGAGCTCGACGCGCAGCTCGGCGGCTACCTGAGCGGCGGCGAGCAGCAGATGCTCACGGTGGGAAGAACGCTGATGGGCAACCCGTCGTTCCTGCTCTTGGACGAGCCCGTGGAAGGCGTCGCGCCACTCGTCGTTCAGGAGCTCGGACGCCAGATCCGCAAGCTGAAATCCATGGGCCTCACCATCCTGTTCTCCGAGCAGAACCTCCAGTTCGCGACCGATATTTCCGACCGCGCCTATATCATCGACACCGGCAGGATCCGCTACCAGGGGACCATCGACGATCTTGAGCGGAACCGCGAGGTCAAGGAAAAATACCTCATGATCTAGGTCGCTCCGGCGGCGTGCCGCCGATGGCGCGGCGCGGCCCTTCGTGACCGGAGACCGGTGGGCGCATTGGGGTGAAGCACATGGAAACGAGATCGAAGGAGGCGGCGTCACGGGATGGCCCGGATGTCGGAGTTTACGCGCCTCCGCTTCCCTCCGACATCCACGTCAATCCGATTCGCACCGGGGCCGACTGGCGGGCGATGCGCGAGGCCTGCGTCGAGGATCCCGGCGCCTTCCACGGCGCGATCGCCGCGCGCGTGCTGCATTGGTACCACCCGGATCTGGACGCGTGGCTGACCCGCGGGTCCGACGGAACCTGGCGCGGCTGGCGCGTCGCCGACGGCGAGGATTGTCGCCTCGACGACGAGTGGACGCCCTGGACGCGCGCCTTCGACGACCGCGACGCGCCGTTCTATCGCTGGTTCTCGGGAGGGCTCACCAATGCGGCGTTCAACGAGGTGGACAGGCATGTCGCCGCCGGCTTCGGCGATGAGCCCGCCTATTTCTTCGAAGGCGACCGCTGGGACCCGGCGGCGAACGACGGACGCGGCGGCCCGGTTCATCAACGGGTTCTGACGCGGCGCGACCTCTTCATTCAGTCGGTGGTCGCCGCGCGGGCGCTGGCCGATCTCGGCCTCGCCAAGGGGGACCGCATTGCCCTCAACATGCCCAACATCCTCGAACAGATCGTCTGGACGGAAGGCGCGAAGCGCCTTGGCGTGATCTACACGCCGGTCTTCGGAGGCTTCTCGGACAAGACGCTCTCGGACCGGATCGCCGATGCCGGCGCGCGGGTGGTGATCACTGCGGACGGCGCCTCGCGCAACGCCGAGATCGCTCCCTTCAAGGAGGCCTATACCGACCCGGCGCTCGATCGCTTCATCGACGTGCCGACGGCCCGCACCCTGATCGCCGAGGTGGCCCGAAAGCATCACGCGCCGGCCCTTGCCGCGGCGCTCTCGCGCGCGGTGGCCGAGGAACTCGCCGGCGAAATCACGGTGCTGCCGGCCGAGGCCATGCGCGCGCTCGGCAAGGCGTTGGAGGCCCGGCGGGATCTCGATCCGGGGACGGCGGCCGAGCTGCGCGCCGATCTCGCCGAGGCGCTTGCCCGCGCGCCCGATCGCGTCGAGAAAGTGATCGTCGTTCGCCATGCGGGGCTGGCGGACGTTCCATGGACCGAGACGCGGGATGTCTGGGCCCATGACCTCCTCGCCGAGGCCGAGCGCGCGGTCTGCGCGGCGGCCGGCGTTCCGGACATGAACGCCCTCGGTCGGCTCGACGACCGGGCGCTCGCGCGCGCTCTCTGGCGCGCCGTGCCGTGCCGACCGGTCGACGCCGAGTTTCCGCTTTTTATCATCTACACGTCGGGCTCGACGGGGAAGCCCAAGGGTGTCGTCCACGTCCACGGCGGGTATCTGGCCGGCGTTGCGCAGACCATGGCGGTCAGCTTCGACGCCGTTCCGGGCCGCGATGTCATCTATGTCGTGGCGGACCCGGGCTGGATCACCGGTCAGTCCTACCTGATCAGCGCCTCTCTCGCCGCCCGCATTCCCGGGATCGTCGCCGAGGGCGCGCCCGTGTTCCCGACCGCGGGCCGTTTCGCGTCGATCATCGAGCGCCACCGCGTGACCATCTTCAAGGCCGGCGTCACCTTCCTCAAGACGGTCATGACCAACCCGCAGAACCGCAAGGACGTGGCGCGCTACGACATGTCCTCGCTGAGGGTCGCCACCTTCTGCGCCGAGCCGACGAGCCCGACGGTCCAGCGCTTCGGGATGGAGCTGATGACGCCGCGCTACATCAACTCGTACTGGGCGACCGAGCACGGGGGCATCGTCTGGACCCACCCTTACGGCAACCCCGATCTGCGACTGAGGGCCGACGCCCGCACATACCCGCTTCCCTGGGTGATGGGCGACGTCTGGGTGCCCGAGGGCGAGCCGGACGATCGAGGTCGCGTCGGCTACCGCAAGGCGGCGCCCGAGGAGAAAGGCGAGATCGTCATCACGGCGCCGTACCCCTACCTGGCGCGGACCATCTGGGGCGACGCCGGGAACGTGGGAAAACCCGAGTGGAAAGGCGATATCGCGCGCTTCGCCTCGGTCTATTTCGGCCGCTTTCGCGAACCGTCGGGAGCGCCGGCCTGGGCCTATCTGCAAGGCGACTTCGCGCGCCGCTACGAAGACGGGAGCTTCTCTCTCCACGGTCGCTCGGATGACGTGATCAACGTCTCCGGACACCGCATCGGGACCGAGGAGATCGAGGGCGCGATCCTCAAGGACAAGCAGGTCAATCCGGACTCGCCGGTCGGAAATTGCATCGTCGTCGGGGCGCCGCACCCGGACAAGGGGCTGACGCCGGTCGCCTTCATCCTTCTCGCTCCGGGCCGCGGCTTGAGCGGCGATGACGAGCGGCGCTTGCGCGATCTCGTGCGAGAAGAGAAGGGGGCCGTCGCCGTTCCCTCCGACTTCATCACGGTGCGCGCGTTTCCCGAGACCCGTAGCGGCAAGTACATGCGCCGGTATCTGCGCGCCATGATGCTGGGCGAGACGTTGGGCGACACCACCACGCTCCGCAACCCGGAAAGCCTCGACGAGATCGCGGAACGGATCGCGGCATGGAGGCACGCCCAGGCGCGCGCCGAGACCCAGACGTTGATCGAGCGTCGGCGTTTCATTCGCGTCGAGTACGACGAGGTCGGCCGAGACGCGGCGGGCGAGCCCCTGCGCGTGGCGACGCTGGTTCTCTCCAATCCGCCCGTCAACGCGCTCTCCGAGCGGCTCCTCGACGAACTCGACCTCGTGCTTACCCACGTCGCGCGGCGGCCCGATGTCGGGGCGGTCGTGATCGCCGCCGCCGGGAGCGGCACCTTCGTCGCCGGCGCCGACGTGCTCCAACTTCTCGAGGAAATCCACGGCCCCGACGAAGCGCAGGCCTTGCCAAGGAAGGCGCATGCCGCCTTTGCGCGCATCGAGGCGATGGACAAGCCCGTCGTCGCCGCCGTCGATGGGGTGGCGCTTGGCGGCGGGTGCGAGCTTGCGCTCGCCTGTCATTATCGCGTGGGGTCGGTCCGCACGCGGCTTGGACAGCCCGAGATCAACCTCTTTCTGCCGCCCGGCTACGGGGGGACGCAACGGCTGCCGAGACTTCTCGAAGCGGCCGCCGGAGATCGCGGGCTGGGCGTTCGCCGGGCCCTCGCCATGTTGCTTTCGGGCCGTCGGGTGGACGGCGAGGCGGCCCACGCGATGGGGCTTCTCGACGAATTGACGACGGGCGCCGAGACGCCGCTCGCGGCGGCGCTCGCAAGGGCGCGAGAAGCCGCGCTTCTCAAGGAAGGCGCATTGGCGGACGCGCACCGCGCCCGTCGCCGCTTGGTCGCGGAATGGAAGCGGCCGGACGTCTTTCCGGCGGCCGAGGCGAAGAACGATCCGTACCTGAGGATCTGCCGCGCGCAAGCGGCCGGGACCGGACGCGGCAAGGTCGCGGCGCGGATCGAGGAGCTGGTTCGCATCGGTTTCGAGCAAGGGTTCGAAAGCGGGCTTCGCGCCGAGATCGCGGCCTTCGCCGAGCTCGTCATGGACGCCGAGGATGGTGGAAGAAAAGGGATCGCGCTTTTTCTGGACAAGCGGTCCCCGCCGCTTCCGGCGCGCCCGCGTCCCGCGTTCTCGGCCGCCGAGGTCCGGGAGCTCGAACAAAAGGGGGAGCTTCTTCCCATGGCGAGCCCGTTCACGCCCGGGCTTGCGCCACTGCCGCGTTGGCAGCATGCGTTCGCCGTCGTCCGCGATCGCGAGAACGGGGCGCCCCGTCACGGCGCGCCGCGCTCGGCCGAGGTCGCGGTGGTCGTGCCGGTGCCCGAGCCCGGTCCCGATCAGGCGCTTCTCTACATGCTCGTCTCGGAAGTCAACTACAACGACATTTGGGCGATTACCGGCATTCCCGTCTCTCTCTTCGACGAGCACGACGAGGACGTCCATGTGACGGGCTCGGGCGGCCTTGGCCTCGTGGCCGCGCTCGGCGAGAGCCTTCAGCGGGAAGGCCGTCTCGGTCTCGGGGACTTGGTCGCGGTCTACTCCGGGGTCTCGGATCTGATGAATCCCGAGGCCGGCCGCGACCCGATGTTCACCCGCTTCCACATTCAGGGCTATCAGTCGCCCGACGGGTCGCATCAACAGTTCATGACGGTCGACGGCCCCCAGTGCCTTCCCTTGCCGGCGGGCCTCACGATCGAGCAGGCGGGGAGCTACATTCTCGCGGGCGGGACCGTTTACCGGGCTTTGTTCACGACGCTCGCCGTTCGCGCCGGCCGGCGACTCTTCGTCGAGGGCGCGGCGACGGGCACCGGCGCATGGGCGCTGAGACTGGCCGGGGCGGCGCGCGTCAAGGTCACGGGTCTCGTCTCGTCGGAAGCGCGCGCCCAAACGGTTCGGGCGCTGGGCGCCGCCGCCATCGACCGGACGGACCCGGCGGTCGAAGGCTGCTTCACTCGCGTGCCGGCCGATCCCGGGCAATGGGCGACGTGGGAGCGCGAGGGCGAGGCGTTGCTTGCGCGCGTGCGGGCGGCGAACGGCGGGGAACTGGTCGATTATGCGGTTTCCCACGCGGGCGAACGCGCCTTTCCGCGCAGCTTCCAAACGCTGGCGCCGGGCGGACGGCTTGCGTTCTGGGGGGCCTCGACGGGCTATCACCTGACCTTCATGGGCAAGCACGGGGCGGGCGAGGCGGCGACGATGCTGGAGCGCGCGGACCTGCGCCCGGGCGAGGCGGTTCTCGTCTGGTACGGCGCGGACGACGGCCAGAGGGACGCCACCGCGCTCGTCGCCATCGAAGCGGCCCGAGCCGCCGGGGGCCGGATCGTCGTGGTGGCCGAGACCGACGCCGATCGCGACTTCGTCCTTTCGCTCGGTTTCGGCGATGCCGTCGTCGGCGCGGTGTCGCTCGCCGAAATCGCCCGCCGCGCGCCGCGCTTCGAGTGGCCCGCGACGATGCCGGACATGCCCGATCCCCAGCGCGAGACCGCCGCCTTCAAGGAGGCGGTTCGTCGGTTCACCGAAAACGTGTTCAAGCCGCTCGGGCGCGCGGTCGGCCGGGTTCTGCGCTCGTCGGACAACCCGCGCGGCATGCCCGACATCGTGGTCGAGCGCGCGCATCGCGATTCGCTCGCGGTCTCGACGATGTTGGTGAAACCCAATACGGGCCGGGTGGTCTACATGGGCGACATGGGCGGGCGTCGCTACAGCTTCTACGCGCCCCAGGTCTGGATGCGCCAGCGCGCGATCCTGATGCCGAGCGCCGAGATCAGAGGGACCCATCTTTGCAACGCCGCCGAGGTCGCCGCTCTCAACCGTCTCATCGAAGCCGGCATGGCCGCGCTCGATCCTCCCTATCTCGCCGCGTGGGACGAATTGCCCGAGGTTCACCAGGCGATGTGGGAAAACCGGCTGCCGGAATACGCGAAAGGCGCGGCGAAGGCGGTGGTCAACCACGCGCTGCCCGAGCCGGGCCTGCGCGACCGGGACGATCTGCTGATGGCGTGGGACCAGGCTTCGAAACGCGGCGCTTGAACGCCCGGCGGGTCGAGAATCGGCTCGCCGGGACGAACCGCCGCTTGTGCGCCCTCCGACGGATCAATCCTGCCCGGGGAGCGGTTCCAGCACCTCCGCCGCGGTGCGTCGCTCGATCACCAGCAGGCCGACGCCGAGGATCACGATGCCGCCGCCGGCAACGATATGCAGGGTCAGCGGCTCGCCCAGAAGCAGGAACCCGCCGATCACCGAGGCGACCGGGGTGAGGAGCAGAAAGGGCGCGACCCGGTTGGCCTCGTAGCGCCCGAGCACGTGATACCAGCAGCCGTAACCGATCGCCGTCATCACCACGCCGAGATAGGCCACCGTGCCCCACAGAACGGGACCGGCGTCGGCGAGCGCGCCGAGTTGACCGCGCTCGAAGATTGCCGAGGCGATGAAAAGCTGCGGCGCGGCGAACATCGAAACCCAGGCGATGACGGTCACGCCGCCGACCTCGCCCAGCCCGCGCACCAGGATCTGGCCGAACGCCCAAGTGAACGCGCCCCCCAGCACCAGCGCGATACCGAGCGTCTGTCCCTGGATGCGCGGCTCTCCGGCGATCAGGTAGATCCCCGCGAAGGCGATCG
>CAZHDF010000035.1:0-24983 GCA_964531525.1 uncultured Alphaproteobacteria bacterium | reverse complement strand
TGTGGGTGGCCGGGCGGGGGAGCGGGCCGGTGCCGTCAAAACATGAAACGCTCTAGCCGGCGCCGCCCTCGTTGTTGCAGTAGTTGGCGCAGAGACAGCCCGTCTCGCCCTCGACGATCGGCTCGCCGGTCAGGCCGCAGCGGGGCGAGTCGGATGTCTCTTTCGAATCCTCCTCGGGCTCCCCTTCCCCGGCGCCGAACAGATCGCACCGGACGCAGACGCCGAAGGCGCGACCGTCGCCGTTCCTGCCGAGATCGTCGAGCAATCGTTGCAGCCCGTCGGCGAGCGCCGCGCGCAACTCCGGCGGCAGAACCTCGACGACCATCGCCTCGACCCGGCGCAACGGATCCTTGCGCAGCAGCGCGCGCCCCGCCGGCGTAATCTCGAGCCGGACCGCGCGGCGATCGCGCGCACCGCGCTCGCGGCGCAGATAGCCCTTGCCCTCGAGCGCGATCAGCGTTTGGGAGACCGTTCCCTTGGTGGTGCCGAGAAAGGCGGCCAGCGCGCTCGGGTTGCGCGAATAGCGGTTGGCGCGCGAGACGTAGCGCAAAGCCTCCCACTGCGCCGGACTGAGGCCGTCCATGAACTGGAGCCCGCGGGTCGCGCGACCCGCGCGGTCGATCAGCATGGCGATGCCGTCCGGCTTTCCGTCTCCGATCATGGCGAGATAATAGTGACTCGATATTATTCTTGCAAGCGCGGGAGGCGGTCGCTATAAAATTAGCGAGGCGCTACTATCTTGGCGGCCCTTCGCCCGAAGAACGACGGACGGCGAGGTTCCTCGAGTAGCGCGAACGAGGAGAGACAGCAGGTCAAGAGGAAAGGACGGAACCGGCATGGCGCAGATCCGTCAGGCACCCCTCGATCCCGGCAGCCGCCGCTATATCAGCGCGGCCATGGACGCGCCGTTCCTCGAGCGCGACCACGAGCTCGATCTCGCCCGGCGCTGGCGCGATCGGGGCGACGCCCAAGCGCTTCACGAGCTGGTGTTCGCCTACGCCCGCTTCGTTATCAAGATCGCCTCGCGCTTTCGCGGTTACGGGTTGCCACTCGCCGATTTGGTGCAGGAAGGCAACGTCGGACTGATGGAGGCGGCGGCGCGTTTCGACCCCGAGCGCGACGTGCGCTTCTCGACCTATGCGAGCTGGTGGGTGATCGCGGCAATCCAGGAATACGTCCTGCGCAACGCCTCGATCGTGCGGATCGGCACCACCGCGGCGCAGAAGAGCCTGTTCTTCAATCTTCGCCGCCTGCGCGCCCAGCTCGCCGAGAACCCGGACGGACTGATGACCGACGACGACCGCCGCCGCATCGCGCGCGAGCTGTCGGTCCCGATCGCCGCGGTCGAGCGCATGGAATCGCATCTCTCGCGCCCCGACCAGTCGCTCAACGCGACCGTCGGCGCCGACGAAGGCGACACCATGTTTCAGGACTTCCTCACCGACGACGGGCCGTCGCCCGAGGAGATCACCACCCGCCGCCACGACACCGAGGTGCGCGCGGAGTGGATCGACGACGCGCTCGCCGAGCTCTCCCCGCGCGAGCGCGAGATCATCGCCCGACGCTTCCTGGTCGACGAGCCCTCGACCCTCGCCGAGCTCGGCTCGCATATGGGCGTCAGCAAGGAGCGCATTCGCCAGATCGAGGCCAAGGCGCTCGGCAAGCTCAAGACGCGCCTCGGCGAGCGCGTGCCCGATAGGGACGAATTCTTCGGCTGAATCGCGCCGCCCGCCCGCGCCGCCCCCTTCCCGATCGCGCCACCGCCTCGCGACGCGCGTCGTTGCGCGGAACCCGAGGGATATGTAAACCTCGGGTTCGGCGGGTCTTCCGGCGACGGCCGGACGCCCGCTTCGCCACGGGGGAAGGAATGACGCCCAAACCGCTCGCTCCGGAACGCCTGCGCCAACGGTGCGACGTTTCCGTCTTCGACTTCAAGACCACCGCCGAGCTCGAGCCCCTCGCCCTGCCGCCGGGACAGGAGCGCGCCATCGAGGCACTCGACTTCGCGCTCGACATGGCGAGCGACGCCTACAACGTTTATGCCGTCGGCCCGCCCGGCTTCGGCAAGCACGCGGTCGTGCGCCGCATCGTCGAAGCGCACGCGGCGAAGGAAGCCCCCCCTCCCGATCGCTGCTACGTCAACAACTTCACCGATCCGCAGAAGCCGCGCGCCTTGACCCTGCCGGCCGGGCTCGCCCGCCGCCTGCGCGACGACATGGAGCGACTCGTCCAGGACCTCCACGCCGCCATTCCCGCCGCCTTCGAAAGCGACGACTACCGCTCGCGGCGCGAGGCGATCGAGGAGGAGTTCAAATCGCGGCACGAAAAGGCGCTCGAAGCGATCCAGGAGCGCGCCCGCGAACGCGGCATTGCCTTGATCCGCACGCCGGCGGGGCTCGGCTTCGCGCCCATGCGCAACGGCGAGGTGATCAACCCCGAGGCCTTCCGCGTCATGCACGAGGATGAGCGCAAGCGGATCGAGGCCGATGTCGAGGAGCTCCAGGGCGAGCTCCAGACGGTGATTCGCGAGCTGCCCGCGCTGGTCCGCGAAAGCCGGCGTCGACTGCGCGAGCTCAACCGAGAGGTCACGCGGTTCGCGGTCGAGCACCTGATCGAGGAGCTGCGCGAAAGCTACGCCGGCCACGAGACCGTGGTCGCCTACCTCGACGCGGTGCGCGAGGACGTGATCGAAAACGCCGGCGTCTTCCTCCAGGGCGAGGACGGCCAGGGTCCGGCGGCGCCCGTTCCCGGCGCGCCGGCGATGCCCGCCCCGGGCGCGCCCCATCCGCTCAACCGCTACAAGGTCAACGTGATCGTCGATCACGGCGGCGAGCCCGGCGCGCCCGTGGTCTACGAGGACCGCCCGACCTATCAGCACCTGATCGGCGACGTCGAACATGTCGCGCAGATGGGCGCGCTCACCACCGACTTCACGCTCATCAAGCCCGGCGCGCTTCATCGCGCGAACGGCGGCTATCTCATCGTCGACGCCCGCAGGCTGGTGCAGCAGCCCTTCGCCTACGAAGCGCTCAAGCAGGCGCTGCGCGCGGGCTGCATCCGGATCGAATCGCTCGGCCAGGCGCTGAGCCTGGTTTCGACGCGATCGCTCGAACCCGAGCCGGTTCCCCTTTCGGTCAAGGTGATGCTGATCGGCGACCGGTTTCTCTATTACCTCTTGTCCACGGTCGACCCCGAGTTCGGCGACTTGTTCAAGATCGCCGCCGACTTCGACGACCGCCTCGTCCGCGACGACGAAAGCGCGAAGGTCTATGCCCGCCTGATCGCCGGTCTGGTCCACGAGCACGGCCTACGGCCCCTCGACGCGGGCGCGGTCGCGCGGGTGATCGAGCGCGGCGCGCGGCTCGCCGGCGACGCCGAGCGCTTGACGCTCCGCATCGAGAGCCTCGTCGATCTTCTGCGCGAGGCCGATCTCTGGTGCGCCAAGGCGCGACGCAGGACGATTCGGGCCAAGGACATCGACCACGCGATCGCCGCCCAGATCCGCCGCGCCAACCGGATCGAGGAGCGAATGCGCGAGGAGATCACGCGCGGGACCATCCGCGTCGAGACCTCGGGCGCGGCGATCGGCCAGGTCAACGGGCTTTCGGTCATCCAGCTCGGCGGCTACGCCTTCGGACGGCCGAGCCGGATCACGGCGCGCGTGCGCATGGGCAAGGGCGAGGTGATCGACATCGAGCGCGAGGTCGCGCTCGGCGGCCCGCTGCACTCGAAGGGCGTGCTGATCCTCTCGGGCTTTCTCGGCGCGCGGTTCGGCGCGAAGCGCCCGCTCGCGCTCGCGGCGAGCCTCGTCTTCGAGCAGTCTTATTCGGGCGTCGACGGCGACAGCGCGTCTTCGGCCGAGCTTTACGCGCTTCTTTCCGCGCTCGCCGAAGTCCCCATACGCCAGTCCCTCGCCGTCACCGGCTCGGTCGATCAGCTCGGCCGCGTCCAGGCGATCGGCGGCGTCAACGAGAAGATCGAGGGCTTCTTCGATCTTTGCGCCGCCCGCGGGCTCACCGGCGAGCAGGGCGTTCTGATCCCGGCGGCGAACGTCCAGCACCTGATGCTGCGCGACGACGTGGTCGAGGCGGCGGCGCGGGGTAAGTTCCACATCTATCCGGTCGAGACCATCGACCAGGGAATCGCGCTTCTGACCGGCATGCCCGCGGGCGAACGCGGCCCCGACGGCGCATTCCCGCCCGATACGATCAACCATCGGGTCGCGCGCCGGCTCGACGCCTTCGCCGAGACGCTCAAGAGCTTCGCCGCCAAGCCCGAGAACGAGGCCAAGCCATGACGGCCGCAGCCGACGAATCGCAAGGAAAGACCATCCGCCGGATCGTGGTCGCGCTCGACGCCTCGCCCTCGTCGCTCGATGCGCTCGAGGCGGCGGTGCGGCTCGCCGCCCATCTCCGCGCCGAGATCGAGGGCGTGTTCGTCGAGGACGAGAACCTTCACCGCTTCGCGGCGCTGCCCTTCACGCGGGTGATCGACCCGCTGTCGGCGCTCGCGCGCGCCTACGAGCCGGCCGACAGCCTGCGCGAGCTCGAAATCGGCGCCGCCCGGGCGCGGCGCGCGCTCGCCCGGATCGCCGGGGCGCATGTCTCGTGGCGGTTTCGCGTGCTCCGCGGCGACGTCGAACGCACGCTGTTCGACGCCGCGCGCGAGGCGGACCTCCTGAGCCTCGGCTTTCGGCTGCGGAAAGGGGCGACGGCCGCGTGGACGGGACGGATCGCGCGCCGCGCCGCACTCGCCGCGCCGGGCACCGTGCTGCTTCTCGCCCGCCCGCTGGAGGCGGGCGCGTCGGTCGTCGCGCTGATCGACGGGACGGGCGCCCGCGGCGCCCGCGTCGTCGCCCAGGCGGCGCGTCTAGCGCAGGCGCTCGGCGGCCCGCTCGTGGTGGTCAGCGGGGCCGGCGGCGACGCGGCGCGCACGCGGCGGATCGAGAAGCTGGTCGCCACGACGCTCGAAGGAACCGGCGCCGAGGCCCGGGTCCAGCACGCCGTCGGCGCCGAACGCGCGCTCGCCGAGGCCCGCGGTCGCGCCGCGGACGGAGTGCTGGCCGTCGGCGGCGGGCCGCGCGGCGCGGGCCGCGAGACCCTCGAGCGCCTGATCGAAAGCTGCCGCTGCTCCTTGCTGATTATCCGCTAAGCCGCGGGCCGGGAAACACTGCCTACCAGCGGCCGCCGGCGGGGGTCATGGCCTCGCGCGGAAGCAGGATGTTAAAGCGCTCGCGGATGCGGGCGTCGAGCGCCGGATCGATATGGCCGGGGTAATGCTCCGCGAGGATCGCGCGCGCCCGGGCGCGCGCGCGGGCGCGCATGTCGGTCGCGCCCTGCTCCTTCCAGTCGTCGAGATTGTTGCGGTCGCCGACGTCGGGGTAGACGTACTCGCGCTCCATCAAGGCGAGCGTCTGGGGGTGGCCCAGATAATGGCCGGGGCCGGTCGCGACCTCGGCGATCACGTCGACCGACAGGGTCTCGTCGGTGACCTCGATTCCGCGCACCGTGCGCAGCACCGCGCCCAGCATGTCATTGTCGATGACGAAGCTCTCGAAGGCGACGCCGAGCAGGCTCGCCTGCATCCCGGCGGCCTCGTGCACCATGGTGCTACCGGCGAGCCCGGCGAGCGCGGTGGTGTAGCCCTTCTCGAAACCCGACTGGGCGTCGGGGACCTTGGCGTCGGCCATGCCGGCGGCGATCGAGCAGGGTAGACCGTAGAAGTCGGCCATCTGGGCGCAGGCCGCCATCAGAAGCGCCTGCTCGCCGCTGCCGCCGCTCATGGCGCCGGTGCGCAGGTCCGAGACGAACGGCCAGGCGCCGAACAGGATCGGATGGCCCGGCGATATCAAATTGACGTAGATCACGCCCGCGAGCGCCTCGGCCACCTCCTGGACGACCGCGCCGGCGAGCGCCGCCGGGCTCGTCGCCCCCGCCTGTCCGGCGCTGAGAAGAACCACCGGCATGCCGAGCCGGACCGCGACCTCGAGCGTCTCGCAGGTCTCGACCGCGAAGCGCAGCGGCGGCACGATGAAGCAACTCGACATGTGACAGAACGGGCGCCTGGCGAACGCCCCCTCGCCGCCCGCCACCATGTCGAACATGGCGATCACGGCGCGCATGTTCTCGGGCGTGATCACGCTGAGACCACAGGGCTTACTCGTCCCGCTCATCACGGCGTAGGCGGTGTTGATGTCGAGGTCGGCCCCGGTCGGCATGTCGCGCGCGACCACCGGGCGCAGACACCAGTGGATGTTGTCGAGCCGATCGACCAGACGCGCGATGTCGTAGAGATCGGCGAGCGTCGAATCGCGATAGGTGTCGGTTTCCATGTCGAGCACATGAACCGCCGCGCCGGCGGTGCCGAAATGCACCCGCCGCCCTGTGAGATCGAGCTCGCGTCCCGGTTCGTGGCCGTAAAGGACGAAGCCCCGGCAGGTGCGCGCGAGCACGTCCTCGACCAGCGCCGGCGGGAAGCAGAGCCGCCCCTCGTCGGTCAATCGCCCCCCCGCCGCGGTCACCAGATCGACGCAGGACGGGATCGCCTCGGCGATGCCGACCCGGTCGAGCACCTCAAGCGCGGCGCGATGCACGCGCAGGACGTCGGTTTCGCTCAGGGGTTTGAAGCGACCGCCGAGAAATCCCGGCCCGACCGCCGCCTCGGAGACCGGGCGCTTGGTCGCCCGCATGGCCTTTCGCGCCGCGCGCCCACCTTGGCGCCTTGGCGTCGACACGGTTCCGCCCATGGCTTCCTCCGCCTCGGCATCCGGACCGATAAGGACCGCGCCGCCCAGCGACGAATCGCGTCGGCGGCGAGGCGACCGCGTCCGGGTCCGGGACATCTTCGGTCCTCGTCACCCGGCGGCGTTCACCCGAAAGTCTCGCCCGCCGCCTTGCGTCCGGTCAATCGGAATCCATGCCGCGCGGAAACTATTTTCCGGGCGCGCGACACCTCTTCGACCGCCGCCGCACGAGCGTGCCGGAACATGGCATTCGCGCGGAGATCGTAAGGACTCCATTCATCGAAACTTTACGACTCCGGCACGAAACTTGGCCGACAACGCCGACGAAGTTTCCGGGTGACGTTCCGGGCGCGATGTCCGCTTCGATCGGGGGAAGACGCTCTCGCCACGACAACCGGAGAACCGGTTTCGCCCCCCCTTCCGGCGGGGTCGGACAAGATCGGCGAAAGCAGGAAAAACGGTATCTCCCGGGCTCTTCGTGAAGGTTACGCGTTTATCTGAAAATTTTTATTTAACAACGTTCTAAGCATTAACTCAAACTTAAAGGCTGGGTCGATATGGTAGCCGCCGTGACCGCGATCGTTTTTGTCTTGGCCCTGGGGTATGCAGCCTTGCGCGACCTGACGAGCTATGAAATCCCGAACTGGATATCGCTCGCGATCGTCGTCGATTACGCCGTGCTCGCGTTGCTCGGCGACGCGCCGCTCGCGGCCGTCGGGCAGCATGTCGCGGTCGGCCTCGCGGTTCTGGCCATCGGCGCGGCGCTGTTTTTCGCGCGCGTGCTCGGCGGCGGCGACGCCAAGCTGCTCGCCGCCTGCGCGCTCTGGTTCGGTTGGCCGCAGTTTCTCTCCTTCACTTACATGGTCGCTCTTTTCGGCGGTGGGCTCGCGCTCGTCATCCTGGCGCTACGCCGCTTTCCAACGCCCGCGGCGTGGAACGGAGCCGCCTGGTTCCGTCGGCTGTCCTCGCCCGACCAGGGCCTCCCCTATGGAATCGCCATCGCGATCGCCGGCATGGTCGCCGTCCGCGAGATGGCGCCGACCGTCGGGTGGATGTAGCGCCATGCGGGCAATCGTCACGATCGGAAACAAGACGGCACCGCGCCCGACCTCCCGTCCGGCCGGCGGGCGACCTCCGGCGTTCGCGACGCCGTTCACAGACAACCACATCGGGTAGTCCACCATGCGCGTCACCGCAATCATCATCATCGCCCTCGCGATCGGCGTCAGCGGCGGGACGTTCTTCCTGGTCCGCAGCTATCTCAACGAGCAGGCGGCGGCGAACACCCCCACGGTCCAGGCCGCGGCGATCCCGACGGTTCAGATCACGGTCGCCTCGCGCGACCTGCCCGCGGGCACGATCATCCAGTCGGGCGACGTCGACTGGATGGCCTGGCCCGACCAGGGGCTGAGCAGCGACTATGTCGTGCAGCGCAATGGCGAGGGCGCCGACCAGATCGACCAGTTCATGGGGACGGTCGTGCGTCGCGCCATCGTCGCCGGCGAGCCGGTCACGCGCAACAAGGTGTTCCGCCGCGAGGACGCCGGCTTCATGGCCGGCGCGCTGGCGCCGGGCAAGCGCGCGATCGCCATCAAGATCAACGCCGTCACGGGCACCGCCGGCTTCGTGCTGCCGGGCGACCGGGTCGACGTGATCCTGAGCCAGCAGATCCGTTCGCGGAGCGGCGGGGCGCCGAGGCGGGCGAGCGAGACGATTCTCTATAACGTCCGCGTGCTGGCGATCGACCAGAACGTCGACGACGTCGACGTCAGCGCCCAAGTCGGCCAGACCGCGACCCTCGAGGTCACGCCCAAGCAGGCCGAGATGATCGCCGTGGCGCGCGAAATGGGCGGGCTCTCGCTCGCGCTCCGCAGCCTGACGAACGACGGCGACACCTCGTACGCCAAGGGCTTCACGCGCGACAGCGACGTGAGCCTGGCGCTCGGCGGGGCGCTCAAGGCCGAGCGCTTCGGCAAGAAGTCGGTCAAGAAGGCCGCCCCCGCCAAGCAAACCGTCAAGGTCTACCGCGCCAACAAGGCGTCCACCGTTCAGATTACGAAATAGGGCGAACGATGCGCATTGCGAGACATCTTCTGGGGCTTTGCCTGGCGGCTTTCGCGCTTGCCGCGGGACCGGCGATCGCCCAACAGACGACGACCGCCGACGCGGGCGTCGCCACGCTCGAGTCCGGCGCGCCGGTGCCCGACATCCTGTCGCTGCCGCTCAACAAGTCGCACGTCTTCACCCTGCCCCGCGATGTCCGCGACGTGCTGGTGAGCAACCCCAAGATCGCCGACGTCATCGTCAAGACGCCGCGCCAGGTCTATGTGGTCGGCCAGGAGGTGGGCGACACCAACGTCTATTTCTTCGACGGCGAGGGCAACCAGATCCTGCGCCTCGAAATCCGCGTCGAGATGGACCTTTCGGCGCTGCGCAAGGCCTTCAGAGAGCTGATGCCCAACGAGCGCATCACGGTCAGCGCGGTCAACAAGAACGTGGTCCTGAGCGGATCGGTCCGCTCGGCCCGGGCGGCCGAGGACGCGCGGCTTCTGGCGCGCCGCTTCGTCGGCACCGACGAGGAGACGCTGAACATGATCCGCATCGACAGCGAGCAGCAGGTTCTGCTGCGCGTGCGGGTCGCCGAAGTCCAGCGCTCGATCGTCAAGGAGCTCGGCTTCAACACCCAGCTTCGCGCGAGCGCCGGCAGCCAGACCTTCAATCTCAACTTCGGCCGCGGGATCAGCCCCAACGCCTTCGGCACCGCGCAGCTCATTTCGGGGGCCTTCGATCTGTTGACCTCGACGATCGACGCGCTCGAAACCCAGGGTCTCATCAAGACGCTCGCCGAGCCGAACCTGACCGCGGTCTCGGGCGAGAACGCGAACTTCCTGGTCGGCGGCGAGTTCCCGATTCCGGTGCCCCAGTCGAACGATCAGATCACGATCGAGTTCAAGCAGTTCGGCGTGCTCCTCAACTTCACGCCGGTGGTGCTGAGCTCGGGGCTCCTGAGCCTCAAGATCTCGAGCGAGGTGAGCCAGCTCTCGAGCCAGGGCCAGATCAATTTGCAGAACTTCGTGATCCCGGCGCTGACCGTGAACCGCGCCCAGACGACGGTCGAGCTGCCGAGCGGCGGCAGCCTGATCATCGCCGGATTGTTGCAGAACGACATCCGCAACACGATCAACGGCTTCCCCGGGCTCAAGGACATTCCCATCCTGGGCGCCCTGTTCCGGTCGGTCGCCTTCCAGAAGGACGAAACCGAGCTCGTGATCGCCGTGACGCCCTATCTGGTCAAGCCGATCAACGACACCGCGGTCAGCCTGCCGACCGATGGCTTCGCCCCGGCGAGCGATCTCGACATGTATCTCCTGGGTCGCCTGCACGACGTCTACGCCAAGCCCGAGGAACTGCCGCTCGTCGGTCAGCCGCAGGGCCCCATCGGCTACATCATGGAGTGATGACGATGATGCGACATCTGGGTGGATCGCGCCGCGTCGGCGGACGCCTGCTGGCTCTTGCCTCGCTCCTGTTCGTGGCGGCCTGCACCACGCCCGACTTCCGCTTCGCCTCGTCGCCCGCCGACGGAAGCGATGCGCGCGAGCGCCATCCCATCGTCGTCGACCGCTCGACCGCGACGCTGAAGCTGTCGGCGACATCGCCCACCGGCGCGACGCTCGGCGACGCGGATCGCGCGCGCCTCGACGCCTTCCTCGCCAACTACGGCGCCCGCGGACGCGGCCAGATCCTGGTGATCGTTCCCGGCCACGGCGACTACAAGGCGGCGGCGCAAGCGCGCGGCGAGGAGATCGCGCGCTATGCCTCGTCCAAGGCCACGGGCAGCGACGTTTCGCTCGGCCTCGACCCCAGCGACGGCGGCTCGGAGATCACGGTTCTTTTCAACACCTATGCGGTGCGCGCCACGAGCTGCCGCAACTGGAGCAAGGAACCGAGCCACGATCCGACCAACCTGGCGTATCCCGATCTGGGATGCAGCCTGCAGCGGTCGCTCGGGCTGATGGTCGCCAATCCGGCCGACCTCACCACGCCGCGCGGCGTCGATCCACGCGACACCCAGCGCAGCAACCTCGTCATGAAACAGTATCGGGCCGGCAAGCCCACCATCGCCGAGACCGCCTCGCAAGAGCAGACCACGATCTCGGACGTGGCCAACTCTGGCAACTAGGGCACGGATAGGCCCCCAAACGGAGGATCAGGTCATTCTTAGGACATCGATCAACGCCTTCGCCGTTAGCGAAGAGACCCGGGCGGCGGTCGAACAGGCGCTCCACGACCGCCGGCTCGAGAAGTCCACGGTCGCCGTCCACGAGGGCGGCCTGGATGGCGCCATCGCCCATTTCGCCGACAAGTCGACGCCCCGGATCATTCTCGTCGAGGCGGCCGAGGAGTGCGACGAACTGCTCCAGAAGATCGACCTGCTGGCCGAGGTCTGCGACCCGGGCACCCAGGTGATCGTGCTCGGCAACGTCAATGACGTGCAGGTCTATCGCTCGCTGGTCCGCCAGGGCGTCAGCGATTATCTGGTGCCGCCGGTCGACGCCAAGCAGGTGCTCGACACCATCGCCGGCATCTGCGCCGACCCCAACGACATGCCTCCCGGCCGCGTCATCGCCTTCATCGGCGCCAAGGGCGGCACCGGGTCGAGCACGGTCGCCCACAACACGGCCTGGTCGCTGTCGAAGGCGTTCGACGACGACGTGAGCGTTCTCGACCTCGACCTCGCCTTCGGCACCGTCGGGCTCGCCTTCAACCTCGAGGCGCAGCAGGGCATCGAGGACGCGCTCAGCCATCCCGAGCGACTCGACGAAGTGCTGCTCGAGCGCTTCATGGCCAAGCAGGACGAGCATCTCTACCTGCTCACCTCGCACGGTTCGCTCGAGACCGACGCCGAGATCGACCCCGAGGCCTTCGACGTGCTTCTCAACCTGGTGCGCCGCACGGTGCCGTTCGTGATTCTCGATCTGCCGCATCAATGGTCGCGCTGGACGCGGCACGCGCTCGGCGTGGCCGACGAGATCGTGCTCACCGCGACCCCCGATCTCGCCTGCCTGCGCGACAGCAAGACCCTGCTCGAGACCCTGAAGCCGCACCGGATCAACGACGAGCCGGTGCGCGTGGTGCTCAATAATTTCGGCGCCTATCGCAAGACCCAGCTCTCGGTCAAGGACTTCGAGGGCGCGCTCGAAGACTCGCCGTCGCTCGTCGTGCCCTACGATCCGTCGCTGTTCGGAACCGCCTCCAACAACGGTCAGATGATCGGCGATCTGAACAAGCGTTCGAAGATCGCCGAGGGCTTCCGCGCGCTCGCCCAGACCGTGAGCGGCCGCGATACGGGCAACAAGGCCAAGAAGAAGGCGGGCTCCTTCAGCCTGTTCAAGAAAAAGGACGGGAAAAAGGGTAGCAAGTAATGGCTTTCGGCAAACGTTCGGGGCTGCCGGCCGAGGCGCCACCGCCGTCGAGCGGCGCGACCGGCTTGGCGGCGGACCGCCAGGGGAAGGTCGCCCGCGCGCCCGAGGCGCCGGCCGCGGGCATTGTCGCGCGTTCGGGATCGGCGACCAAGGCGGTCTTCAACGAGGCCGCCGAACGCCGAATCGCCGAAGCGAAGATCAGCGTCTTCAACTCGCTGATCGATTCGGTCGACCTGACCGAGCTCGGCAAGCTCGACCCGGCGCAGGTCCGCGAGGAGATCAGCGAGACCGTCGTCGAGATCATCAAGGTCCGCAACGTCAGTCTCAGCGCCGCAGAGCAGCAGCGCCTGATCAACGAGATCTGCGACGACGTCCTCGGCCTCGGTCCGCTCGAACCGTTGCTCGCCCGCGACGAGATCGCCGACATCATGGTCAACGGCGCCGAGCAGGTCTACATCGAGACCGACGGCCGCATCAGCACCACCGACGTCAAGTTTCGCGACAACACGCAGTTGATGAACATCTGCCAGCGGATCGTGAGCGCGGTCGGCCGGCGGATCGACGAAGCGAGCCCGATCTGCGACGCGCGCCTCGCCGACGGCAGCCGCGTCAACGTCATCGTCCCGCCGCTCGCCATCGACGGGCCGACCCTGACCATCCGGAAATTCCGCAAGGACAAGCTCACCCTCGAGGATCTGGTCAATTACTCGACCATCTCGACCTCGGGCGCGCGACTCCTCGAGGTGATCGGCGCCTGCCGCCTGAACGTGCTGATCTCGGGCGGCACGGGCTCGGGCAAGACGACGCTTCTGAATTGCATCACGCGCTTCATCAACGAGGGCGAGCGGATCATCACCTGCGAGGACGCGGCCGAGCTTCAGCTCCAGCAGCCCCATGTGGTGCGCCTCGAGACCCGGCCACCCAACCTCGAGGGCGTCGGCGAGATCACCATGCGCGACCTGGTCCGCAACTGCCTGCGCATGCGGCCCGAGCGGATCATCGTCGGCGAGGTCCGCGGCCCCGAGGCCTTCGACCTCTTGCAGGCGATGAACACCGGCCACGACGGCTCGATGGGCACGATCCACGCCAACAACCCGCGCGAGGCGATCAGCCGCCTCGAGAACATGATCGCCATGGGCGGGTTCAACCTGCCGGCCAAGACCGTGCGCGAGCAGATCGCCTCGGCGATCCACGTCATCGTCCAGACCCAGCGGTTGCGCGACGGCTCGCGGCGCATCACCCATGTCACCGAGGTGATGGGCATGGAGGGCGACGTGGTCACGCTCCAGGACCTGTTCACCTACGAGATCATGGGCGAGGACAAGAACGGCAAGATCATCGGCCGCCACAAGCCCTCGGGCCTGCGTCCGGCCTTCTGGGATCGCGCGCGCTACTTCGGCCTGGAAAGCGTGTTGAGCGATTGCCTCGACGAACGGAACGCCGCCTGACATGGTTCTCGATCTCAGGATAATGATGATCATCGGCGGCGTGCTTTCGGCGCTGCTGATCGGACTGTCGGTGTTCGGCGGCGCGGTTTACGCGCTCAAGTTCAGCCCTCGCGCGCGCCTGCGCAAGCGGGTCGCGGCGATCGCCGAATCGGGGAGCAGCGCGGTGGTCGACCGGGTCGACAAAACGTCGTCCACGGCCAAGCGCAAGCTCATTCAGGCCAAGCTCAAGGAAATCGAGACCAAGCAGAAGAAGAAGAACAGCCGCGCCGACGTCCGCCAGAAGATCCTCGAGGCGGGCCTCAACCTGTCGACCCGCAACTTCTACCTCATCAGCGCGATCTGCGCGTTGATCGGCGCCGGCGCGTATCTTCTGACCGGCTTTCTGCCCGCGGGCGCGGTCCTGGTCGCGATTCCGTCGGGCATCCTGTTGCCGCGCTGGGTGCTCGGCTACCTCGCCCGGCGGCGCAAGCTGGCCTTCACCAAGCAATTCGCCGACGCGGTCGACGTCATCGTCCGCGGCATCCAGTCGGGCCTGCCGGTGGGCGAATGCCTGAACATCATCGCCCGCGAATCGCCCGACCCGGTCGGCCATGAGTTCCGCCTGATCACCGAGGCGCAGCGGCTCGGCCTGACCATGGACGAGGCGCTTCAGCGCGCGCTCGAGCGCATGCCCACGCCCGAGCTCAAGTTCTTCTCGATCGTGCTGAACATCCAGCAGCAGACCGGCGGCAACCTCGCCGAGACGCTCGGCAACCTTTCGGGCGTGTTGCGGGATCGCAAGAAGATGGCCGACAAGGTCCGCGCCATGTCGTCGGAAGCGCGCGCCACCGCCATGATCATCGGCTCGCTGCCCTTTGTCATGATCGGCCTGCTGTTCATGAGCAGCCCCGATTACATCATGTATCTGTTCACCGACATCATCGGGCACATGCTGATCGTCGCGGGGATTTCGCTGATGCTGATCGGCTCCTTCATCATGAAAAAAATGATCAGTTTCGAGATTTGAAGATATGCTGGGACTCGTCACAGACCCGCAAACGGTCATCCTGTTCCTCGCCTCCACGGCCACCTTCATGACCGTGATGGCGCTCGGGCTGCCGTATCTGCAGCGCGACCCGCTTTCATCGCGTCTCAAGGCGGTGGCTCGCCGGCGCGAGGAGTTGAGCCAGCAGCAGCGCGCCAAGTTCCAGCAGCAGAAGCGCTCCATGCTGCGCGAATCCCATGTCGGCGCCATGAAGACGGTGCTCGAGCGGCTCAAGCTTCAGAACCTCATGGGCTCCGAGGACCTGCGCAACAAGATGCATCAGGCGGGTCTGCGCGGTCAGGCGCCGATGGTGATCTTCGCCTTCATGCGGCTCGCGCTACCGCTGGTCTTCGCCGTGGTCGCCGCGATCGTGCTGTTTCTCGACAGCAGCTCCGAGCTCGACACCAGCCTCAAGCTCCTGATCTGCCTGGGCGCCGGCGTGGTCGGCTTCTACCTGCCCAATCTGTTGCTCAAGAACATCATCCAGAAGCGCCAGACGACGCTGATCAAGTCGTTTCCCGACGCGCTCGATCTTCTGGTGATCTGCGTCGAGGCCGGGCTTTCGATCGAGGCCGCGTTTTCCCGGGTCGCCGACGAGATGGCGCAGGGCGCGCCGGTCATCACCGAGGAGTTCGGCCTGACCGTCGCCGAGCTCGCCTTCCTGGGCGACCGCCGCCAGGCGCTCGAGAACCTCGCCCGGCGCACGGGCATCGACGGCATGCGCTCGCTCGCGACCGCGTTGATCCAGGCCGAGCGCTACGGCACGCCGATCGGCGTGAGCCTCCGCGTGCTCTCCCAGGAAAGCCGCGACCACCGCCTGTCGAAGGCCGAGGAGAAGGCCGCCTCGCTGCCGGCCAAGCTCACCGTGCCGATGATCATCTTCTTCCTGCCGGTGATCTTCTTCGTCGTCCTCGGTCCGGCGGTCATCCAGGTCATCCGTACTTTCTAGAGCATGATCCATTCGCCATGAATAAAGGGCCGCCCCTCGGGGCGGCCCTTTCCGCGCGGACCCGTCGAGTGCCGTCTCAGGGCATGAGCAACGTGCAGTCGGCGCGACCGTTGAGGCGCGAGCACAGGTTCGCCGCCGCGACCTTGCTTTCGAGCGGGCCGGCGACGAGCTGGAAGCCGCCGCCCGCGCCATCCGTGTCGGCGCGCGCGATCTCGAAACGCAGCCCGGCGAGAAGATCGACATTGGCGTCGCGCAGCTCGACCAGGAGCTTCGCCGCGCTCACCGGCGTCGGGAAAAGGCCGAGGCGGACCCGGTAGGCGGCACCCGTTTCGCCCTTTGCGGGAATCGCGGCCTTCGCCGCCAGGGCCGGCGCGGGGGCGTCGTCGGTCTTGGCCTCGGTGGTCTCCGACGGTTCCGCCGTCCGGGGCGGGTTGGCCGCGGGCGCATTGTCATCCGTTGTTTCAGCCGTGGCGACGACCAAGGGCGCGGCGGCGGCGCTTTCCTCGGTCGGCACGATCAACTCGGCGGCATCGGCGACCGTCGCGGCCTTCGTGGTCGGTGCGTCGTCGCCCGCGATCTCGGTCGGCGCGGCGACGGCCTCGCTCTCGGCGCGCGCCTCGGTCGGCTCGGTCACTTCGGCCAACGGCGTCGCCGCATCCTCGCCATCGGCGAGCGTGGCGACCAGCGTCTCGAATCGCGGCTGCTCGGCGGCGGGCGGCGGCGCGGACACCTCGGGAGCCGGCTCCGGGGTCGAAGCCTCGGCGGCCGTCTCGACCGCCACCGGCGGACTTGCCTCGATCGCCGCGACCTCCTCCGTGTCCGCGCTCGCCATCTCGGCGGCGGGAGGACCGGCGGGTTTGTTCATTTCGAGCGGCGCGGTCGCAATCTCGGTCGACGGCTCGGGCACGGCCATCCTTTCGGGTCGGGAAACGGTTTCGGCGTCCTCGGGCATCGCGGTGGACATCATCGCGGGCGGCGACGCATCGACGGGCATGGGCGTTTCCGTGGCCGAGGTCGTCGTCTCGCGCGCCTCGATCGGCGCGGGCGCACTCGGCTCCGCTGTCGCGGCCTCGGACGCATCGGCCATCCCCCGCACCTCGTCGGTGGGCGCGGCGGTCGCGACGAGCGGCGCGGGCTCGGCCCGGGGTTCCGGACGGGGCTCGGGGGTAGCGAGGGTGGTCTCGGGTTCCGGCTCCGGCGCGCCTTCTGGCTCGGGCGTCTCGGCCGCGACCTCGGGCTCCGCCACCGGCGCGGCGGCCTCCTCGGCGACACTCGGAGACGCCATGGGCGCGGGCTCGGGTTCGAGTTCGGGCGCAGGATCGGCGCGCGCAATCCGGGGTTCGGGTGCGACTTCGGGCTCCGTCTCCGCCTCCGCCACTGGCGTAGCGGCGGGCGCCTCGGCGACGCTCGGAGAATCCATGGGCGCGGGCTCGGGATCCGAGACCTCGGGCTCGACGGCCTCGGGCTCGGGTAGAGGCGCGGCCTCGGCCATGACCGGCGCGGCGGTCGTCGAGGCGGGCGCGGGGGTCTCGGGAAGCGTGGCGGCGGATTTCGCCGGCGTGACGGCGACCTGCGCGGTTCCAACGGCGTCGGCATAGGGCGCGGTGGTCTCCTCGGGGGACGACGACGCGGCGCTCTCCGGGGATGCGGGCGCGGCGAGCGGCTCGCTGCTCACGGGTGGCGGGGCGCTCGGCGTGACGGCGGGACCGGCGGCGATGGCCGCGGCCTCGGTGCTCGAAACCGGGGTGGCGGACACCGGAACGGCCGGGGCCGGCGCGACCGAAGCGGACGCCGGAGCCAGGGCTGCGATCCGCGGCGCCGGGGCGGCCTGGAGCGACGTCGCGGCGGGCGCCGACGCCCTCTGGATCGAGCGATAATAGTTGATGTTCTCGCGCGCCATCTCCTCGGGCAGGTCCTGACGGATAAGCTGCTCGGCCAGGTCCATGCGACCGCGCGTCGCGTAAAGAAGCGCGAGGTTCTGGCGCACCTGCGGGCCGGCGGCGGGGAAGGTGATCGCGCGTCGAAGGATGCGGATTCCCTCGTCGAGGTCGCCCGAAAGCGCCTTCGAAAGCCCGAGGTTGTTGAGGATCGAGAGATTCGCCGGCGAGATCGAAAGCGCGGCGTTGTACTCGGCCTGGGCGGCGGCGTATTCGCCGCGCATGTCATGGGCGATCCCGATCGCGGTGATCACCTTCCAGTCGTCGGGACTCTCGCGCCTGACCTCGCCGAGCACCGCGATCGCCTCGCCGTTCTTGCCGGCCGCGAGCAGCGCCTTGCCGTACTCGGCCTTGATGTCGAGCCGGTCGGGAAACGCCTCGCGGCCCTTCTTGAGGATCACGAGCGCATCTCCCGGCGAGCCGATAAAGCGCAGATTGCGCGCGAGCCCCAGAATCGTCGGAACATCCTTCGGATTGCGCGCATAAAGGCTCTGATAGTAGTTCACCGCCGCGCCGTAGTTGCGCGCGCCCTGCGAGGCGTTCGCCGCGGTTCGAAGGAACTGCCCGATCGAATTGTCCGAGCGTACGGTCGGCTTGTCGGCGGCGCCCCTCGACGGGGCTTGGCATCCCCAAAGCGTGGTAAGCGCCAGCATGGAGACGGCGAGACCGGGACGGAGTTTGCTCATCGGGTCGAATCCCTCGCGCCTTGGCTGCGGATGGAGGCGGCGAAATCGCGCCGCAAGGTTTCCTTAACCCGCCGCGTCTTATGATTTCCGGGCGTTCGACGCCCGACGGCAGTATCCACGGGCAGTCGTTAGGATAGGGTTAATGATCCCTGCCCGCCCGCACCGCGCAACAGGACCCACGGGTTTGACATGCTCCCATTCGGACGAGTTGCCATCCCTTATCGGTCGCCGCTTCTTCGGCGCATCGCGGCGCTGGCGCTCGGCGTCGCCATGTTGGGCGCCACCGCCGCGCTTGGCCCCGCCCGGGCTGGACAGGACGCGCCCCTGAGCGTCACCGTCGATAAGGCCCATATCCTGCGCCTCGACCGCGACGCGAGCCTCGTCATGGTCGCCAACCCCGACATCGCCGACGTTTCGGTCGAATCGCCCCGGCTGCTGTTCATCCTGGGCCGCGCGCCGGGCGAGACCAATCTCTACGTCCTCAACAGCAAGGGGCGCGAAATCCTGAACACCGCGCTGATCGTGGTTCCCAACAACGAGCGCGAGGTCACGATCAACCGCAATCTCAGCGAGGGGACGCTGAGCTGCGATCCGCGCTGCGCGCGCGTCCCGACGCCTAGGAGCGACGACAACGCGGCCGCCACCGTGCCCGGCGCCGACGGCGCCGCCGAGACCACGCAGAGCGCCGTGAGTTCCGGCGGCGCGACGACACCCCAAAGCACGGCCGCGAACACCTCGCCGGGCGCCGGCCCGCCACCCGGCGGCGTACCGCCCTCGCCCGACGACGAGGCCGTTAACCCCGAAGCTCGGGGAACGCTTTCAACAAATTGAAAATGTGAAACGAAATTGAATTTGTTTTTCGTCGTCCAGGGCGCGGAACGCCTCCGTTACGGAGATCCCGCGCTTCGCGACGCGCGGTATGCGCCGGGACGCGCGGCGGCGGCCGAGTCAGCAAATCTTAACCCATCCCGCCCCATACTGTGATCGACGACTGCCGAGGTAGCAGCAGCCCATGAAGATCCTTCTCGTCTCCGACGACGAACTGTTCGCCCATCTCGCGGCCAACAAGCTCGAGAAATGGGGCCATCAAGTGGCGATCGAGTCCTCCGGGACCGATGCGTTCGAGCGTATCCGCAAGGAGCCGTTCCGCGTCGTCATCACGGGCTGGGTTCTTCCGGATATTTCGGGTCCCGAGCTTTGCCACAAGATCCGCGGGCTCGACCAGAGCCGTTATACCTACGTCGTCATCTACACCTCGAAGGCCGACAAGGAGAGCCTGATGGCCGGCTACGAGGCCGGCGCCGACGATTACCTGGTGCGTCCCTTCAACGCGCCCGAGCTTCATGTCCGGCTCAAGGCGGCGCAACGCCTGCTCGACCTCGAGGACGAACTACGCGCGGGCTCGGGCATCGACGCGGAGACCGGGCTCGTGAACGCGGCGAGCTTTCGTCAGCTCTTCCGGGTGATCCTCGCCGAATCGCGTCGCACCGAAAGCGGCGGCGCGTTGATGTTCGTCAAGCTGCTCAACTACGACGACGCGCTCAAGCGCTTCGGCCTCGCCCCGGCGCAGCGCATGGCGGTCGAGGTCGCCGCGACCCTCGGGCGCGCGATTCGCGACAGCGACCTGGTCGCGCGCATGACCGACGACGAGTTCTGCCTCGCCCTTCAGAACACCTTCTGGGAGCGCTGCGTGCGGGTCGCCGAGAAGGTCTGCGCCCAGATCGAGAACATGACGCTCTACATCGACGACGTGACCCTGCGTCCGGAGATCGAGATTTCGATCATCAACTACCCGGTCGGCGATCTCGCCGCCGACGAGACCATCGATTCGACCGAGCGCCTTCCCTACGACGCCACGCCCAAGGCCGCGAGCGGCGCCGCCGGCTAGGTCGAGCGGCGCGCGCTCTTCCCCCTTCTCCGCTATCGTCCGATACTTCTCGCGCCCGCGCGATCGCTCGGGCGCGTCGGAAGACTTGCCCTTCGCGCGGGAAGGACCATCATAAGGGTTGGATCGATCGAGGCGGAGGAGGCCGGGCGATGTTCATTCAAACCGAGGATACGACCAACCCGGCAACGCTCCGGTTTCTGCCGGGATGCCCCGTCACCGGCGGGCCGACGCTGGCCTTCGCCGCGGGCGACGCGGCCGAGAACGCGCCGCTCGCCGCCCGCCTGCTCGCGGTTTCCGGGGTCGCGGCGGTCGCTCTCGGCCCCGAGCATATCGAGATCACGGCCGCCGAGGGTACCGACTGGGCGGTTCTCAGGCCCATGGTCCTGCGCGCGATCATGGAACATTTCCGCGACGGCGAGCCGGCGATCATCGCCGGCCAGGCGGCATCGAACGACGACGGCGGCGACGACGCGGCCAAGGACGAAATCGTCGAGCAGCTTCGCGAGCTGATCGACACCCGCATTCACCCGGCGGTCGCGCAAAGCGGCGGCGACATCGCCTTTCACGATTTCATCGACGGGATCGCGATCCTCGACCTACAGGGACCGGCGATCGGCCTCAAGCAGCCGATCACCAACATGCTGCGCCATTACGTGCCCGAGGTCGGCGGGGTTCGCACCCGCGAGGAGCACGAGCGGCTTCAGCTTCCCGAGATGAACACCCCCGAGGCGCTCGCCGTGCGCCGCCTTCTCGACGAGGAGGTCAACCCGGCGATCGCCAGTCACGGCGGCAATATCGCGCTGATCGACATCAAGCTGCCGCGAGTCTATATCCGCCTCGAGGGCGGTTGCCAGGGCTGCGGCATGGCCGACGTGACCCTCAAGCAGGGGGTCGAGGTGGCGATCCGCCGCGCCGTGCCCGCGATCACCGAGGTGCTCGACGTGACCGACCACGCCGGCGGCAGCAATCCCTACTACCAGCCCGGCAAGGGCGGCGCGAGCCCGGTCTGATCCGACGCGCGTGGCCCGGCTTCTCCTCCTCGTCCCGACCACGTCGTACCGCATCGCCGATTTCATGGCGGCGGCGACGCGCTCGGGCATCGAGGTGGTCGTGGGCTCGAACCGAAAGCTGGCGCTCGACGCGCTCTCGGGGGGCGCGACACTCGCGGTCGATCTCCGCGACACCGACCGAGGGCTGACCCAAATCCTGGCCTACGCCGCGCGGCGCCCGCTGAGCGCGATCGTCGGCATCGACGACGAGACGACCGTGCTCGCCGCGCGCGCGGCCGAGGCCCTCGGCCTTCCCCACAACGATCCCGGGGCGGTCGCGGCCTCGGGCGATAAGTTCGCGATGCGGACCCGTCTCGCCGCCGCCGGCCTCCCCGGCCCCCGGTTCCGTCGCTTCTCTCCCGACGACAACCCAGCGACCGCCGCGCGCGAGGCTTCCTACCCTTGCGTGCTCAAGCCGGTCGCGCTGGCCGCGAGCCGGGGCGTGATCCGGGCCGATGACGCGGACGCCTTCGTCGCCGCCTTCCGGCGCATCGTCGCGATCCTCGACGACGCGGACGTGACGGCGCTCGGCGCGACGGCGCGTCATATCCTGGTCGAAGATTATATCCCGGGACGCGAGGTCGCGCTCGAGGGGCTTCTGATGGGCGGCGCGCTCGAAGTGCTGGCGTTGTTCGACAAGCCCGACCCGCTCGAAGGCCCGTTCTTCGAGGAGACGATCTACGTCACGCCATCAAGGCTCGCGCCGCCGGTCCGCGCGCGCATCGCCGAGGCGACGGCGCGCGCGGTCGCGGCGCTTGGCCTGCGCGAGGGGCCGGTGCACGCCGAGCTGCGCGTGACCGACGACGGCGTCCGGGTGATCGAGGTCGCGGCGCGCTCGATCGGCGGGCTGTGCTCGCGGGTTCTCGAATTCGGCGCCGGTCTCAGCCTCGAAGACGTGATCCTGCGCCACGCGCTGCGCCGCAACGACCTGGTCACGGAACGCGCGGCCACGCCCGCCGGCGTGATGATGATCCCGATCCCGGCGGCGGGCGTGCTGCGCGGGGTGGAGGGGCTCGCGGCGGCGCGCGCGGTCCCCGGGATCGCCGACCTGCGCATCACCATCCCGAAGGGGCAAAGGGTCGTGCCGCTGCCCGAGGGCAACCGCTATCTCGGCTTTCTGTTCGCGCGCGGCGAGTCCCCGGCCGAGGTCGAGGCCACCTTGCGCACCGCCCACGCCGCGCTCCGCTTTTCGATCGAGCCCGAGAGCGTTTCGGGCGACGGGGCACGGGGCGCGCAAGCGACGAACGGCGCACCGGGGTTGCACAGCCGCTCGGCGACCGCGCCGTAGGTCGCGACCAGATAGGGGACCATGTAGGTCAGCGCGAGCTTCGCCGGATCGAGCGCCGCGCCGGCCATGAGCGCGTCGCCCTGGTTGATGACGTTGAGAATCGTGCCGACGACGAGCGCCACATAGGCCGAGCGCCGCGGCACGCCGCCGCTCAGCGAAAGTCGCAACCATTCCATGTCCCGATCGCCTCCCCTGGGATCCGCCCCTTTTGTCCAAGAACATGAACCCGGCGGCGGTTTCGGCAACCGCGACGTCTCCGAGCGCGCGGTCGTGGTCGATGTGGCGGTCAGGAGGCGGCCGAGGCCGGCGGGAACGAAAGCACCCGCACGACGGGCGCGCGCGGCGCCGGCGCGGCGGGTTCGCCGAGCCAGTCGATGAAGGCTTCGATCGGCATCGGCCGGCCGAGGAAATGCCCCTGGCCGACATCGCAGCCGAGCGCGCGCAGAAGCCGCAGATGGGTCTCGTTCTCGACCCCCTCGGCGACCACCTCGAGGCCCAGGTTATGGGCGAGCTCGACGGTCGAGCGCACGATCACCGCGTCGTTGTGGTCCTCGTCCATCTGACGGACGAAGGACTTGTCGATCTTGAGCTCATCGACCCGCAGGCGCTTGAGGTAGGCGAGCGACGAGTACCCGGTTCCGAAATCGTCGATCGCGAGCCGAACGCCGAGCGCGCTCAGCCGCTCGACCACGTCGCGGGCGCGCGCCGGATCGACCATGATCGCGCTTTCGGTGATTTCCAGGGTCAGGCGCTTGGGGTCGAGCCCATGGGTCGCCAGAAGCGTCGCCACCGTCTGCGGCAGGTCCTCCTCGTGGAGGTTGCGCGACGACAGGTTGACCGACAGCGAAAGTCGCCGCCCCTCGCGCTGCCAGTCGGCGAGCTGACGCAGCGCCGTATCGAGAATCCAGAAAGTGAGCGAGCGGATCAGCCCCATCTGCTCGGCGACCGCGACGAATTCCTCGGGCATGATCTCCCCGTGCTCGGGGTGGAGCCAGCGTACCAACACTTCGGCGCCGACCACCCGCTTGGTCGCGAGGTCGAGCTGCGGCTGATAGTGAAGCGCGAGCGCGTTGCTTTCGATCGCCCGGCGCAACTCGCCCGAAAGCGCTAGGTTGCGAACACTGTGATGGTCGCGGTCGGCGTCGTAGACGGCGGCCGTCGCCTGCTCGCGCTTGGCGAGGTACATCGCGACATCGGCGCAGCGCAGCAATCGGTCCGCGTCGCCGCCGTGATCGGGGAACAGCGCGATGCCGATGCTCGCGCCGAGCTCGAGCGCCAGGCGGTCGACGCTGAAGGGCGCCTGAACCGCCGACGCGATCCGTCGCGCGGCGGCCAGCGCCGCATCGACGTCCGAGCCGACCGGCATCAGCAAGGCGAACTCGTCGCCGCCGAGGCGCGCGATCACGCCACCGCCGGGGGTCGCCTCGCCCAGGCGACGCGCGACCTCGATCAACAGCTTGTCGCCAACCGGGTGGCCGAGGGTGTCGTTGATTTCCTTGAAGCGGTTGAGATCGAGCAGCAACAGCGCGAAGGGCTGGCGCGCCCGACGCGCCGCCGCGATTGCATGGTCGATCTCCTCGCACAGCCGCGAACGGTTGAACAGCCCCGTCAGGCCATCGTGGAGCGCCAGGTATTCGAGCTGCTCGCGCTGGGCCTTGCGCAGCGTGATATCGCGCAAAATCGCGACGAACAAACGCCGCCCGTCGACGGTCATGCCGTTGACCACCAGATCGACCGGGAAGACCGAGCCATCCTTGCGCCGGCCCGTCGCTTCGCCGGGGCCCCAGGTGTAGCGTCCCGCGTCGTCGCCCGAGGGAGGATCGGCGAGGTCGGGAACCAGGGTCTCTACCGGGCGCGAGACGAGCTCGTCGGCGTCGTAGCCGAAGATCCGCGTGGCGGCCGGGTTGGCGCTTTCGATCACGCCGTCGTCGTTGAGAACCAGGACCGCGTCGAAGCTGGTCGTGACCACGTTGCGCATCAAGGCGTCGGTGCGCCGGAGCGTCATGTCCTGAAAGAGAAGCCGCAGCGACTGCTGGTCGATCCGCCCCATCAGCCCGGCGCCGACCAGCAGCATGCCCAGGATCTCGAAGAACTGGTCGGGCGTCGGCCGGAAGCCGAGATAAATGCTCAAAAGCCCGACCCCGAAGACGATGATCAGCCGTCCGAGCCAACGCCGGACAAGGACCACCATGTCGATCCGGCTCGCCCGCTCGCCGACGACCGGAGCCGTCGGCGTCCAGCCGGGCGCCGGCGCGAATCCCAACGACGCGGCGCGGCGCTCGCCGCCCAGAGTTGCGGACACCCCGTCGGCGTCCGATTGGTTGCGACGGAAAATGAACGGCTGCCCCATGATGTCGATCGCCCTCGGTCCGGAGAACACGCGGTCCTCGCATTTCCCGTGGACCCTACACTCGAACGACCTCGGTAGCAGTGATTTGAATCACAGTTCGACGATTTTACCAATTAACTTTGAAAGTATTGCAGAGAATATTTTAGCAAAATTTTATCTATATTTACAAGATTCGAAACAACGGCAACGCGCCCGG
>CAZHDF010000034.1:0-25272 GCA_964531525.1 uncultured Alphaproteobacteria bacterium | reverse complement strand
GTGGAAATTACGGACCGGAGATGCGAGAAGCGCCGATTCCATCAAGAGACATCGGGCTCCAAGGCGTTCAAACGCCGCGCGGGCTTCCTCCGCACGGGCTCGGGCGCGCGAGCGCGCTTACCGGCGCGCGCGCCCCGCATGACAGATTAAATCAACGCCGGTTCAGGCGACCTCGTGACCGGCCATGATTTCGAGCGCGCGGACCATCGCCGAGTGATCCCACTCCTCGCCGCCGTTGGCGGCGCAGGCGTTGAACAGTTCCTGCGCGGTCGCCGTGTTGGGCAGGCTGACGCCGAGCGCGCGGGCGCCCGCGAGCGCGAGCCCGAGGTCCTTCTGGTGCAGCCGAATGCGGAAGCCGGGATCGAAGGTCCGCTTGATCATGCGCTCGCCGTGGACCTCGAGAATGCGCGAGGAGGCGAAGCCACCCATCAGCGCCTCGCGCACCCGCGACGGGTCGGCGCCCGCCTTGGCGGCGAACAGAAGCGCCTCGGCCACCGCCTCGATATTGAGGGCGACGATGATCTGGTTGGCGACCTTGCAGGTCTGGCCGTCGCCGACGCCGCCGACGAGGGTGACGTTCTTGCCCATCAGATCGAACAGGGGCCGCGCGCGGGCGAAGGCTTCCTCGCCGCCGCCGACCATGATGGTGAGCGCCGCCGCCTTGGCGCCGACCTCGCCGCCCGAGACCGGAGCGTCGAGGTAGTCGCAGCCCTTTTCGGCGATGCGCGCGGCGAAGGCCTTGGTCTCGATCGGCGAGATCGAGCTCATGTCGATGACCAGCTTGCCGGCGCTCAGCCCCTCGGCGACGCCGTCCGGGGCGAACAGCACCTGCTCGACGTCCGCGGTGTCGGGAACCATGACGATGATCACCTCGGCGCGCTCGGCGACCTCGCGCGCGCTCGCGCATTCGACCGCGCCGGCGGCGATCAGCTCGTCCGGCGGCGGCGCGCGGTGGCGGACGAGGAACAACTCGTGCCCCGCCTTTTGCAGATGGCCGGCCATGGGCCGCCCCATGATGCCGGTGCCGATGAAGCCGATCTTGGTCATACGCGGTCTCCTCCCGTCATGCGCGCGGCCCCCGCGACCGCGCCGGCGGCATCATAGGACGCGCCCCGCGCCCTCGCCAGCCCGCGCGGTCGATACGGAACCCGCATTCATGGCCGCGAATATACGTCTCGCCGCTCACGAAGCGCTCACGCAAGGGACGCCGCGGCTCGCGAGCGTTCACGTTATCGTTTCCGGACGGGTTTTGTCTTTTCCGCGCGCGGTCTCCGTATATCCTTACACCATAATTCCTCTAAAGTTCGGCGCTTCTCGAACGGCGGCGCCGAGACCCGGACCGCTACCGGAGCGCGGTCTTCGGAAACGCAAGCGAGGTGATCTGCCATGTCGATCCTTGACCACTTGTCGCCGGCGATGCTCGGCCTCGCGGCCCTGCTTTTGGCGATGCCCGCGGTGGCCGCCGAGCCCCAGGTCATCACCCTGACCCAGGTTCCGTGCCAGTTTCTCGAATCCGAGAACGGCATAAACCGCGGGTTCACGAGCCGGCGCAAGGCCGACTGCGACAAGATCAACGCCGCGACCGGGGCCCAGCGACTGGCCGAGGCGAAGGTGCTCAAGCTCAAGCCCGGACGCTATATCTTTCGGGTCGAGAACAAGAACGTGCCCTATGAGCTCGGCTTCTGGCTGCGCGAGAAGGACTACGACTGGCGCAACCCGATCCACAAGCTGACCAAGCTCAGCATCTCGGGCGGCGGGCTCAAGACCGGAACCTCGCGCGACTACGAGGTCGAGCTCGAACCCGGCGAGTATCTCTATTCCTGCCCCCTCAACCCAACCCCCGACTATCGCCTGGTGGTGACCGAATAGTCGCGAAATCCGATCCCGGGCTCGCGCCGGGCGCGCGGGGCCGCTACACTCGCGCGCCTTCCGACCAGCCGGGGGACGCGATGACGGACGATAACGAAACGCCCGACGGCGGGAGCGAGTGGACCGGCGCCCGCCGCTTGGCCGAGTGGCACCGCTACTATTCGGCCAAGCGGATCGGACAACAGTGGTTCCAGATCCATCTGCTCGAAGGGCTCGACGTGTTGCGCGTGCTCGAGATCGGGCCGTATCTCGGGCTGGTGACCGCGCTTCTCGACAACGCGGGCTACGAGGTCACGACCCTCGATCTGTTGCCGCGCGCCTTCGAGCGTCCGGCGCGGCCCCATATCGCGGCCGATCTGATCGGCATCGATCCCGGACGCATCCGGGGCTTCGACGCCATCCTCTGCTGCGAGACCCTCGAGCACCTCCCCTGGGACGAGGCCGGGCGCGTGCTCGCCGCCCTTCACGCCAGCGGCGCGCGCTATCTGGTGATCTCGGTGCCCTACCAGGGCACCCAGGTCGAATGGTCGCTCTACGCCAACCGCCATCTTTTCCGCCAGCGCTTCGCGTTCAAGAAGTTCCGCTTCCTGCGGCGCTTCACGCCCGATTCCGACCCCTACGGCCACAAGTGGGAGATCGGCTACAAGGGCCACGCGCTCACCGCCTGGGAGGCCAAGATCGCGGACGCGGGCTGGCGCGTTCGCCGGCGCGACTTCACCCACCCGACGCGCTCGGTCTTTCATCTTCTGGAGCGCCGGGAATAGACGCGCGGGGGCGCATTTTTGCATCGCGCGGGACCCCGTCGCTGAGTCATAGTGAGGCCCGTCCGACGGCGTTCGAACAAGGGGAGGGCCGCCGCCATGACCACCGACCGCCCACGCACGATCCTGCGCAACGGCCGCATCTGGTGCGGCGAGACGATCGGCTGCGTCGAGGCACTCGCGATCTCGGGCAAGCGCGTGCTCGCCGCCGGCCGGGCGAGTGACATCGAGGCCTTGATCGAGCCCTCCTCGCGGGTGATCGACCTCGGCGGCCGGCTCGCGCTGCCGGGCATCTGCGACGCGCATATGCATCTTCTGCCGCTCGGGCTCGCCCAGCGCGAGCTCGACCTGCGCCCCGAGGTCGCCCCCGACATGGACGCGCTGCTCGCCCGGCTGCGCGCGCGCGCCCGGGCTGCCGCGCCCGGCGAATGGATCTTCGGGCGCGGCTACGACCATTTCCTGATCCCCGAGCGCCGCCACCCGACGCGCGACGAGCTCGACGCCGCGGCCCCCGATAACCCGGTCTATCTCAAGCGCTGCTGCGGGCATATGGGGGTCGCCAATTCCCGCGCGCTGGCGCTCGCCGGAATCGGCGACGACACGCCCGACCCGGACGGCGGCCATATCGATCGCGACGCCGACGGACGCCCCACGGGCCTGTTGCAGGAACGCGCCCAGGCGCCCGTGTTCGACGCCATGCCGGCGCCCGACGAGGACGCGCTCGTTCAGGCGATCGAGGACGGCGGCCGGCTGCTGATCGAGCGCGGGATCACCGCCGCCATGGACGCGGGCGTCGGCATGCGCGCGGGCATCGCCGAATACGACGCCTACGCCCGCGCCCAGCGCGAAGGCCGCCTGCCGGTGCGCGCGTATCTCTGCTTCGTCGGCGGTCCCGGCGGCTCGGCCGACGACGCGCATGCGCGCGGACTGGTCACCGGACGCGGCGACGCGCGGCTCAAGGCCGGGCCGGTCAAGCTGTTCACCGACGGCAGCGCCGGCGGACGCACGGCGGCGATGCGCGAGCCCTATCTCGGCGACGGCGCGGACGGCGACGGCGGGCGCGGCATCCTGTGCTTCGGCGACGACGAGCTGGCCGAACTCGCGCGCGACTACCACGCCAAGGGCTTCCAGCTCGCGGTGCACGCGATCGGCGACGCGGCGATCGATCAGACCCTGGCCGCGGTGCGCGGCGCGCTCGCGGCCGCGCCCGACGGCGAGCGGCGCCACCGGATCGAGCATTGCGGCTTCATCCAGCCCGACCAGATCGAGGAGATGAAGCGGCTCGGCATGATCCCGGTGCCCCAGCCGGTGTTCATGCGCCAGTTCGGCGACGCCTATCTCGACGTGCTGGGCGAGGCGCGCCCGGCCGCCGCCTATCCGATGGCGCGCTGGATTCGCGCCGGTCTCCATCCGGCGGCGAGCACCGACGCGCCGGTCTCGGACTTCGACCCCTTCCTCAATCTCCATGCGGCGGTCACGCGGCGCACGGCGGGCGGGCGGGTACTCGGCGCGGACGAGCGCATCGAGGTCGCCGAGGCGCTTACCACCATGACCTGGAACGGCGCCTACGCGAGCTTCGACGAGAACGAGCGCGGCACGCTCGCCCCGGGCAAGCTCGCCGACGTCGCGGTGGTTTCGACCGATCTGCTCGCCTGCGCGCCCGATGAGATCCTGGAGGCGCGGTGCGACCTCACCATTCTCGACGGCGAGATCGTCTTCGACCGGAACGGCGAGCTGGCCGGCTGACGCGCCGTCCGACGCCCGCGCCCCCCATACGGACGAAAGACCCGCCATGCGCGCCGCCTTCGCAAGTTCCTGGGCGCTTCTGCTGGGAATCGCGCTTCTCATGCTGGGCAACGGCCTGCAGGGAAGCCTTCTCGGCCTGCGCGCCTCGATCGAGGGGTTCCCGACCACGGTCACCGGGCTCATCATGTCGGGCTTCTATGTCGGGTTCCTCGCGGGCTCGACCGCGACCCCGCATATTCTCGGCCGGGTCGGCCATATCCGGGTGTTCGCCGCGTTCGCCTCGATCCTTTCGAGCGTCGTGCTGCTGCACGCGGTGTTCGTGACGCCGATCAGTTGGACCGCCATGCGGCTGGTCAGCGGATTCTGCATCGCCGGGCTCTACGTGGTCGCGGAAAGCTGGCTCAACGACTGCGCCACCCAGGAGACGCGCGGCCAGATCCTTTCGGTCTACATGGTGCTGGTCATGGGCGGCATGGCGGCGGGGCAGATGCTTCTCAACCTCGCCGATCCGGGCGGGTTCGAGCTGTTCGTCCTGATCTCGGTGCTGGTCTCGATCGCCCTGGTGCCGATCTTGCTGACGGTCGCGCCCGCGCCGCGCTTCGACGCGCCATCGAAGCTCGGCCTCGCCCGGCTCTACGCGATCTCGCCGCTGGGCGTTCTCGGATGCCTCGCGACCGGGCTGTCGAACGGCGCGGTCATCGGCATGGGCGTGGTCTACGCCCGCGAGCTCGGCTTCTCGGTCGGCCGGATTTCGCTGTTCATGGGGGTCGTGTTCTTCGGCGCGGTTCTTCTGCAATGGCCGATCGGACGGCTTTCGGACCGCTTCGACCGGCGGCGCGTGATCACCCTGACGACGACCCTCGCGGCGCTGATCGCGCTCGTCCTGGCGGCCGTGCCGGCGCTGCCCGCGCCCGCGCTGTTCGCGCTCATGGGCGCGTTCGGCGGGCTGTCGTTTCCGCTGTATGCGCTCTGCGTCGCCCACGCCAACGACTATCTCGAACCCGACCAGATGGTCTCGGCGAGCGCCGGGCTGGTGTTCGTGGGCGGGCTCGGCGCGCTACTCGGCCCGGTCGCCGTCGCGAGCGTGATGGCGCAATCGGGACCGGCCGGCTTCTTTTGGTTCCTGGCCGCGACGCACGCGGCGATCGGGCTGTTCGCGCTCTGGCGCATGACCCGCCGCGCGGCGCCGTCTCTGGACGAGCAGGGGGTCTTCGTCAACGTCGCGCCCGCCGCGCCGGTGGCGACCGCCTGGGCCGTGGAAACCGCCCACGAGGACGACCCGTCCGCCGTCGAGCTCGAGCCCGGGGAAGGTTGAGTCTACAACGGGCCTACCGCCGCAATCGGCGTGAACGTCACAAGGACGCGAGCTGGCGAAAAAGTGTTGGGATGCCATGACCGCCTCGAAAAGCATCGAGACTCCCACAAAAAATCACCCTAGGTGATCCCGAAGATAAGCCTCGAGCTCTTCAAGAATTTGGTCGGCCGTTTCGGCTCGTTCCCTGCAACGCATCGCCCATGGTCTGCCGGGATGTAGAACATCCCAGCGCGAACGGACTTGATTGTAGCGGCCGCTTCCCGGGGCGTGATTGCCGAAGCCATCGATCAATTTATTCCAAATAGGGGCGAAGGTCGCGATCAACAGGCTTTCCCCCAAAGGTATCCAGACATCATCCACGACGAGGAAACGGCACCAAAAATCCGACAAATTCAGGTTCTCGGCCTGATCGACGCTCTTGCCATGTTCCCTCAGTCGTTGAAATAGGGCCGCTCCGGGATCGACATCCAGGCCGAAATTTCCCTTTCTGGCACCCGGGGGAACCGCCTTCCCAACATAGATGGGCATCGCGAATTGGTTGTCGCGATTCTTCTCCGCGATCCGCGCGTAACCAAGGAAGTTCCCCGTATAATAAATCGCGTAAATACCCGCGCCATTGAATGTTTTTATTTCTCCGAGGGACTGGGGATCGCTTCGAAGCAAGGCATCCGCGACACTTTCTCCAAGATGTCTCTTGTCGAGTGGGTTGTATGGCTCCGTCGTGCTCATGTCCGCGCGAGGTTCCCAATCATTCTCTTGAGGTCGCGCTCGTCCCGCATGGCGAGTATTTTCGCGACACTCGACGCGACAACATGAGCGAGCTTCACGGGCACCGCGTTTCCGAGTTGTCGCATGGTCTCGGTCCAAGCCCCATGAAAAACGTACCCATCGGGAAACGTCTGCATCCGCGCCGCTTCTCGGACCGTAAAGTAGCGAACGCTCCCATCATCTAGCACCATCATATTCTCGCCGCCGGGCACGCCGTGAACCCCCGCCTTCAACGCCTTCGATGGTAGATCGAGGGGGCTGCCCGTGTGGCCCTTGTATGGTCGCGCGCCGGGTTGATAGCGGTGGTTGTGAAAGAAGGCCCCCTTGCCATTTCCGAACCTAGGGTCCGGGATGCCAATAAGCCCATCTCGAACCGTGCGCCATGGCCTGTAGGTCACCATGGGACGAAAATTCGACGACCTTAGTTTCTCGATCCGCGCGGCATGGCGCGCCGGCGGTTCGGGGCGCGACTTCCTGGCGATCTCGTGCCTTTCCCAATACTCACCCGTGATCCATTGAGCCTCCAACAAGGCATCTAAACCGTGGGTGTCTTCCGGAAACGACCATTTGACCCCTAGGTCATCCCTGAATCCGACGATGAAAACCCGCTCCCGTCTTTGTGGAACGCCATAGTCGGCCGCGTTCAGAATTCGAGCAACAACCTCGTAGGTCAACCCTCGACGCTTATGGAAGGTTTTTGCCTTTTCCAATCGCGACAAATGATCCATCCGGTCCTCGTCGGGACGACGAACGATCTCGGGAAAGGTGAGTTGAAGAGTGATGTATTGGAAATAGTTCGTAAAGGCCGTCCGCGTCAGACCCTTGACGTTTTCTATGATAAAGGCCTTCGGTCGAAGGCGACGGACCACGTCGACCATTGTCGGGAACATGTCGCGATGATCCTCGTGCGCCCGATGCTTCCCGCCAAGCGAAAACGGTTGGCACGGCGGCCCCCCGGCGACGAGGTCGATTTTGTCCTCCAACGCCTCGAAATCGAAGTCCCGAACATCCCCCTCGATCAGGGGCCAGTCCTTCACCAGGGGATATCCTCGCTCCCGGTTCTCGCGAATGGTGTCGCACGCCCATCGATCCCACTCGATAACGGCCCTTGGCGTGAAGCCGGCGAGACCAACCCCCATCGCGAGCCCCCCGGCGCCCGCGAAAAGTTCAACGACGTTCATCACTTTCCTCAACCGATCCCTCGCCCGACAAGAACGCCCCGATCCGCCTTCTCAGCGCATCCCGATCCCTCGTTTCGCATTCCCAGATCACCAAGAGCCGCCATCCCATCGCCTCGAGCGCAGCCTGGTTGCGTAAATCCCGCCGTCGGTTGCCTTCCAACTTTGGAATCCAAAAATCGAGACGCGATTTCGGGAGTCTCGATAGCTTGCAACCTTGGTGCCGGTGCCAAAAACAGCCATGAACAAATATGGCGCTTTTCCTACTTCGGAATACTATATCCGGGCATCCGGGTAAATCGTTGTCGTGTAACCGATAACGATAGCCCATGCCATGGATCAACCGTCTGACGAGCATCTCGGGCTTCGTGTCCTTCGCGCGGACACGTCCCATCCGACGACTGCGTTCTTCTCGCGTCAGGGTGTCGGTCACTCAAGCCACCGACGACGAGTCTTTAAGTATCCACAAGCCATGGCCCATTTGAAAAGCCGGGCGCTGGTTGGGGCGGCAGGATTCGAACCTGCGAATGCCGGTACCAAAAACCGGTGCCTTACCGCTTGGCGACGCCCCAACGCGCGGTCGCGATCTTGCTCCAAAGCGCCCGCGCCCGCAAGCGCCGGCGCTTATCCGGTCTCGTCGCGGCCGTAGACGTCCTCGAAGCGAACGATGTCGTCCTCGCCGACATAGGCGCCGCACTGGACCTCGACGATGCGAAGCGGCACAACGCCCGGGTTTTCGAGCCGGTGGCGCGCGCCGATCGGAATGTAGGTCGATTCGTTCTCGCTGATCAGGCGCACGTCGTCGTCGCAGGTGATTCGCGCCGTGCCCTCGATCACCACCCAGTGCTCGCTTCGGTGATGGTGCATCTGGAGCGAGAGCTTGGCCCCCGGCTTGACCACGATCTCCTTGATCTTGAAGCGCGCGCCTTCGAGCAGCACGGCGAACGAGCCCCAGGGGCGGCGCTCGGTGAGATGCGCGTTCGCTTCCGGCCGGCCCGCCGCCTTGAGCCGCTCGACCAGCGCCTTGACGCCGGCGGCGTCGTCGCGGCGGGCGACCAGGACCGCGTCCGCGGTCTCGACCACCACGAGGCCGTCGATCCCGGCGCAAGCGACCAGCCGCCGGTCGGCGCGGACCAGGGTGTTCCGCGTCTCTTCGAGCACCGCATCGCCCTGGACGACGTTGCCGTTCTCGTCCTTGTCGCAGACCTCCCACAGCCGCTGCCACGAGCCGACGTCGGACCAGCCGAGATCGACCGGCACCACGGCGACCCGGTCGCTCTTTTCCATCACCGCCTTGTCGATCGGCGCCGAGGGGATGCGGCCGTAGGTCTCGACCGGAACCCGGTAGGGCGCCTCTCCGTCCTTGGCCTCGGCGGCGGCGGCGCGGACGGCGACGTCGATCTCGGGCGCGGCGCGCGCGAGCTCGGCCAGCAGCGTTTCGGCGCGAAACACGAACATGCCGCTGTTCCACAGCCAGCCGCCGTCGGCGAGCATTTTCTCGGCCTCGGCGCGGGGCGGCTTCTCGACGAAGCGGGCAACGCCGAACACTCCGTCGATTCCATCGATCGCCGCGCCCCGGCGGAGATAGCCGTAGCCCGGGTCGGCGTCGCCTGGGGTGATTCCGAAGGTGACCAGCCGGTCTTGGGCGGCGGCGGCGCGGGCGCGCGCGACCGCGGCGGCGATGGCGGCGGCGTCGCGAATCACGTGATCGGCCGGGGCGATCCACAGAACCGGATCGTCGAACCGCTCGACGGCGTAAAGCGCGGCGAGCGCGACCGCGGCCGCCGTGTTGCGCCCCATCGGCTCGGCGACCACATGGCGATCGAGCGCGCCGGCGACGTCGCGAAGCTGATCGAGGACCAGGAAATACTGGGATTCGGTGGTCACCGTGACGATCGTCTCGGCGGGCGCGAGCGCGAGCGCGCGGGCGGCCGCCTGTTGCAGGAGCGAGCCCTCGCCCGTGAGATCGAGAAGCTGCTTGGGGTAGATCTCGCGGCTGATCGGCCACAGGCGCGAGCCCACGCCGCCGGCGAGAAGCACGGGCACCAATGTGGTCATCGCGTCGTCCTTTCCATCGATCCGGCCCGGTGGGGGCGTCGAGGCCGTCATTCGACCACGGGAGGGTTACCGCCGGGTTGCCGGGAACTTACCGTCTCGCCTCGCCGCGCCCGTCTGCCGTCTTTCCCGGACGCGGTCCTTCCGTTATGGTCGGCGCGCCCGGGCCGGTCAAGGCCGGCCGGGCCGCGCGTCCGGCCGGACGAAAGGCGCGGCAAGGCGGTTGCCAGGGTCGAAACCAGCCGTCAGACTGACACTTCAAGCGTGGAGACGCGAATGCCCGATCACGCGAGCCTCCCGGACGGAATCGATCCGGCCAAGGATCTCCGGTCATGAGCCACCGCCTGCCGATTCCCTCCCGCGACGCGGGGCTTTCGGCCTATCTCGCCGAGGTCCAGAAGTACCCGATCCTCACGCCCGAAGAGGAGTACATGCTGGCCGAGCGGTGGCGCGCCCACGGCGACGCCGAGGCGGCGAAGCGCCTGATCACCAGCCATCTGCGGCTGGTCGCCAAGATCGCGCTCGGCTACCGGGGCTACGGGCTACCGCTCGAGGACGTCATCGCCGAGGGCAATATCGGCCTGATGAAGGCGGTCAAGCGCTTCGATCCCGAGCGCGGCTTCCGGCTTTCGACCTATGCGATGTGGTGGATCAGGGCCTCGATCCAGGAGTACATCCTGCGCTCCTGGTCGCTGGTCAAGCTCGGCACGACGGCGGCGCAGAAGAAGCTGTTCTTCAATCTCCGCCGGCTCAAGGGCCAGATCAAGGCGCTCGAGGAAGGCGACCTGCCCCCCGAGGCGGTCAAGGAGATCGCGAACCGGCTCGACGTGCCCGAGAAGGAAGTCATCGACATGAACCGCCGGCTTACCGGGCCGGACCAGTCGCTCAATTCACAGAGCCAGACCGAAACCGGCGCCGAATGGCTCGACCGCCTGGTCTCGGACGTGCCCGACCAGGAAGCCGTGCTCGCCGAGGCCGACGAGATCGAGAAGCGCCGCGAACTGTTGCAGAAGGCGCTCGAAGACCTCAACGAGCGCGAGCGACACATCTTCGTCGAGCGCTGCCTGAAGGAGCCACCGACGACCCTCGAGGAGCTGAGCCAGATCTACGGCATCTCGCGCGAGCGCGTGCGCCAGATCGAGGTGCGCGCCTTCGAAAAGCTCCAGACCCGAACCCTCGAACTCGCGATCACCGCCGGCATGATGGACCACGCCAAGGCCGCCGAGGCGCGCGCGAAGAAGAAACCCCGCCGCGGCGCCGCCAAGACGTCCTGACGACAACGCCGCCCGGCCGCCGCCAGCCTTCGCCACGCCATGACCACTCCGCCGTCGCCCCCCTGGATCGAGCGCCTGCTTGCCGGCGACCGGGCGGCGTTGTCGCGCGCGATCACGGCGGTCGAGAACGACGGCGCCGAGGCCCGCGCCGTGCTCGGGGCGATCCACGACCGGCTCGGGCGCGCCCTCGTGGTCGGCGTCACCGGCCCGCCGGGGGCCGGCAAGTCGACGCTAAGCGGCGCCTATGTCGCGCTGTTGCGGGACCGGAACAAGCGCGTCGGCGTGGTCGCGGTCGACCCGTCGAGCCCGCTTACCGGCGGCGCGTTGCTGGGCGACCGCATTCGCCTGACGGGCCACGCCGACGATCCCGGCGTCTTCGTGCGCAGCCTGGCGAGCCGCGGCCAGCTCGGCGGGCTCGCTCGGAACGCCGCTCATGTGGTCGACGTGATGGACGCGGCGGGAATGGACGTGATCGTCGTCGAGACCGTCGGCACCGGCCAGTCCGAGGTCGAGATCACCGGGCTCGCCGAGGTCCGCGTGGTGGTCGTCGCGCCCGGGCTCGGCGACGAGATCCAGGCGCTCAAGGCCGGGATTCTCGAAATCGCCGATATCCTGGTGGTCAACAAGGCCGACCGCGCGGGCGCCGAGCGCGCGGCCCGCCAGCTCGCGCGCGCCGGGCGAACCATCGGCGGCGGCGTGCCGGTGCTGCAAACCGTCGCCACCGACGGCGAGGGCGTCCCCGCGCTCGCCCAGGCGATCGCGGCGGCGGCCGGCGCGCGCCGCCGTCCCGCCCCTCGCGAGCGCGCCCGACGGCTGGTCGCGTCGGCCGCGGCCGACGCGCTGCGCGCGGCCCTGATCGCGGGCGACGACCCCCGGCTCGACGCGCTCTGCGACGCGGTGTGCCGGGGCGAGATCGGCGTCGACGCGGCGGCCGCGCGGGCGCGCGCGCTGGTCGGGGATTCGGACAGGGACCGCTGAGGCGGACGCGGCGGGTTTGTCGCCAATCAGGCCGCGCCGCGACGGAGCATGCCGGCGATCAGCTCGGCGGTGCCGAGCGCGCCGATCAGGCGCCCCTCGGCGTCGAGGATCGGCATCGCCCGGCCCGAACGATGGCAAACCTCGATGGCGAGCCGCATGGTGGTCTCGGGCGTGCCCGCGAACAGCGCCCCCGCCGGGTCGTTCTCGCCCGCCGTCTCGACCGGAAGCGCGCGGCATTCGCTCCCCTCGACCAGAAAAGCGAGCGGCCGGCCGTCGCCGTCGATCCGGCAACGGCAGACGCCCTCGGCGTCGAGCAGCACGATGTCGGACGCGCCGGGATCGCGGGCGAGCGCGTCGAGCGGGCGCATCAGGGTCGCCGCGCGCATGACGTTGAGCGGATTGACGTTGGCGACGAACTGGCGAACGTAGTCGGTCGCCGGCCGGGTGATGATCTCCTCGGGCCGACCGACCTGGATGATGCGCGCCGATTCCATGATCGCGATCCGGGTGCCGATCTTGAGCGCCTCGTCGAGGTCGTGGCTGACGAACAGAATGGTCTTGCGGAGCCGGCGCTGAAATTCGAGCAGTTCCTCCTGGAGATGCTCGCGAATCAAGGGATCGAGCGCCGAGAACGGCTCGTCCATCAGCAGGATCTCGGCGTCGGTCGCGAAGGCGCGGGCGAGGCCGACGCGCTGCTGCATGCCACCCGACAGCTCGTGCGGGTGCTTGTCGGCCCATTGCGCGAGGCGCACGAGTTCGAGCACTTCCTCGACCTTGCGGTAGCGCTCGGCCTTGGCCATGCCGCGAATTTCGAGCCCGTAGGCCACGTTGTCGCGCACCGTGCGCCAGGGCATCAGGGCGAATTGCTGGAAGACCATCGAGACGCGGTTCATGCGCAGGCGCCTGAGGGTCGCGGCGTCGCAGGTCGCGATGTCGAGCTCGCGCTCGCCGTCGCGCACCAGCACCCGCCCGCGGCTGACCCGGTTGAGCCGGTTGACGCAGCGCAGCAGCGTCGACTTGCCCGAGCCCGACAATCCCATGAGCACGCAGATCTCGCCCTTCTCGACCGCGAGCGAGGCGTCGGCGACGCCGACCACCATGCCGCTGCGCTCGTAGATCTCGTCCTTGCCGAGCCCCTGGTCGAGAAGCGCCAGTGCCCCCGGCACGTCCGCGCCGAAGACGATATCGACGTGGTCGAAGGTGACGACCGCCATGGCCCGGCCTAACCCATAATGAGTTTAAGTCGGCGCCGGCCCACGCCCCCGCCCGGCCACCCACGGGATCGTAGGATATGGGTGGCCGGGCGGGGGCGTGGGCCGGCGCCGATTCGATGCAAGAACATCATGCCCTAGCCCCGATCGGACCCGGACGCCCCCGGGTCCTCGCGCTGCTTGAGGATGCGGTCGAGCAGAATCGCGACGATCACGATCGACAGCCCGGCCTCGAATCCCTTGGCGATGTTGATGGTGTTGAGCGCGCGCACCACCGGCTCGCCGAGCCCCTTGGCGCCGACCAGCGCCGCGATCACGACCATCGACAGCGACAGCATGATGCATTGGGTGATGCCCGCCATGATGGTCGGCATGGCGTGAGGCAGCTCGACCTTGAGGAGAAGCTGCATCCGGGTCGAGCCGAACGCCTCGCCCGCCTCGACGAGCTGACGCGGCACGCCCGAGATCCCGAGATAGGTCAGCCGGATCGGCGCCGGAATGGCGAAGATCACGGTCGAGATCAGCCCCGGCACCATGCCGAGGCCGAAGAAGATCAGCGTCGGGATCAGGTAGACGAAGGTCGGGATCGTCTGCATCAGGTCGAGGATCGGCCGCAGGACAGCATACAGCCAGCGCCGCCGCGCCGCCGCGATCCCGAGCGGCACCCCGAACAGGATCGAGATCACGGTCGCCGAAAGGACCAGCGCGATGGTCTCGATGGTGCGGTCCCAATAACCGAGGTTGAGGATCAGCAAAAGCCCGAGCGCGATGCCGACCACGAGCTTCCAGCTCCGATGCATCCAGTAGCCGAGCGCGCAGACCAGCGCGATCAACGCAAGCGGCGGGATCGCCTGCAACACCGCGACCAGCCCGTCGATGACGAAGCCGAGGCTGTCCGAGAACAGGCGGAGCTGGTCGTAGAAGTTATCGGTGATGAAGCCGACGAAATCCTTGACCCAGCGCCCCAGCGGAATCTTCTCGGTCAGAAACGCGGGCACCCATTCGTTCATGCTGTCCTCCCGTCGCCGCCATGGACGCGCCGGACCGCCGCCGATACGGGCGACGGTCCGATCGTCATCTCAAGTAGGCGCTCTCCGGGGCGGCGGCATTCGGGCGCTTGACCCTTGCCGGCGATGCCCTAGAGGCCGAGCTTCGCCTTGACCGCGTCGAGGCCCGGCCGCGAGCCGTCGCGCGTGGTGACGCCCGCGAGCCAGCGCGCGAGAACCGTCGGATCTTCCTTGATGGTCTTGACCGCGGCCGCCTCGGGCTCCATCCCGTCGTCGAGGATGTAGGACATGGTCTTGTTTTCCATGCTCAGCGAGAAGACCAGGTTCTTGAGCAGCTTGCCGACGTTGGGGCAGGCGTTGACATAGCCCGCGCGCGCCAGCGTGTAGACGGTGGCGCCACCGAAGTTGGGGCCGAACCAGTCGTCGCCGCCGGCGAGATAGGTCAGCTCGAAATTCGCGTTCATCGGATGCGGTTCCCAGCCCAGGAACACGATCCATTCCTTGCCGCGAACGGCGCGCGCGACCTGGGTGAGCATGCCCTGCTCGCTCGATTCGACGAGGTCCCAGCCCTTGAGGCCGAAAGCATCGGCCTTGATCATGTCCTGAATCAGCTTGTTGCCGTCGTTGCCCGGCTCGATCCCGTAGATCTTGCCGCCGAACTTGTCCTTGAACTTGGCGAGATCGGCGAACGACTTGACGCCGGCGTCGGAGACGTACTTTGGCACGGCGAAGGTGTATTTCGCACCCTCCAGGTTGGTCGTGACGATCTCGATCGTCCCCTCGTCGAGATAGGGCTTGATGTAGGATTCCTGCGTCGGCAGCCAGAGGCCGAGGAATACGTCGATATCCTTGTTCTTGAGGCTCGCGAAGGTGACCGGCACCGAAAGCACCGTCGCCTCGGGCTTGTAGCCGAGCGCCTTGAGGACCGTCGAGGCGATCGCCGTGGTCGAGGTGATGTCGGTCCAGCCGACGTCGGAGAACCGCACCTTCTGGCAAACCTGCGGATCGCCCGCGGCCCGGGCGCCCGTGGGCAGGAGCAGCGCGGCGAATGCCAGCGCAAAAACGAAACGCGTCAAAATCTTGGTCATGACGATAACCTCCCCGTTGAACCTCGGACTTCCCGCCCCGCCGCCCCCGGCGGTGGCCCGTTTCCCCCGACGCCATGGCGGCGCCCGGGACTTCGCGCCCGAAGATGAAGATCAAACGGACATGGCGACGTTTAATCAAGTGAAATCTACGCGATCAACTCGCGCCGGGCGCGGGGGGCGAGGGTCCGCCTCGTTAATTTTTTATATTGTTCGTTCAATATAAAATCGCTAGATTCCGACGCTCGGCGCGCCCCGAGCACGGACGCGGCGGGGTTCGAAACACACCGCCCGAAAGGCGGATCGAGGACGGTTCGGGAAAAGGGAACCGGCGATGCCGAAACTGGGAATGGAGCCGATCCGTCGCGGCCAGCTCATCGCCGCGACCGTCGCGGCGATCCGCGAGGACGGCCTCGCCGAGGCGACGCTCGCCCGGATCAGCGCGCGCGCCGGGCTCTCGACCGGGCTGGTGAACCATTATTTCGACGGCAAGGCCGATCTTCTGGAAGCCGCCATGCGCTGGCTCGCGAGCGAACTGCGCCAAAGCGTGGTCGCGCGGCTGCGCGAGGCGCGAACCCCGAAAGAGCGCGTGCTCGCGGTGATCGACGGCAACCTCTCGCCCAAGCAGTTCACGCCCGAGGCGATCGCCGCTTGGCTCGCCTTCTGGGCCGAGGTCCGCGTCGAGCCGCGCTTCGCCCGCATCCAGCGGGTCATCAACCGACGGCTTCACGACAACCTTCTGCACGCGCTGCGCGATCTCGCGCCCGAGGCGCGCGCCCGCCGCCTCGCCGACGGCCTCGCCGCGCTGATCGACGGGCTGTGGCTGCGCTGCGCCCTGACCGAGGGCGGCATCGACGTCGCGGCGGCGCGCGCGCTGTGCCGCGATTACCTGTTCGGTCGAATCGACCGCGACGATCCGCTTTCAAAACCCTCACGATGCGAACACCCAGAAGGAGAACGAGCATGAGCGACAAATTTCTAAAGGGCCGCGCCGCCCTGGTCACCGGCGGCGCATCGGGCATGGGCCGGGCGATGGCGCTGGCCTTCGCCGACGCCGGCGCCGACGTGGCGATCGGCTCGCTGCTCGCGGGCGGCGGCAAGGTTTCGGGCGAGCTCGTCAACATGCCGGGCGCCGAGGAGCTCGAGGCGACCAAGGCCGAGATCGAGGCGCGCGGCGCGCGCGCCATCGCCATGAACCTCGACGTCACCTCGCCCGAATCGGTCCAGGCGTTCCACGACGCCGCGATCAAAGCCTTCGGCAAGGTCGATATCCTGGGCAACGCCGCCGGCATCACCGCCGAGCACGCCATCGTCGGCCACGACGACCGGCTGTGGCAGAAGGTGCTCGACGTCAACCTCACCGGCACCTACCGGACCATCAAGCTGTGCCTGCCGGGCATGATCGAGCGTAAATGGGGCCGCATCATCAACATCGCCTCGACCGCCGCCTCGGTCGGCGCGGTCACCTCGGCCGCCTATTGCGCGTCCAAGGCGGGCGTCGTCGGGCTCTCGCGCTGCGCCGCGCTCGAGGGCGCGCCCCACGGCGTGACCTGCAACGCGATCAGCCCGACCTGGGTCGAGACCACCTTCGGCAAGGAATGGATGTCCAACATCGCCGAGGAACAGGAAAACCGCTCGGGCGACGAGTACATCGCCGACGTCAAGACGGCCAACCCGCAGGGCCGGCTGGTCCAGCCCGAGGAGATCGGGGCGCTGGCCGCCTTCCTGTGTCGCGACGAGGCGCTCGGCATCACCATGCAGGACCTCACGGTCTCGGCCGGGTCGCTCTGGTAAGGGCCGAAAGCGGAGACGGGGTGCCGGGCGCGGACCAGGATCTCGACGCGCTGCTCGCCGAGGTGCGCGGCTGCCGGGTCTGCGAGGCCCATCTGCCGCTCGGCCCCCGTCCCGTCCTGCGCGCGCGCGAGACCGCGCGCCTGCTGATCGTCGGCCAGGCGCCCGGCACCCGGGTGCATGCGAGCGGGGTGCCCTGGGACGACCCCTCGGGCGACCGGCTGCGCGACTGGCTCGCGCTCGACCGCGAAACCTTCTACGACGAGCGCCGGATCGCGATCGTGCCCATGGGGTTTTGCTATCCGGGCCGCGACGCGAAGGGCGGCGATCGGCCGCCGCGCCCCGAATGCGCCGAGCTCTGGCACGCGCGGCTGCGGGCGCGGCTTCCCCATGTCGCGCTCACCCTGCTGGTGGGGCGCTATGCCCAGGTCCATTATCTCGGCGCGGCGGGCGAGAAGACCGTGACCGCCACCGTGCGCGCCTGGCGGCGCTTCGGCCCCGACTATCTTCCCTTGCCGCATCCGTCCTGGCGGACGCGCGCCTGGGCCGCGCGCAACCCCTGGTTCGAGGCCGAGGTGATCCCCGCGCTCCGCGACCGGATCGAGACGCTGCTCGGCGACGCTTGACAGGCGAAGCCCGGGCCGATAAGGCCGGACGATGTTCGCGCGCGACCGGACCTTTTATCTCTATCTCCTGCGCCACGGCCTCGGCGGCGTCCTGGGCGGCTTGGTGGCCTGCGGCGGCGTGCTCGCCTTCGACGTCGGCGGGCTGGGCACGCTGATCCTGGGCTCGCAATCGCCGATCCTGGCGCTGTTCATGCTGTTCTTCGGGTTTTCGGTCACCTTCGGCAGCGCCGCCATGGGGGCCGCGCTGATCCAGATCGGGACCCACGACGAGTGAGCTCCGGGCTCGCGATTCGCGGCATTCTGTTCGACAAGGACGGCACGCTCCTCGCCTTCGACGACGTCTGGCCGCCGGCTTATCGCGCGCTGGCGGACGAGCTCGCCCGGGCCGCCGGCGCGCCCGAGACCGCCTCTCGGCTGCTGCGGATCGGCGGCTACGACGACGCCGGCCGGCTCGATCCCGCCTCGCCGCTCGCCTGCGGCACCAACGACGAGATCGCGGCGCTCTGGGGGGCCGAGCCGGCGCTCGCGCGCGTCCCCGACATCGCCGCGCGGATCGAGCGCGTGTTCGCCGATCACGCCCGACGCGCCCCCGCCGTGGTCGCCGATCTTCCCGCCCTGCTCGCCCGGCTGCGCGGGCGCGGGCTGGCGCTCGGCATCGCGACCAACGACACCGCCGCCGCCGCCCGGGACTGGCTCGAGACGGCGGCGCTCGGCGCGCTGTTCGATTTCGTCGCCGGCTACGATTCGGGCCACGGCGCCAAGCCCGCGCCCGGCATGGTGCATGCCTTCTGCCGCGCCACCGGGCTCGCGGCGGCCGAGGTCGCGCTGGTCGGCGATTCGGTTCAGGACATGGCGACCGCGCGCGTCGCCGGCTGCGGCCTCGCGGTCGCGGTTCTCACCGGCGTCACCGAGCGCGAGCGCCTCGCCGCCAGCGCCGATTGCGTGATCGCCTCGATCGCCTCGATCGAGGACGCGCTTTCCGCCGCCGCTACATCGCGCCGAGAATAAGCCGCATCGCCGCCGAGAGCTTGTCGATGGCCTCGCCGTGCTTGCCGGCGGCATGGAGCGCGGCGCCCGCGTCGCGCAGCGCCTTGGCCTCGGCCTTGACCTCGGCGCTTACCCGCGCCTTGGCGAGCCCGTTGTCGATGGCCGCGATGTCGAGCGGACAGTGGAACGCATAAGCCGGCGCGGCGATCAGGACCAGCGCGACGACGGCGGTGGCGGCAAGAAGATGGCGTTTCATCACATGGACCTCGCTTGACCCGTGATCGGCCGATCGGTCGATCGGTCCGCCCCCCACATCCTATTTACCATTGCCTCGGGTCGAATCCCAGTCGCGGCGCGAATCGCGGTTGAAATCGCGCCCGGCCCCTGAAAACATGGCGACGGAACAATCCGCTCGGGTGATCGCGCCCAGCCGAAAAAAGGGGAGGATGCGTCATGGACGTTCGCGCCGCCGTCGCGCACAAGGCCGGCGAGCCGCTGGCCGTTGAAACCGTTCAGCTCGAAGGGCCGCGCGCCGGCGAGGTGCTGGTCGAGATCAAGGCCACCGGCGTCTGCCACACCGACGAGTTCACGCGCTCGGGCGCCGACCCGGAAGGCATCTTCCCGGCGATCCTGGGCCACGAGGGCGCGGGCGTGGTGGTCGAGGTCGGCGACGGCGTGACCAGCGTCAAGCCGGGCGATCACGTCATCCCGCTCTATACGCCCGAGTGCCGCCAGTGCGAGTACTGCCTTTCGGGCAAGACCAACCTGTGCCAGGCGATCCGCGCGACCCAAGGCCAGGGGCTGATGCCCGACGGCACCAGCCGGTTTTCGCTCGGCGGCGAGACGATCTACCACTACATGGGCTGCTCGACCTTCGCCAACTTCACCGTGCTTCCCGAGATCGCGGTCGCCAAGATCCGCGAGGACGCGCCCTTCGACAAGGTCTGCTACATCGGCTGCGGCGTGACCACGGGGATCGGCGCGGTCATCAATACCGCCAAGGTCGAGCCCGGGGCGAACGTGGTGATCTTCGGCCTCGGGGGCATCGGGCTCAACGTCATCCAGGGCTGCCGCCTGGTCGGCGCCGACCGGATCGTGGGCGTCGACACCAACCCGAGAAAACGCGCGCTCGCCGAGAAGTTCGGCATGACCCATTTCGTCAACCCCAGCGAGGTCGAGGGCGATCTGGTCCCCTATCTGGTCGATATCACCAAGGGCGGCGCCGACTACAGCTTCGAGTGCATCGGCAACGTCGACGTCATGCGCCAGGCGCTCGAATGCTGCCACAAGGGCTGGGGCGAGAGCATCATCATCGGCGTCGCGGGCGCCGGCCAGGAGATCTCGACCCGTCCCTTCCAGCTCGTCACCGGCCGGGTCTGGCGCGGCACCGCCTTCGGCGGCGCGCGCGGGCGGACCGACGTGCCGAAGATCGTGGATTGGTACATGGACGGCAAGATCAACATCGACGACCTGATCACCCACAGCATGCCGCTCGACGAGATCAACACCGCCTTCGATCTGATGCACGCGGGCGAATCGATCCGCAGCGTCGTCTTGTTCTGAGCGGCCGCGCGGGGCGGAGACCATGAGCGCCGCGATCAAGACCGTCAGCGAGCAGAAGTGCTTCGACGGCGTGCAGGGCTTCTACGCCCACCGCTCGGCCGAGACCGGGACCGAGATGCGCTTCGCCGTCTACCGCCCGCCCCAGGCCGAGGCCGGGCCGGTGCCCGTGCTCTACTATCTCGCCGGGCTCACCTGCACCGAGGAGACCTTCGCCGTCAAGGCGGGCGCCCAGCGGCTCGCCGCCGAGCACGGGCTGATGCTGGTCGCCCCCGACACCAGCCCGCGCGGCCTCGGCCTCGCGGGCGAGGACGACGACTGGGACTTCGGCTCGGGCGCGGGCTTCTATCTCGACGCGACGCAAGCACCCTGGGCCGGGCATTACCGCATGGCGAGCTACGTCACCCGCGAGCTTCCCGCCCTGATCGAGGCCCATTTCCCGGCCCGGCCGGGCCTGCGCGGTATTTTCGGCCACTCCATGGGCGGACACGGGGCGCTGGTCTCGGCGCTCCGCGACCCGGGGCTCTACGCCTCGGTCTCGGCCTTCGCGCCGATCGTCGCGCCGATGCGCTGCCCCTGGGGCGAGAAGGCGTTCGCGGGCTATCTCGGCCCCGACCGCGAAGCCTGGCGCGACTGGGACGCTTGCGCGCTGGTCCGCGCCCGGGGGCCGCTTCCCGTCTCGATCCTGATCGACCAGGGCGAGGACGACCCGTTTCTCGAACGCGAGCTCAAGCCCGAGTTGTTCGAGGCCGCCTGCGCCGCCGCCGGCCAACCCCTGACCCTGCGTCGCCGGCCGGGCTACGACCACAGCTACTACTTCATCGCCACCTTCATGGCCGACCACGTCGCCCACCACGCCCGGGCGCTCGGGGACTGAAACAAAGCGGGCGGACCCGAGGGCCCGCCCGAAGTTCGATCTTCGGAGAGAGAGAAAGCGACGATCGCGCCCGCCGGATTTCTCTTTAGGCGGCACCGGCCCGCCCCCCGCCCGGCCACCCAACGGGATCGTACGCTATGGGTGGCCGGGCGGAGGAGCGGGCCGGTGCGGCTCCACGTAAGTGGAAAAGACTCTATTGCAGCGCGCGCGCGGGGAGCAGCCGTCCGGACGAGCCGTCGAGATGGCTGCTCGCGGTATAGAACTGATGGCGCCCGATCTTGGGGCCCTGGCCGAGCATCTTCTTCCAGACCGGCGAGACGTAATCGGCGTGGTACCACAGCGCGCCGCCGGTCGGGTCCTTGGAGAAGCCCCAGTAGATGAGCCGCGCGAAGGCGGTCGCGCGTTCCCAGGCGGCGCGGTCGCGCGGCTTGTCGCTGCGCCCGTCGCACCACCAGGAGAACTGGCAGCGATTGCGCGGCCACTCGCCGCCCTGCTGGACGACGCCGCAGACCCGCGACGGATAGCGCGGATCGAGCACCCGGTTCATCACCACATGCCCGACCGCGAGCTTGCCCTCGTCGGGCTCGCCGCGGGCCTCGAAATAGATGGTCAGCGCCAGGCAGCGAACTTCGTTGCCGACGTCGAAGGCGGTCCGAACGGTCGAATCGGTCCCGGCGCGCGCCGAAAAGGCGATCACGAGGAAGAGACCGACGAGAATGAAGACCCACGGCCGCAGAACGGCAAATCGATATCCCCACATGGTTCCACCCTGGTCCCGAAATGGTTTTCGTCCGCCTTGGCAATGAATGTAGCCGCCGTGGCAGATTTCTATAGTAAACAGAGTGTTATTGTCTTCTTATTTTAGCGATTTGTCAATATAAACAGTGGTATACTGTTAACCTTGGGGCGGTTGTTTACCTTAATTTTTTGTAAATGCTCCTGTAATTCTGGAATTCCTATGCTTAACGTTAACCAAGACATGGGTGGATCTTCTTGGCCCTTCGGGAGCGTCCGGGGCCGGGCGGTCGTCTTGAACCGGCGTTTCGCGGCCCCCATATTTGGTTTGCCGGCGCCCGATGCGGCCGGCGATTTCGAGGGCGCCCATCAGGGGCCCAAACGTCGCGACTCGCTCGATGGAGGAGACCCCGACATGACTCGCGTATCCATGTTCAACAGCCCGCTTTTCCTGGGATTCGATCATCTCGAACGGATGCTCGACCGCGCCTCGAAGGCGTCGGCCGACGGCTATCCGCCCTACAACATCGAGCAGGTCGGCGACACCAGGCTTCGCATCACGCTCGCCGTGGCCGGATTCGGCCCCGAGGACCTGAGCGTGACGATCGAGGACAACCAGCTCGTCATCCGCGGCAAGCGGAACGAATCCGACGAGGACCGCAGCTATCTGCACCGCGGCATCGCGGCGCGTCAGTTTCAGCGCAGCTTCGTTCTCGCCGAGGGAATCGAGGTCGCCGAGGCCTCGCTCGACAACGGGCTGCTCAACATCGACCTCGTCCGCCCGGTTCCCGAGCCCCGGGTCCAGACGGTCGAAATCCGGTCGAGCGAGCGCGGCGCCCAGACCCTGAGCGACGCCGGCGACGGGCGCGCCAAGAAGGCCTCGTAACCCCCAGGTACCAGACCATCAGGCAATCGGAGCGGTCACCATGAACAAGCAGTTCGAAGACCACGCCCCCCAGCGGATGATCTCGGCCGAGACGCTGCTCGCGCTCGGCGGGCCCAACCTCGCCTATATCGGTCGCGTCGTGATCGAGGGGGCGGAAGGCTACGGCATCCACGGCGCCGACGGCACGGTTCTCGCCGTCGCCGAGAGCCGCGACCTCGCCTTCGCCGCCGCCCGCCAGCACAACCTGCTGCCGGTCAGCGTTCATTAACGGCCCGCGCGGGCTTCCTCGCATAAGCTCGGGCGCGCGGGCGCGAGTCTTTGCTTCCGCCGGGCTGCGCCCGTCGGGCGTTCAAACGCCACGCAGGCTTCCTCGCATAAGCTCGGGCGCGCGGGCGCGCTTGCCGAAACCCACAAGCGGGTTTCGGGGCGGCGGTGCTACGCCGGCAGGCGGAGAATGAAGCGCGCCCCCTTGGGGTGGTCGTCGCCGCCGATGTTCTCGGCCCGGATCGTGCCGCCATGGGCCTCGACGATCTGACGGCAGATGCTGAGCCCGAGCCCCGAATGGGTGCCGAACTTCTCGCCCGCCGGGCGCTCGCTGTAGAAGCGGTCGAACACCGCCTCGAGCTTGCCGGGCGGCATCCCCGGTCCCTGGTCCTCGATCGACACTTCGATCCAGTCGCCGTCGCGCCGCGCCGCGATGCGAATCTCGCCGTCCGGCGGGCTGAACGAGCGCGCGTTGGCGATCAGGTTCTCGATCACCTGCACGAGCCGGCTTTCAATGCCCGGCGCCACCAGTCGCTCGCCCGGCGGCAGCTCGCAATGGATCACCGGCCCGCCTTCGCTCCGCCGCGCGCGGTGGACCTCGGCGACGGCCGCGAGCAGCCGGCCGATATCGACCGGCTCGCTCGGGGCGCGGGCGAGCTCGGCGTCGAGGCGCGAGGCGTCGGCGATGTCGCCGATCAGCCGGTTGAGGCGCTGTACGTCCTCCTCGACGATCGCCAGAAGGCGGCGCTGCTGATCGGGATCGTCGACCCGGGCGATGGTCTCGACCGCGCTTCGCAGCGATGACAGCGGGTTCTTGATCTCGTGGGCGACATCGGCGGCGAAGCGCTCGATCGCGTCGATCCTGTCGGCGAGCGCGTCGGTCATGTCGAGCAGCGCGCGCGACAGCTCGCCGATCTCGTCGCTGCGCGCCGAGTAGTCGGGGATCACCACCGAGCGTCCCTGCACCCGGCGCACCGCATAGGCCGCATCCGCCAGCCGGCGCAAGGGCCGCACGATGGTCGCGGCGAGGAACAGCGAAAGCGCGATCGTCACCGCGAGCGCCACGGCGGACAGCTCGAGGATCGCGTAGCGCACCTCGCGCACCGCCTCCTCGACGTCGGCGGTCGTGGTCGACAGCATCAGCGCGCCCTGGACGTGCTTGAATCGCTGCACCGGCACGGCGACGCTGATGATCGCGCCCTCGCTGCCGCCGTCGCGCAGCGCCCAGCCGGGCGCGCCGGCGAGCGCGGCGGCGGCCTCGCGGTAATCGCTCGCGCGCTGGGTCTTGTTCTCCCGGTAGGGTTCGAGCCTCTCGCGCGCGGGCAGATGGGAAACGATCCAGTCGTAGATCGCCGCGACCGTCGTCGCGACCGGCCCCTCGGGCGGCGGCAGCACCTCGGCCTCGACCACCGGGCCGATGCCGGGAAGCCGGTTCGAATCCGCGATCAGCGCGCCTTGCGTGTCGAACAGCCGGGCGCGGATCTTCACCGGCAGAACGAGCCGGCGCAGCATCCGGCGCGCGGCGCGCGCGTCGATCGCGAACCGGTCGGCCTCGCCCTCGGCGACCATGACCTCGCCGAGCGCGCCGGCCATCAGCTCGGCCTGGGTGCGCAGCGATTCGGCTCGCGCCTCGATCAGCCCGTGGCGGTAGGCGTCGACGTAGAGCATCCCCGCGACCACGATGCCGAGCGCCAGAAGATTGATCGCAAGGATGCGCCAGGTCAGCGACGAAAACACGCGCCAGCGCGCGCCCGCCGGCGGCGGCGAACGGCGGACCAGGGCGCCGGACGCCCGCGCGCGCATGCCGCCGGTCATGCCTCGGTATAGCGGTACCCGACCCCGTAGAGCGTCTCGATCTGGGCGAACGTCGGGTCGACGGCCTTGAATTTCTTGCGCATCCGCTTGATATGGCTGTCGATCGTCCGGTCGTCGACGTACACGTTGTCGTCGTAGGCCACGTCCATGAGCTGGTCGCGGCTGCGCACATGGCCGGGCCGCGCGGCGAGCGACTGGAGGATCAGGAACTCGGTCACCGTCAGCGCGACCTCGACGCCTCGCCAGGTGCAGCGGTGGCGCGCCGGGTCGAGCACCAGGTCGCCGCGCGTGATCGCGTCCTTGCCGCCCACGTCGGCGGCCGCGCGCGCCGCCTCGGCGCGCCGCAGCACGGCGCGGATGCGCTCGATCAGCAGGTGCAGCGAGAACGGCTTGCGGATGTAATCGTCGGCGCCGCTGCGCAAGCCGAGAAGCTCGTCGATCTCCTCGTCCTTCGAGGTCAGGAAGATCACCGGCATGTCGCTTT
>CAZHDF010000033.1:13049-25502 GCA_964531525.1 uncultured Alphaproteobacteria bacterium | reverse complement strand
TCGGCTCGTGGATGCGCGAGTACAAGCCCGACTACACCCCGGCCGAGACCGGGCTGGATCGCTTCGTCTCGTTCAAGAAGGGCGATTTCATCGGCCGCGAGGCGGCGCTCGCCGCGCGCGACGACCCGCCCGCGCGCCGGCTCTGCAGCTTCGTGGTCGATGCGGCGGATGCCGACGTCTGGGCCGACGAGCCGATCTGGAAGGATGGCGCGGTCGTGGGCTTCGTCACCTCGGGGGGGTACGCCCATTACGTGGGCGAATCGGTGGCGCTCGGCTTCGTGCCGACCGCCATGATCGCCGAGGGCGAGACCTTCGAGATCGAGATCCTGGGCGACATGCGACCCGCCCGCCTGATCACCGCCCCCCTGTTCGACCCAGACGGCGCCCGGATGCGGGGTTGATGCGGGGTTAGGTTCCGCCGCCCAGGGCGGCGAGCAGGCTATCGGTGGTTTCGGTGCGGCAATAGCCGCCGAAGGCGCGGAGCGCGCCCTCGTGACGGGCGCGAGTGTCGGCCATGCAGGCGTCGCGCGCGCAAATCATGTAGAAGCCGCGATCGGCGCCGTCGCGCAGCGTGTGATCGACGCATTGATCGGTCAGGAAGCCGGTCGCGATGATCGTGTCGATCCCGATGTTGCGCATGAGGTATTCGAAGTTGGTCGAGTTGAACAGGCTCGACGAGGTCTTGGGGATCACGAGCTCGTCGTCGCCGGGGGCGAGCGCGTCGATCACCCGGGCATCCCACGAGCCCTTGGCGATGAAGAACCCCGAGAGCTTGTAATCGAGGCTCCGGTCGCGACCGTCGCGGGTCGCGTTTTCCATCACGGTGTAGACGACCTCGACCTCGGCCTCGCGCGCCGCCGCGATCAGGCGCGCGATGTTGGGGATCACGGTCTCGCGCGCGGCGGCGTAGAACTCGGGCCGGGGCGGGCGGTTGGCTTCGTCCATGACCCAGTTCTGGGCGTCGATCACGAGAAGCGCCGCGCGCGCCGCCTCGATCGCGCTGGTTCGGCTCAGCTTTCGGTCTCGCTCGCGTTCCATGGCCCCTCCTTCATCCGCCGAGAATATCCGGGAACGGGGGCGTCATGCGAGCCCCGAGGGAGCGGCGGCCGGAACCGTTCTCGCGCGATCCCGGGCGCCTTGCCCCGCTATTGCATGACGTGCTTCTCGTAGTTGATGCCATTGGCCTTCTGCAACTCGCGCACGTAGCGCACGATTCCGATCAGATCCTTGTTGGTGACCTGTGGCTGCGGCGGCATGTTGCCGAAGTTCCAGTGATGCTGGGGCACGCCGTTGCGGACGGCGCGCAGGAAGGCGCGGTTGTCGTGGTGTCCCGGGTTGTAGATCGTATGAACGAACGGCGGGCCGTTGTTGGTGCCGGCGGCGTTCATGCCGTGGCAGGCGGCGCAGTTGGCGTCGAACGCCTTCTTGCCCTCGGCGGCCGCCGGCGAGAGCTTGGGGACCTTGACGGCGACCGGGATCACGCCGCTCTCGGACGCGCCGTTCGACATGCCGTTGGATCCCATGTAGTTCCAGGCCATCGCGCCCAGGCCGAGGACCAGGAAGGCGACCACGAACAGGGCGGGGAGGCGGTCGGTCAGCTTGCGCTTGCCCGCCGCCTTCGCGCCCTTGCCTCGGCCGCCATGATCGACCGGGCGCTTCTTTCCGGATTTGGACTGCTTCGACATGTTTCCCTCATGCGACTGACCCGGCCGGGCCGGGCGCGGATTCGGTTTGTACCGGCGCCGCGGTTCGATACCAATTCATTTCGAACGACTCATGCTTTGAAGACGCCACCTCGCTTTCCGGAGAACGGCACCCATTTCGCGTCGGCGACGCCGAGCTGCACGCTTCCGCCTTCCAGGAACTTATACGGAAACAGCCAGAGGTTTTCCGGCGCCGGGCCGCGCCGCACCCGGCCGGCGATGTCGTAGATCGAGCCGTGACAGGGGCAGAACCAGCCGCCCCAGGGTCCCTGGGGATCGTTCGGCTTCTGACCCAGAGGGATACAGCCGAGATGGGTACAGATGCCGGTCACGATGAGCCATTCCGGATTCTGGACGCGCGCGGCGTCGGGCTGCGGATCGATCAGCTTGGGGTTGTTGTCGTCCTTCGCGGCGCGGGCGATCTGCTCGGGCGTGCGGTGAACGATGAACACCGGCTGGCCGCGCCAGATCACGGTGATCCGCTGGCCCACCGCGACCGGGTTGAGATCGACCTCGACGGTCGCCAGCGCCAGCACGTCGGCCGAGGGGTTCATGCTGTCGATCAGCGGCCAGACCGCGGCCGCCGCGCCGGTTACGGCGACCGCGCCGGTCGCGAGATAGAGGAAATCACGACGCGTTTCGGCATGGTTTTCCGCATCCCCGTTTCCGGGGCCGGCGGTAGTAGTGGTTTGCGTGGTCATGGTTCCGCTCAATCCAGGCCGCCGGTGCGGGCGAGATCGTCGGCCGCGACCGCGGTCTCCCGGTCCCGGGCCGCTTGGTCCGCGCTACGTTCCGGCACGAGGATCGTATGGGGGGCCTTCCAGAGATCGATCGACGCCAGGGTTTCGAAGCTCGTCGGATCGACCAGCAGAAGCGTGTTCGCGCCGGTATCCCTGCCGACCAGCAGATACCGCCCGTCGGGGGTCGCGGTCAGATGCTCGGGACGCTGGCCGATCTCGCGGGTCTCGACGACCTTCTTGGTTTGGGTGTCGATCACCGAGACGTCGGTCTGGCCCCGGTTGCCGACGACGACATAGCGGCCGTCGACGGTCGTCGTCACGCCGTGCGGGCCTTCGCCGACGGAGATCTGGGCGACGGGGCGGCCCGTCTCGACGTCGATGACCGTCACGGTATCGTTGGCGTCGTTGGTGACGTAAAGCTCCTTTCCGTCGGGCCGAACCACGAGGTGGCCCATCATCGAGGTCGCGTTCATGCGGATCGTCTTCACGACCCGCGCCGCCACGGGATCGATGACCGCGATCGAGCTCCCCATGCCGAGCGCATAGAGCCGGCTGCCGTCGGGCGAGAAGGCGAGGTAGAAGGGCGGGTCTTCGGTCGGGATCCGGGCGACGATCTTGTTGGTCGTCGTGTCGATCGCGACGACCGTTTCGCCGGCCATGTAGACATAACGGCCGTCGGGCGACGCGGTCGCGTGGTGGGTGATGCTGCCGACGTCGATCTTCGCGACCACCTTGCGCGCCTGGGTGTCGACCACGTGGATCGTGTTCCCGCCCATGCTGGCCGCGTAGATGAACCGCCCGTCGGGGGTGATCGCTCCGCCGTGCGGGTTGCCGGGAACCTCGATGCGGGCGGCGAGGCGGCGCGCGTCAAGGTCGATGACGGCTATGCTGTTGGACCCGTCCATGAGCGCATAGGCGACCCGGTTTGCGTCCGCCGCGGCGGTTTGCGCCGATGCGCCGGGCGCGGCCGCGACGGCGAAGGTCGCGGCGATCAGTCCGGTCAAGGTCGAACGCCAATATTGCATCGCTCGGTCTCCTTCGGTTGACGTGCCGGACCCGGCGGCGGTGGGGGGTGCCGGGTCCGGCGCGAGGTTTCGTTTCAGGCGGCCTGCGCGGCCGGGTCGAATGTGGGCTTGGGCTCGGGCGCCGTGGCGGCGAGCGGAGGCCGGAAGTGCCGCAGCCTAAGCGAGTTGACGACCACGAACAGGCTCGAGATGCTCATCGCCGCGGCCGCGAGCATCGGGTTCAGCAGGATGCCGAGCACCGGGTAGAGCGCGCCGGCGGCGAGCGGGATCAGCGAGATGTTGTAGGCGTAAGCCCAGAAGAAGTTGAGCCAGATGGTGCGCAGCGTCTTCTTCGACAATCCCGTGGCGTTGACGATGCCGCGCAAATCGCCCGACATCAGGATCACGTCGCCCGCCTCGATGGCGACGTCGGTGCCGGTGCCGATGGCGATGCCGACGTCGGCCTGGGCGAGCGCCGGGGCATCGTTGATGCCGTCGCCGACGAAGGCGACCTTCTTGCCCTCGGCCTGAAGGCGGCGAACCTCGGCGGCCTTCTGGTCGGGCAGCACCTCGGCGAGCACCCGGTCGATGCCGGCCTCGGCGGCGATCGCCTCGGCGGTGGCCCGGTTGTCGCCGGTCAGCATGGCGACCTCGAGGCCGAGCGCGTGCAGCGCCTCGACCGCCTCGCGGCTGCCTTCCTTGAGCGGATCGGCGACCGCGATGACGGCGACGAGCTGGCCGTCGATCGCGGCGTAGAGCGGCGTCTTGCCCTGGCGCGCGAGCGCCGCGCCGCTCGTCGCTCCGTCGCCGAGGTCGAGGCCCAGCTTCTCCATATAGCGGTCGGCGCCGACATGGAGCTTGTGCCCGTCGGCCTCGGCGACGATGCCGTAGCCGGCCTCGGCGTCGAAGGTGGTGACGGCGGGAAGCTCGATGCCGCGGTCCTTCGCCGCGCGCACGATGGCGTCGGCGATCGGATGCTCGCTCTTGCTTTCCGCGGCGGCGACCAGGCGCAGGATATCGTCGGTGCCGGCTCCCACCTCGGCATCCGGGCGCAGATCGACGAGATCGGTCAGCGTCGGCCGGCCGAGGGTGAGCGTGCCGGTCTTGTCGAGCACCACGGTCCGCACCCGGGCCAGCATCTCGAGCGCCGCGCCCTTGCGGAACAGAACGCCCATCTCGGCGCCCTTTCCGGTGCCGACCATGATCGCGGTCGGCGTCGCGAGCCCCATGGCGCAGGGGCAGGCGATGAGCAGAACCGAGACCGCGGTCACGAAGGCGAAGCTCAGCGCCGGCGCCGGTCCGAAGACGAACCACACGCCGAAGGTGATTGCCGAGATGACGAGCACGATGGGCACGAAGACAGAGGCGATCTTGTCGGCGAGGGCCTGGATCGGCGGTTTCGAGCCTTGCGCCTCCTCGACCATCTTGATGATCTGGCTGAGCACCGTGTCGGCGCCGACGCGCGTCGCTTCGAGCGTGAACGCGCCGGTCTTGTTGACCGTGCCGCCGACGACCTCGGCGCCCGGTCCCTTCTCGACCGGGATCGGCTCGCCGGTGATCATCGATTCGTCGACGTAGCTCGCGCCCTCGATGACCCGGCCGTCGACCGGCAGGCGCTCGCCCGGGCGGACCAGCACATGGTCGCCGGTCACGACGTCCTCGATCGGGATCTCGATCTCCTCGCCGTCGCGCAGCACGCGCGCGGTCCGCGCCTGAAGCGTCATCAGCTTCTTGATCGCCTCGGAGGTGCGGCCCTTGGCGACCGCCTCGAACAGGCGGCCGAGCAGGATCAGGGTGATGATCACGCCGGCGGCCTCGAAATAGGTGGTCGCCGAACCCTCGGGGAAGAATTCGGGCGCGATCAGGGCGAGCAGCGAATAGAAGTAGGCCGCGCTGCTGCCCAGCATCACCAGGCTGTTCATGCCCGGGTTGAAATGGCTCAATTCGGCCCAGCCGTGGCGATAGAAACGGCGCCCGGCATAGAACTGCACCGGGGTGGCGAGGATCATCTCGATCCACATCCAGCCGCGCTCGGGCAGGACCGTGAGCATCGCGCTCTCGACCGTGGGCAGATAGCGCAGCATGGCGACCAGGAACAGCGGGATCGTGAACGCGGCGGCGAAGATGACGGTGCGCCGAAGCTCGGCGACCTCGCGCTCGCGGGCGGCGCGCTCGTGGTCCTCGCCCGGGGTCTCCTCGGCGAGATCGCGGGGCGTGTAGCCGGCCTGCGTGATCGCGTCCTTGATGCGGTCGACGTCGACCACGTCGGCGAGATAAGTGACGCTCGCCTTCCCGGTCGCGAGGTTGACGCTCGCCTCGACCACGCCGTCGAGCTTCTTGAGCGCGCGCTCGATGCGGCCGACGCAGGACGCGCAGGTCATGCCCTCGACGCCGATCTCGCGGCTGCTCGCGGCCGCGTGGTAGCCGGCCTTCTCGACCGCCGCCAGAAGCGTCGGGATGTCGGTTTGGTCCGAATCGAAGGCGACCCGCGCCTTCTCGGTCGCGAGATTGACCTCGGCGTCGCGGACGCCGGACACTCCCTTGAGCGCGCGCTCGATGCGGCCGACGCATGAGGCGCAAGTCATGCCCTCGACCGGAAATGTGACTGTCTGGTCCATGTTCCGTTTCTCCTTACGGGCGCGCCCCGAAGGGCGCCGCGGTGCAACCCGGCGTGCCGCCAGTTCCGGCGGTCTCGTCAGGACCGGTGGGAATTCCTTCCGCCGGACTCAGCGGTATTTGAGCACTTCCATCAACTCGTCGACGATCGCGCCTTCGTCGCCGCGCTCGTGAGCGGTGACGACGTGATCGCGGAGATGGCTGCGGAGGATGAGGTCGCCGACCTTGTCGAGCGCTCCGTCGACGGCCTTGATTTGCTTGAGCACGTCGACGCAGTAGACCGATTCGGTCTCGAGCATGCGCAGGATGCCCTCGATATGGCCGCGGATCGACAGCAGCCGGCGGCGCGCATCCTCGCGCGCCGAGGAATCGAGGCGCAGCACATGGCCGCAACACGCCGCCTGCGCCGCTTGCGCGGTCATGCGACGCGGGCCTCGTAGCCCTCTTCGCGCACGGCCGCGATCAGCGCCGCCGTGTCCACCTCGCCCGTGACCAGCGCCTCGCCGCGCTCGACGCTGACCTCGGCGACATTCTCGACGCCGGGAATTTTCGACAATGCCTCGCGCACCGACTTGGCACAATGCTCGCAGGTCATGCCTTCGATCTTGAGATGGATCATCGTCTATTTTCTCCTTTACTTGGGTCCCGGGAACGACGGCCGGGGCGGGGCCTCAGGGCGCTTGCCAAGGGAAATAGCGCCTGGGGGCCTCGACCCCGGTCGTGGTTCCTTAATTTTTTACCCCACCCCCCTAGGGGAGGGGTCTGCGTGAGGGGGATATAGCTCTCGCCCCGGCCCTTGTCAAGCCGGGGCGGCGAATTCGATGCGCGATCGGGCATGAGACGCGCGCCGCCGCGAAACGGCGGATCAGGCGCGCCGGACCGTCGGGGGGCCGATCGGCGGCGCGATCGAGGACATGGCCGCGAGGATGACGCGGGGACCGGGAGGCGGTGACCGCCTCCCGGTTCTGCTCGGGGAGGGTGCTATTCGTCTTGCTTGCTGCTCATGAGCTTCTTGATCTGCCCCGGGATATCGGTCACGGAGAAGAGTTTCTGCTCGGCCGGGTCGTGGGCGAAGGCGATGATATCGGCGAGCTCCTGGCCGGAAAACTCGATCTGATCGCCGAGCTCCTCGCGCTGCATGTAGATCATCGCCTCGGCGCCCCGCCACATGCGCGCCGTGAAATCGAAGGGGTTCATGAACCGGTCCGACATCTTGTAGTCGAGCGCGGGGGCATCCTCGCCGCCGACGCCGTTGATCGAATGGCAAACGACGCAGCCCTTGGACGCGAACAGCTTGCGGCCGCGATTCGGGTCCATCATCGGCATCGCCAGCATGAGCCTGCTTTGGTGTTCGTCGTTCATCATCGAGCCGTTGGACTCGGCGACATCGCCATGGTCCTTGGTATGCGCGGCAAGCGCGCGTTCGGCGCCGAGGAGGACGAGACCGAGCGCGGCGACGGCCGCGAGCGCGCCCGTGGCGCGATTTTTCCATGGCGATGGCGTTTTCGCTTCGCGTGGGGTCATCTCTTCGCTTCCTTCTGGTCGGTATGAACGCCGGCCAGCCCTGCGGGGCGACGGCCCGAAGCTGCGATCATGCCCGATCGCGAGCGCATGATCCACGTCAAACGGCGCCGAGCGCTCCCTGAACAGAGAATGAACGGCGCGCTCAGCCGCCGTTAAGCTCCCCCGCGCTATACGATTCGCATCCCCGAGGGCGAAGATCGACGAAGGCCCCGGGGCGCGAGGCGACCGGCCGGGGGGCCAACGAGGTGAGCGAACGCGAAGTCAGGGTCTGGGACCGGCCGGTGCGCCTGTTCCACTGGTCGCTCGTCGCGCTTGTCGCGGCGGGGGCCGCGACCGGCTACTACGCGCCCGAGTGGTGGATGGGCTTGCATGCGGCGGCCGGCTACGGTCTCGTGCTGCTGCTCGTCTTTCGCGTCGTTTGGGGCTTCTTCGGCAGCGAGTACGCGCGCCTCGCGAATTTCGCCCATGGGCCGCGCGCCATCGTCGGTCATCTGCGCGGCCTCGTCCTGCTGCGCCCACCTCATTATCTGGGCCACAATCCGACCGGCGCGGTGATGATCTTCGCGCTGATCGCCGTGGTGTTCGCGCTCGTTGCGTCGGGGTTGCTCGTCCTTGGCGGCGAGGAGCACCAGGGGCCGCTCGCGGCGCTGGTCGGCTTCGATTTGGGCGAGGCCGCCAAGGCGGTGCATGGCCCGCTCACCGTTCTGCTTCTCGCCATGATCGGCATTCACGTGGCGGGGGTCGCGATCGAAAGCCTGCTCGGGCGCGAGAACCTGGTGCGCGCCATGATTACCGGGGATAAGCGCCTACCCCCGGGCTCGCCCCGGCCGCGTCCTCGCGCCGCCCGGCCCCGGGCGGCGGCGGCGGCGCTCGGCGCGTTCGCGCTGGTCGCGGGCGGAACGCTCGTCGGACTTTCGCGCCTACCGGTTCCGGACCCGGCGACGCTCGCTCTCGACAAGACTTACGCCACCGAATGCGGCGATTGCCATGCGCCGTTTCACCCCAGCCTGCTGCCCGCCGCGTCCTGGACCGGGATGATGGCCCATCTCGACGATCATTTCGGCGAGGACGCGAGCCTCGACCCCGAGACCGCGCGCGCGATCACCGCCTACCTCGCGGCCAACGCCTCCGAATTCTGGGACAGCGAGGCCGCCAATCGTTTCCGCACGGTCTCGAACGAGGCGCCCTGGCGCATCACCGCCACGCCCTATTGGGTCGCCAAGCACGCCGGGATCGCCCCCGCGCGCTTCACCGCCGCGCCGGTGCTGAGCAAGGTGAACTGCGCGGCTTGTCATCGCGACGCGGCGAGCGGCCGCTTCGACGACCAGGAAATCGTCCTGCCGGAGACCAAGACCGCCGGCGAACCGAAAACGGGAGCCTGACCAGATGAGAGTTTCGATCCGCATGTTGCCCCTCGCGGCCCTCGCCGTCGGCCTCGTCCTGACGGCGGCCGCGCCCGGCCGCGCCGAGCCCGCGCGCGACGCCATCCTCGCCGAGTTCGCCGCCCAGGCGAAGGCCGCCGACGCCGGGTTCGCCGGCTTCTCGGCCGAGCGGGGAAGGACGTTGTTCGCCACCCGCCACGCCGGCGGCAAGCCGGAAACGCCGTCCTGCACGACCTGCCATACCGATGATCCGCGCGCCCAAGGCAAGACCCGCGTCGGCAAGGTGATCGAGCCGATGGCGATCTCGGTCAACCCGTCGCGCTTCACCGACGCGCGCAAGGTCGCGAAATGGTTCCGCCGCAACTGCCGCTCGGTGCTCGGCCGGGTCTGCACCGCCCGGGAGAAGGGCGATTTCATCACCTTCATGATGAGTCGCTGAGGTCTCCCATGCGCTCTCTTCCGCTCCTGTTTCTGGCGTTTCTCGTCGTTCTCGGCGTCGCGGGGCCCCGAACGCCCGCGGCCGCGGCTACACAGCCGCGGATTCTCGCCGATCCGGTGGCCAACGACGAATGCGGCGCCTGCCACATGCCGTATCCGCCTCGCTTCCTGCCCAAGAGCTCGTGGAAGCGGATCATGGCCAATCTCGACAATCATTTCGGCGGCGATGCGAGCCTCGATCCCAAGACCCGCGACCATATCGCCGCCTTCTATGCCCGCTACGGCGCCGAGCAAGGCGACGACGTGCTGCGGATCACCGAAACCTGGTGGTGGCGGCGCGCGCACCGTTACGAAATCCCGGCAAGCGTTTGGGCGCGGGTGGGGTCGCCGGCGAATTGCCTCGCTTGTCACAGGGCGTCCGGACGCGGCTCCGACGATGACTGAATTTCCACTCCCCCGCCTCGAACAGAGGAGAGTTTCCATGCGCCACGTTCTTGTCCTATCGGTCATGCTCGGGCTCGTCGCCGCCGGCGCGGCGCGGGCCGAGGAGGCCGAACGCTTGCGCAGCGCCGCCGATCCCGTCGTCGCCGAGGAATGCGGCGCCTGCCACATGGCCTATCGGGCGCGCTGGCTGTCGGCCGATTCCTGGCGCCGCGTCATGGCCGATCTCGGCAATCACTTCGGCGAGGATGCGAGCCTCGATCCCAAGGTGCGCGATCGGATCGCCGCCTTTCTCGTCGCCAACGCCGGCAAGCCGAGCCGCGAGGGGGCGCGGATTACCGAAACCCGGTGGTGGAAGCGCAAGCATCGTCGCGAAATTTCGGCCAGCCAATGGGCGCGCGCGGGGTCACCGGCGAACTGCGGCGCTTGTCACGGCATTCGCAAGGGCAAGAAGAAGGGCGGCTTCCTCGAAAACCTGTTCGGCGACGACGACGAAAGCTGACGGCGCGTCGTCCCCTCCGCGCGGGGCCGGAAGGTCGTGGGTTTTCATGTTGATGAATATACGTGTTACGGTCTAAGCATCGATATTGATCGATGATTAGACCGGACGAGCTCCCATGCCCCTTCCGATCGGTCGCGCCGAATTGCGGCTTCTCAAGGTCTTCGCCACGGTGGTCGAATGCGGCGGCTTCTCGGCTGCCCAGGTCGCGCTCAACGTCGGCCAATCGACCATCAGCACCCAGATGGCCGACCTCGAGGCCCGGCTCGGCACCCGGCTCTGCCGGCGCGGGCGCGCGGGCTTCGGGCTGACCGACAACGGCCGCGCGGTCTACGAGGCGAGTCAGCGGTTGTTTAGCGCGCTCGACGCCTTTTCGGCCGAGGTCGGGGGGCTGCGCGGGCGCCTGGTGGGCGATCTCCATATCGGGGTGCTCGACAACACCATCTCGAATCCCGATTGTCGGCTTCACGAGGTGATCCGCCACTTCAAGGAGCGCGCGCCGGCGGTGCATCTCAACCTACATATCGCGCCGCCGCTCGAGATCGAGCGCGCGGTTCTCGACGGGCGCTATCACATCGGCATCAGCAGCTTTTCGGCCCATGCGCCGGGGCTCGACTATCACGTCCTGTTCGACGAGCGCATGGACCTTTACTGCGGGCGCGGGCATCCCTTGTTCGAGCGCGCCGACGACGATCTCCCCGTCGAGGAGATCGAGCGCGCCGAATACGTCCGCCGCGGCTACGCCACCGCCGCGAGCACCGGGCGGCTCGCGCCGCGCAACGTCACGGCGACCGCCTACAACATGGAGGCCGCCGCCGAAATGATCCTTTCGGGCGCCTTCATCGGACACCTCCCCAGCCATTACGCCGGGCGCTGGGTCGCCTGGCGGTTGATGCGGCCGCTGCGGCCCGACCTGCTCGGCTTCTCGTCGGTGTTCGAGACGGTGGTCCGCAAGGGACCGCCGCGCATGGCGGCGATCGGAATCTTTCTCGGCGAGCTCGACCGCCTGTTCGGCGTGACCCGCGACGGCGGGCGGCGCGCGCGCGCGGCGGCTTCCGCCGAGGCTTCTTCGGGCGCATAATCCGCGCCGGGCCGGGAGCGAAAACGGCCCGCGACGAAAAGGGGAGGACGACATGGCATCGGGCGAACTCATCACGATTCCCGCGCGCAGCGGCATGGCCGCGCGGCTCGCGCGAGGGCAGAGCGTCAAGGTCATCAACACCCATGGCGAGCAGGTGGTCGACACCTGGGCGTTCAACGCCCGCGACCTCGGCGAGTTCCTGTCGCTCGAACATTGGCGCGCGACCCTGACCAAGGTCTTTCCCGAGGTCGGCGACGCGCTGGTGACCAACCGCCGCCGGCCGATCCTCACGCTCACCGCCGACACCTCGCCCGGCATCCACGACACCCTGATCGCGGCCTGCGACAACTACCGCTACGGGCTTCTCGGCTGCACCGAGTACCACGACAACTGCACCGACAACCTGTTCGCGGGCATGCGCGCCCTGGGCCTCGTTCCGCCCGAGGTCCCGAGCCCCTTGAACCTGTTCATGAACATTCCGCTGACCGACGGTCGTCGGCTCTCCTTCGGCGAGCCGCTCGGCAAGCCCGGGGATTACGTGGTGCTGCGCGCCGAGATGGACTGCGTGGTCGCCTTCTCGGCCTGTCCCCAGGACATCCTGCCGATCAACGGTCGCGCGGGCCGGCCGACCGAGGCGCATTTCACGATCATCGACGCGCCCGCCGGAGCGTGAACAGGGTCACCTCGCCGAAAGAGTTGAAGCGCAGCGGCAGAAAGGAGACCCCGGCCCCCCGGCTGGTGTAGCCGACCATGTCGCCGCAGCGCCACAGCCCCGAGGCGAAGCGCCGGTGGCGGCGCAGGTTGGTGGCGATCGGCCGCCCGCCGGGCAGGCAGACCTGGCCGCCGTGGGTATGGCCCGTGATGTAAAGCGCGAAGCCCGCCGCCGCCGCCCGGCCCGCGATCTCGGGCGAATGGACCAGCGCGATGCGAAACCCATCGGGCGCTGCGTCGAGCGCGGCGGGCGCGGCCTCGCTGTAGAAATGATGCACGTCGTCGAGCCCGGTGACGTGGACCCGATCGCCGCC